>JAHEDW010000052.1 GCA_024641025.1 Gallionella sp.
GCATGATCGAAGCTGAGCAGTATTTCTCTGCTGAGAGTTTTATAGCTTTCTCAACAGCATCGGATTTGATGTCCTTGCCTTTTACGACGAAGTGCATGTGTATCCTTGTGAATACCTTAGGATTTGTTTCGGCACGCTCGGCATCCAATTCTACGTAACAGTCGGAGATTGCCTGACGGGCTTTTTTCAGGATGCTCACAACGTCAAAGCTGGTGCAACCCCCTGCTCCGATCAGCAACATTTCCATTGGGCGTGGACCCAGGTTGCGTCCGCCTGCTGCTGGCGATCCATCCATCAAAATTGCGTGACTGCTTTCGGTCTCACCTAGAAAAGAGGCCTGTTCTACCCATTTGACGCGCGCTTTCATGGTATTCCTTTATATTATCTAGTTGCCAGAGAAGACAAACTTTACCCTATACCAGAATAATCCGATAACTTCGTGTACAAAAATTTTACTGTCGCGTAAAGCTTCAGCGCGAGGAAGGAATGCCAGCAAGTTGGTCTTATATCGGGTGGTGAAAGCGACAGGCACATCCACAACCTCGAATCCTGCGTGGCGAAATGACATGGAAGCGCGTGGCATATGCCACGCGTGGGTTACCAGATAGATTTTTCTGATGCCTTCCTTTTGCAGAACTTTGAATGTGTTGCGGGCATTTTCCAGCGTATTTTCGGATGTATCCTCGGTCCAGCGTACTGGGACATGGAAGTCCAGCAGCAGCGATGTGCGCATCTGCTGTGCTTCGGAAAGATCATTGTTCAATGGCATGCCACCGGTAACCAGAATTGGTGTGCCATCAGCACGATGCAGTATCGCGCCATAACGTAAACGTGGAAGTGTTTGTTCGCTAATTGTGTCATGACCGGCATACTCAGGAGCGTTGAAATAAGTCCCGCCTCCCAGAATCACGATTGCATCTGCGCTTTGGTGCTCACTATCCAAAACAGTTGTGCTGGCTTCGAGCAGATGCAGAGCGCCCTCTGCGAACCAGGGAGTAGATGCTAACCAAAGTAGGCAGAGTGCGGAAGATATAACCGGCTTGGCAAACTGGTGGCTGCGATACATCAGGAAGATACCGAATGAAAGCAACAGCAACAGGCTGAGCGGTGGCAGTAAGATGGTGGCTATAATATTGGTGATTGACCAGGACATGACGGAATTAGAATTTCAGCGTAAGTATTATTGAAGGTTGCAAGGAAGATCAAGACTATTAATGTTATTCCTTAACGCTTGGCCTTATTGAGCTGAATGTGCTGCCGCCAAAGCAATATTACTGCCCAGATCAGGGTCAACACCATTAAAAGCCCTCCTGAAGTATGTAGCACCGAACCCCAATGCTGTGAATTACCCAATTGACCAATCGATGTTAGTAGATATATCCAATCATGCGGACCTTCTGCGCCAGTTCTACCTCCTATTAGGGTCAATTGTGGTTGCAAGGCATCATAAACGTATGGAGACAGGTCAAGCAGACTTACCCCAGTCCACCATAAACTTATTGCACCACCAAAATTGTCACGATTTATTGCGATAAAGGCGAATGTGATTCCTAGTGGTAGCAGCAGTTGGAATAGGCTTCCTCCTAATATCATCATGAATTCGCCAAATGGCCTGAAAAACACATGGCCAGCCTCATGTATAGGAAGAAGAATATCATGCATGAAGGATGTGCCTATTTCTCCATCACGGTAATCATAACTGAATAAGAACCAGCTCCAAACCGCCAGGATTAACAGTGCTAAGAAACGTCCGTAAAATGTCGTTGCTCCCATGTTATCTAGAGGTTGGAAAGGTATTGTTATCCACTTGATGTTTTCTTTTACGTAGGTTTCGTCTTCAGCTTTGATTAAGTCGGAAGTATGCGAGGCTTCAACCCACTTGAAGAAGTAGATTCCACAGGCAGGGCATTTTGCGCTGGCCGGAAGGTCTTGCAGCGGCTCGTATCCGCATTTAGGGCATTGCTTATAGGTAAAATCCACTTGGTTCGCTTAGGCAGTACCATTTACATTATGATTTGGGATTCTTTGAAGCTTATCATCGGCAGTAAACTGATCCAACACTTGTGGGTTGGCAGGTGCAGCATGCGGAACTTGCCAAGTTGGCCATTGTTGCCCCAATCACCCAATCAAAAATGAGATTTCACTTCAAACTGCTAATCAAATAGGGTTTGACATGGTTGGGTAGCCTGCAATAGAATGCGCGCCCTTTCAAGGTTTACTTATGAATTTTTAGGAATTGTGGTCATGAAAACATTTTCCGCCAAATCCCATGAAGTCCAGCATGACTGGCTTCTGGTAGATGCTGCCGATCAGGTGCTGGGCCGTCTGGCCGCTCAGATAGCTTCGAGACTGCGTGGCAAGCACAAAGCTATATATACACCTCATGTGGATACAGGTGATTTCGTTGTCGTGGTCAATGCCGACAAAATACGAGTAACCGGTAATAAGGCAGAAGCCAAGCTTTATCATCGCCATACTACTTACCCTGGTGGTTTGTACACCACCAATTTTGCCAAGATGCAAACCCGTCACCCTGGCCGTGTTTTGGAAAAGGCAGTCAAGGGGATGTTGCCGAAAGGCCCGCTTGGCTATGCGATGTTGCGCAAGATGAAGGTGTACGCAGGTGCAGCGCATCCCCATGAGGCACAGCAGCCCAAACCAGTCAATTTGTTGAAGGCCAGTTAATTTTTTGAAAGTATAACCATGAGCGTTAGTTATAACTACGGAACCGGACGTCGCAAAAGTGCGGTGGCAAGAGTGTTTATCAAGGCAGGCAAAGGCAACATCGTGGTGAACGACAAGCCGGTAGATGTATTCTTTTCCCGCGAAACTGGTCGAATGATTGTTCGTCAGCCGTTGACGCTGACCGAAACCCTCGACAAGTTCGATATTATGGTGAATGTAACCGGTGGAGGTGAATCTGGCCAAGCTGGTGCAGTCCGGCATGGTATAACCCGTGCGTTAATTGACTATGACGCTTCTTTCAAAGTTGCGCTTAAGCAGGCGGGTCTTGTTACTCGAGATGCACGCGAAGTGGAACGTAAAAAAGTCGGTCTTCGCAAGGCGCGACGTCGCAAGCAGTTCTCCAAGCGATAATATTGCTCTATATCCTCAAGGGCATATAGGACGCAAAACGAAAAGCTGCCTTTGGCGGCTTTTTCGTTTTTTGTCAAACAAAACTCTGAACGCATTCTTGCTGATTTAAGTGTCTCTCTTTGAATGGTTCTGGGGCACAGCGGTTTTGTTGTAGAATAACTGCTGAAATTAAATGGAAGTTAAGATGATCAAAGTCGGCATTGCAGGCGGAACGGGTTACACCGGGGTCGAGTTATTGCGCCTGCTGTCTGTACATCCGCAGGTTACCTTGCAGGTTGTGACGTCCCGAACGGATGCTGGAACGCCTGTTTGTCAGATTTACCCAAGCTTGCGGGGTTTTGTGGATCTGCCATTCACCCATCCGGATCAGGCGCTCCTAGAGAAATGCGATCTGGTGTTTTTCGCCACGCCGAACGGGATTGCAATGCAGCAAGCGCGCTCATTGCTAGATGCAGGCGTCAAGGTTATCGATCTGGCTGCAGATTTTCGTTTAACTGACATCGCAACGTGGGAAAAATGGTACGGCATGACGCATGCCTGTCCCGATTTGGTGACTGAGGCAGTATATGGATTGCCTGAAGTGAATCGTGCACAGATAGAGTCAGCAAGGCTTGTGGCCAATCCTGGTTGTTACCCGACTGCGGTGCAACTGGGCTTTATCCCACTTCTTGAAGCAGGTGTGATAGATACGGACAGTTTGATCGCCGATGCCAAATCTGGAGTATCAGGAGCCGGACGCAAGGGGGAAATCGGTAATTTGTTCGCCGAGGCGGGGGATAACTTCAAGGCTTATGGAGTGGCCGGACATCGTCACTTGCCTGAAATCAGGCAGGGTTTGCAGCGCGCCACCGGTGGCAAAGAGATTGGGCTGACTTTTGTGCCACATCTAACACCTATGATTCGTGGTATTCATGCGACTCTCTACGGTAGGTTGAAGCGTGATATCGATTTGCAGGCCTTGTTTGAGGAACGCTATGCAAAAGAGCCTTTTGTGGATGTGATGCCTTCAGGTAGTCAACCTGACACGCGAAGCGTGCGCGGCTCGAACTTTTGTCGATTAGCAGTGCACCAACCGCAAGGAAGCGATACCGTGGTAGTTTTGTCAGTAATCGATAATCTGGTCAAGGGGGCCGCAGGTCAGGCGTTGCAGAATATGAACATCATGTTCGGGGTGGCCGAAAATACTGCGTTGAACAACATTGCATTGTTACCTTAAGAATTAGCAAGGAGTATATCCCGAGATGTGGCGAGGTGTAGAGCGCAGGTTCAGTATTTCAGCTCCACAGATGACTGTGCGACCGCATTTTGCCTGGTACTTGCGTTGGGGGATGATTTTGCCTTTCGTGCTGGCTACGATTGGCTTGGCTTGGTGGGCTTATGACAGTGGTCTGGAATTTGCGGGATTTCACCGAGGTGAAACAGAGGAAGAGATATCAAGGTTACGAGAACAGGTAGCCAAGCTTCAATCGGAAAATGTGTTATTGAGTGACAAGGTCGCGAAAAGTGAACGGCAAATTCAGATTGAGCAAGCTAGCAACCGAGAAACATCAAACCAGCTTAAAAACCTATCTGATGAAAATGTTCACTTGCAGGAGGATCTGGTGTTTTTCCAGAACCTTACTGCTACGAGAGGAAAGGAAGGCGAACTGGGAGTGCATCGTTTGAAACTGGAACGGGATAAAATGCCTGGGGAATACCATCTTCGAATGTTGCTGGTGCAAAGCGGGCAGCGCGCAAAAAAATTCACCGGAAACTTTCAGTTGGTGGCTACTGTAAGGGAAAATGGAAATGTTACAACCCATGTATTCCCACAGGAAGAGTCTGGGAATGCCCAATTCCAGCTTGGTTTCAAGTATTATCAGCGTATTGAGCAGAGCATTCAATTGCCACCTGATGCTGAATTGGAAAACGTTCAAGTGCGCATCTTCGAGCAAGGCGCTGTTGAGCCAAAAGTGCGGCAAAACGTAAGTCCATCATAAGTAAGGAGAATACGATGTTCAGCAAGAAACCCAATAAGCCGCAAACTCATATAGACTCGCTGATTGGCGCCAATACCGTAATCGGAGGCGACCTTAAATTTAGCGGCGGCTTGAGAATAGACGGACAAGTGAATGGAAATGTCATCGCTACACCTGACAAACCGAGCACGCTTGTGCTGAGTGAACATGCTATGGTTAACGGTGAAGTCAGCGTCACCCATCTGGTAATAAACGGTTCAATAAACGGTTCGGTGTCTGCAAGCGATTATTTGGAACTGCAAAGCAAAGCCAAGGTCACAGGAGATGTTCATTACAAAACCATGGAAATCCAACTTGGTGCGATTGTCGACGGGCGACTGTTCCATGATAATCCCGAAGCAGAGGAAAAGGTGCTGGCGTTCAAATCGAACGCCGGTAGTGGCGAATAAATCGATTAGGAGATAAAGAATGAATGCAGTAACCGAGATGCAAGATCCACTTTTGTTCACGGACAGCGCGGCCAATAAGGTTAAGGAATTGATCACCGAAGAAGGCAACGCTGACCTGAAGTTGCGAGTGTTCGTTAGTGGTGGCGGTTGTTCCGGGTTTCAGTATGGTTTTACTTTCGATGAAGTGACTAATGAAGATGACACCATTCTGAACAAGAACGGTGTGCAACTGTTGATCGACCCAATGAGCTTCCAGTATTTGGTAGGCGCTGAGATAGATTATCAGGAGGGTATTGAAGGTGCTCAGTTCGTTATCAAGAATCCCAATGCAACAACTACCTGCGGTTGCGGCTCTTCGTTTTCAGTATAGATATCATTTTGAATGAAGCTTGCGGGGCGCTAAGCGCCCCGCAGTTGTTTAAAGGATCATTTGAATGCATTGCGAAAGAAAAGACTGTGGAAGCGTCAGTTGCGTGATGAAGAGATAAGCAACCTATGTGAAGCAAAATAAGCGATTCACAAATTGCGATTTTTCCTTTTGATGCTGCTTCCTTACGGGAGTTTGATTTGCATTCCTTTTGCTAAAGATAAAAATTCAAAGACCATCCCATTACCTTTCCAAGACGAACTAAAAGACTTTCATGATCAGTTTTCTTGATCACAACAAAGTTGGTTGATTTTGACCGAAGATGTATTGAATCGTCGGGGACTAATGCTGCTATTCCCTGTCAATCGGCATGAAAGCAAGGATGGGACTTTGAGTGTCACAAATGTTGATATATCGCACCCAGTAGGCAAGGATGTTTTGCCCCAGTTGCTTGTGGTAGGTTGGCAGGTTTGCCGTGCATAGTTTGTTGCGCCATCCAGGCGAAGGCTATTGCTTCCAAATAATCACTATCCAAGCCAAGTTCGTTGGTAGAGCCAATGCTGCAGTGAGGGACCAGATCAGCAAGGCGATTTCGGAAAGACTGGTTATGTGCACCCCCCCCGCAAAGGTAGATTTCTCTGGCACCGATGCAGTACTGGTTGATCGATTGGGCTGCCGCTTGGCAGCTTAGTTCAAGTAGTGTCGCCTGAACATCCTCCGGCTTTTCCACGCCATTCAATTTTCCTTCCAGCCATGCCATATTGAACAGGTCGCGTCCGGTACTCCTTGGAGGCGGTAGGGTAAAGTATGATTCATCGAGCATCCGCCTCAGTAGTGTTGGCAGCACATTTCCGGTTGCGGCCCATGCTCCATTGTTATCATATGGTTTGCCAATATGCTGCGCGCTCCATGCGTCCATTAATATGTTGCCTGGCCCACAGTCGAAACCAATCGTAGTTTGGTTGGGATTCAAGTCTGTAAGATTGCTTATGCCACCAATGTTCAAGATAACACGGTGCTTATCGGGATGACTCAGTATCCGGTTGTGAAACGCCGGAACCAATGGGGCTCCCTGTCCTCCAGCCGCGATATCGCGGCTGCGAAAGTCGCTGACCACTGTGATTCCGGATAACTCCGCCAATAATGCTGCATTTCCGATTTGCAATGAATAACCATGTTCTGGGCAGTGCCGGATGGTTTGACCGTGACAGGCTATGGCCCTTACTTCTTTAGGGGAGGTATTTGCACGGCTTAGTAAAGAAGTGACTGCAGCAGCATACAATCTTGATAGTTGATTTCCAATTGTTTGGGATTGATGCAGTTCATTGGTCGAGGGTAGATGCAACGCTAGGAGATCATTCTTTAGCGTTTCATCAAAAGCCATGTAATATTTTTCTAGCAAAACCGGTTTGGGCTGGCCCAAATCAACAAGGACGGCATCAATACCGTCCAAGCTAGTGCCGGACATCAGACCTACATAAAATTCCGATAGGCGCTGCACTGCCAGATTTAGTCGAGTTTGGCGAGGTTAGTGTTTCGCAGTAGGTTTAATCGCGAGATAAAGTCGTCCGCCACCGCTTGAAAAGCCGCTTTAAAGACACTGCTTATGGGTTTTGCATCAGGCAATGCAACCCGCATCGGGTTGTGCTGACGGCCGTTAATCTGAAATTCATAGTGTAGATGCGGACCGGTTGCGAGGCCGGTCATGCCTACATAACCAATAACCTCGCCTTGAATGACGCGCTGACCTTTACGTAAATTCTGGCTAAAACGGGACAAGTGTCCATACACAGTTGTGTAACGCCCTTGATGATTGATTCTAACGACATTCCCATAACCGCCATCCTTGCCTACGAATGTCACTATGCCATCCGCAGTCGACTTAACCTTTGTGCCAGTAGGGGCGGCAAAATCAACGCCCTTGTGAGATCGCCATTTGTTTAATATCGGATGAAATCGGGAATTGCTGAAACCGGAACTTACACGCGAATATTCGATGGGGGAACGCAGAAATGCCTTACGGACACTTTTGCCCTCGGGAGTGTAGTAATCGCCATGCTGCGCATCCTCCTGGAAATAGATTGCACGGTAAACATGGCCTTGATTGATGAATTCGGCAGACAGGATGCGACCGGTATTGAGTAACGCACCGTTGTGGTAATTCATTTCATAAACAGCCGTGAATTTGTCGCCTACCCTGAGATCATGATGGAAGTCGATGTCGCCGCTGAAAAGTTCATATAGCTGACTTGCTGCAGCCTCAGGCATGCCAGCTGCATCAGCTGCGGCATACAGATTGGTTTTGATCTCACCGGTGCGAACAAACAGACGTTTTTCAAATTGAGCCGGAAGCGTTACGGTTTTAAAGTGATCGCCTTGCTTATCAATCAGAATTTGCTCATCGTTGTTGCTGAGGTAACGCATTGATATTAAGCCGCCTGTGGCAGAGGTTTCGGCCTGTATTTCCTTGCCAACGGACAACTTGCGGAACGACTCGGTTGCGGCGGCAGTGCGCAAGTAGCCGCTGGCGTCCTGATCTTCGATATTTAGTCGGTTTAGAAGTTCTGCAACAGTATCACCACGTTGAACACGTTCGCTATGCCAAAAACTGGAAACTTTGAATTCATCATTGATGTTGGGCAAAACGATATCTTCAATAGCAACCTGGGCTGAAGGTAAACCGAGATCACCCTGCGGTACCAGGCCGAAGGCAGTAAGTACACCAAGCAAAGGCAGGGTTGACAGGGTAACGAACCAGCGCAACTTTTTTTTACGTTCTTGGCTGAGCGGGTTTTGGGTTAACATTCGTGTCTCCTTAAGTTGCCTTTTAACAGCAACATATTGTTTATTAATTTGAAGCGCATTTTACCAGAAACACACAGTGCCCAATACCTAACTGATGTGTGGCGATACCGGACCGATAAATGGTCGTAATTGCTTGTTGTGCAGAAACATGAATGGAAAGTTGGCTGGCCAGCTATTGAACCTTAAATATGAACGGAGTGAAACGGTCGAAAATGATGCATGGAGATGCGCTAGCGCTGATCAAGCGCGGAACCCACGAACTGCTGTTGGAAGATGAACTGAAGCAAAAATTGTCGCTTGGTCGACCATTGAGGGTAAAAGCTGGTTTCGACCCTACCGCGCCGGACCTGCATCTTGGACATACAGTGTTGCTCAACAAGTTGCGGCAGTTACAAGACCTTGGTCACCAGGCCTTGTTTCTGATTGGAGACTTTACCGGGATGATTGGAGACCCAAGCGGTAAAAACACCACACGTCCTCCTTTGTCACGCGAACAAGTACTGGTGAACGCTCAGTCATACCGCGATCAGGTTTTCAAGGTACTCAACCCGGACAAGACCGAGATCGTATTCAACTCCTCTTGGATGGATAAATTCAACGCAGTCGACTTGATACGCCTAGCGGCAACACACACAGTTGCACAGATGTTGGAGCGCGACGATTTTTCAAAGCGTTACAAAGGAAACCAACCAATTGCAATCCATGAATTTATTTATCCGCTCGTACAGGGTTATGATTCGGTTGCCCTCAAGGCTGACATCGAGCTGGGTGGCACAGATCAGAAATTCAACCTGTTGATGGGACGTGAACTGCAAAAGCTTCATGGCCAAATGGCGCAGTGCGTCATTACGATGCCTCTTCTTGAAGGAACAGACGGCATCAACAAGATGTCCAAATCGTTAGGGAACTACATAGGTATCAATGAGGAGCCACAGCAGATTTTCGGCAAGCTTATGTCGATTTCGGATGACTTGATGTGGCGCTATCTTGAACTTCTGTCATATGAGAGCTTAGATACAATCAGTGGATGGAGAAGTGAAGTTTCACAAGGGCGTAATCCGCGCGATATTAAGGTGCTATTGGCTCAAGAGATTGTCGCACGCTTTCACTCCAGAAAATCCGCCGAGGATGCACTAACGGAGTTCGAGGCGCGCTTCAAAGAGGGGATGCTGCCGGATGATATGCCGGAAATCACGGTCTCAAGTTCCGAAGGTCAAATTGGGATCGCTCAAATGCTAAAGCAAGCAGGTTTGGTAACCAGTACTTCTGAAGCGTATCGCTTGCTAGATCAGGGTGGAGTCAAGCTGGATGGAGAAAGGGTAGGCGATAGGTCTTTGCAACTGAAGGTGGGTCAGACTGTGGTTGCGCAAGTCGGCAAGCGAAAATTTTCAAGAATTACAGTGAGTTAATATTTAGTTGAAGGGAGCGGGGCATTTTGTTAGAATTGCGCCCCTAATTTTTCAGTTGAAGGTAGTTTGTTTATGACAACAGTACGAGTAAAAGAGAATGAACCGTTCGAAGTTGCTATGCGTCGCTTCAAGCGTTCCGTGGAGAAAACCGGGCTTCTAACCGATTTGCGTGCCCGAGAGTTCTATGAGAAGCCAACCGCAGAGCGCAAGCGCAAACTGGCTGCTGCTGTGAAACGCCATTACAAGCGCCTAATGAGTCAGGTTCTTCCTCCTAAGCTTTACTAACACTGCGGGTCTGCTACGTTTATCTATTTAGCTATATTGATTCTTGGCGCCCGACCTGGGGCAATATTCAGGTATCAATATGAGCCTCAAGCAACAAATCACTGAAGACATGAAAGCTGCGATGCGTGCCAAGGAGACTGCGCGCCTTGGTGCTATCCGTCTATTGTTAGCCGCGATGAAGCAGCGTGAAGTGGATGAGCGCATCGAGTTGTCGGACGCAGATATTATTGCAATCATAGAAAAAATGAACAAGCAACGTCGCGACTCAATCAGTCAGTTCGAAGTTGCTGGCCGCCAGGATTTGGCTGATATCGAAAAATTTGAAATGAGCGTGCTTGCAACTTACATGCCGCAACAGTTCAACGATGATGAAATAGCCAAGGAAATTTTCGAAGCTATAGCTTCAACCGGAGCAGCTGGCCTACAAGACATGGGAAAAGTAATGGCACAGCTGAAACCCAGATTGGCAGGTCGTGCAGACATCGGCAAGGTTTCCGCTTTGACTAAAGAAAAGCTCTCAAAGTTATCGGGTTAGTTCTTGCTCGGGCGATAAACTCGTTAACCATTCGTCGGCAAATCGCTGGGCGCAATGAAAAGGCTGTGCTGGCTTGATTCCAAAAAGCTTCATTCAGGACTTGCTCAATCGTCTCGATATCGTGGACGTTGTCGAGCGTTATGTGCCGCTGAAAAAGGCTGGTGCGAATTTTGTCGCGTGCTGCCCGTTTCACAGCGAAAAATCTCCATCTTTCACTGTAAGCCAATCCAAACAGTTTTACCATTGCTTCGGTTGCGGTGCACATGGCACGGCGATTAGTTTTGTCATGGAGCACGCAGGACTTGGCTATGTTGATGCAATCGAGGAATTAGCACGAAGTGCTGGATTGGAAGTTCCACATGAGCGAGGCAATGCAGGCGAGGTTCACCATAAGATAGCCCCGGATCTTTACGAAGTGATGCAATCCGCCTCACGATATTATCGCGAGCAACTCAAATTATCCAGACGCGCGATCGATTATCTTAAGCAGCGCGGACTGAGCGGAGAGATCGCCGCAAGATTCGGCATCGGATACGCACCGGATGGGTGGCAAAATCTCGCCAGCGCCTTCCAGAACTACAATGATGCTTCTCTGAATGAAACAGGTTTAGTAATCAAGAGTGAGCAGGAAAAGCGCTACGATAGATTCCGGGATCGCATCATGTTTCCTATATTCAACATGCGCGGACAGGTGATCGGTTTCGGTGGACGGATATTGGACAGGGGTGAGCCAAAGTATCTGAACTCGCCAGAAACGCCGTTGTTTGAAAAGGGGCGTGAACTATATGGACTTTTCCAGGCGCAAAAGGTCATACGAGAAAGGAAACTGGTCCTGGTGGTGGAGGGTTACATGGATGTTGTGGCGCTGGCCCAGCATGGGGTTGAATATGCAGTAGCGACCCTGGGTACTTCTACCACCCCTTACCACGTGCAGAAATTATTGCGTCTGTCTGAGCATATCGTGTTCTGTTTTGACGGTGACAAGGCAGGACAACGTGCAGCTTGGCGGGCTCTGGAAAATGTGCTTCCTTATCTTCAGGATGGTAAGCGCATCAGCTTCATGTTTTTGCAGTCCGAACACGATCCTGATAGCTATATTAATGAATATGGTAAAGACGCTTTCGAAAATCTCGTGCAGGACGCTCTGCCATTGTCTGCCTATCTGTTAAGAGAAATAAGCACCGGACTGGATTTGCGCACCCAGGAAGGGAAAAATCAATTGCTGCAACGTGCAAAGCCTTTGGTTACGACAATCATTGCACCAGTTACAGGATTGCTATTGCGCAAGGAGGTGGCGGCGCTTTCAGGGATTAGTCAAGCTGAACTTGAGGCGCTATATGAAATTAATCCGGTAGTGCGTGAAACACATCCGAACCTGAAAAAAGTCGGTCGTTCAACACCTTCATCACATAGGTTGCTGTTGCAATGCTTGCTAGCGCAACCGGAACTGGGATCTCAATTTTTAGTCGAAAACCAAGATCAAGAAACTGCAATAGGAATTAGGCTAATTGATTCAACTGTTCTGCTTATAGATCCTTCAGTTGGAGCAGAGGCTGGTGCGGTTGCCGCTGTACTTAATGTGTTGCACGAAGCCGATTTTGCATTGAGCACGCCTGCTCTGATGCAGATGTTTCTTGGAACGGTGCACGGGAAAATACTAGCAGCGGCAGAAGCGGAAATGTTGAGTTGGGGGGAAAACTTTGATGTGGGAGCTGAATTTTCCGGCCTGATGAATAAATTTGAAGAAGGGCAACGCCGCCAGCAATTTCAGGAGTTGCAGGCTAAGCTGGTCCAAGGCGGCTTGTCCAGCATGACTGAATCTGAACGAGATCAATACCGGCAGTTGCTTCAGCGGAGCTAAGCTGCTATCAAGATTAGGAAAAGCATGGCGGAATCTGGTATAATCCGCCGTTTTCGGCGGCCATTATGAATATGGCGCCTTTCGTAATTGGGAAACTGAAAATGGCAAAGCCTAGAGACAAGAAAAAAGCGAGCAAGAAACAAGAAAAGAAACAGGACGCTATCATCGTCCAACCGGTTGTTGACCATCAACAGCAGGATATCGAAGCACGTCGTACACGCTTGAAGGCCTTGATCGTACTTGGCAAGGAACGTGGCTATCTCACCTACGCGGAAATCAACGATCATTTGCCCGATATGCTTGAGGTCGAGCAGATTGAAGGCGTGGTCAGCATGATCAATGAGATGGGTGTGTCGGTATGCGACGTGGCACCCGATGCTGAGACGATGATTATGAATGATGCAGCACCGGCTGCTGCGGATGAAGATGCAGTTGAGGAGGCAGAGGCTGCACTTTCCACAGTGGACTCTGAATTTGGACGTACCACAGATCCGGTGCGCATGTATATGCGCGAGATGGGTACGGTCGAGTTACTGACTCGTGAAAAAGAAATCGAGATTGCCAAGCGAATCGAAGAAGGATTGAAGCACATGATTCAGGCGATTTCCATGTGCCCGGCTACGATCGCTGAAATCCTTGCTCTGGTAGAAAAGATCAGGAATGATCAGATGCGGGTGGATGAATTAATCGACGGCTTTGTGGATGTTGATGATGACGCCGGCATGGGTCCTGGTAACGAAGAGGAAGCGGAACAGGTTGATGAAGAGGAATCCGATGAGGAAGAGGACGAGGAAGCTGCAGCTGCTGCAGCCGCTGCTGTCGCCGCAGCGAATCTTGCATTGCTCAAGGCAAGCGCGCTAGAGCGTTTTGACGGCATTGCCGGTTTGTTCACTAAGATCGGCAAGGCTTACGAGAAGTATGGTTATCGCAGCAAGCAGTATGACAAGCTTCAGGGCAGTATCTCTGATGAATTGATGAAATTCCGCTTTTCTGCCAAGCAGGTGGATGCACTGTGTGACACGATGCGCAGTCTGGTTGAGGAAGTTCGGCGAAGCGAGCGCAGTATTCAGGATATGTGCGTTACCAAAGGCAAGATGCCACGCCCCTACTTCATCAAGTCATTCCCCGACAATGAAGGTAATTTGCAGTGGGTAGTGAATGAGTTGAAGTCCAAGAAACCCTACTCTGAAACGCTGAGTCGCTACCAGCATGCAATTGTGGAACAGCAGCAGCGGCTGCTTGACCTTCAACAACGCGTTGGTATACCTATCCGAGACCTAAAGGAAATAAATAGGCAGATGACCAACGGCGAAGCCAAAGCACGTCGAGCCAAGCGTGACATGATTGAGGCAAACCTTCGGTTGGTGATATCCATAGCCAAAAAATATACAAATCGAGGCCTGCAATTCCTCGATCTGATCCAGGAAGGGAATATTGGTCTTATGAAGGCGGTTGACAAATTCGAATACCGTCGCGGCTACAAATTTTCGACCTATGCGACCTGGTGGATACGCCAGGCAATCACCCGCTCGATCGCAGATCAGGCGCGTACCATACGTATCCCTGTCCACATGATCGAGACCATCAACAAGATGAATCGAATATCTCGGCAAATCATGCAAGAGACCGGTATGGAGCCGGACGTCGCAACTCTTGTAGCCAAGATGGAAATGCCGGAAGACAAGATTCGTAAGATCTTCAAAATTGCCAAGGAGCCGATTTCAATGGAAACCCCCGTTGGAGACGATGATGACTCTCACCTCGGCGATTTTATCGAAGATGCGCATACCACAGTACCTATCGATGCGGCAATTTACGAGAGCCTGCGAGGGGCAACTTCCGACATTCTTGATAGTTTGACGCAGCGTGAAGCGAAAGTTTTGCGGATGCGCTTCGGTATTGAAATGAATACTGATCACACTCTGGAAGAAGTTGGCAAACAGTTTGATGTTACGCGCGAACGTATCCGACAAATCGAGGCCAAAGCGCTTCGTAAGTTGCGCCACCCGTCGCGATCAGAGAAGCTCAAAAGTTTCCTTGATAGTGAAGACTAGTTCTCTATGGGTCGTTAGCTCAGTTGGTTAGAGCAGAGGACTCATAATCCTTTGGTCGCTGGTTCGAGTCCAGCACGACCCACCAATAAAACAATGACTTAGGCGCATACTCCTAGGTCATTGATTTTTGGAGAGTCCAAATGGATCATTTGGATAAAAA
>JAHEDW010000053.1 GCA_024641025.1 Gallionella sp.
GTAAGTACTACTATATTTTTAAAGTCGTTCCCGTGCCTATAATGAACACGAAAACTTCCCAAAAACCAAGTACCTACACTCGTCGGTTGTTCGTTTGTTTTTTAAAGAACGGCTGCCCGGATAGATAATTATCTAAAATCCAGGGGTTGCGGGGACAGGATTTGAACCTATGACCTTCGGGTTATGAGCCCGACGAGCTACCGAGCTGCTCCACCCCGCGTCAGCGAAGAACGAAACTATAGCAAAGCCTTCTGGCTTCGTCAAACACTATCTACATTTATAATTTACACTGCACTTATGGAATCGATCCTGTAAATATATCTTTTCTGAATGCAAGCAATTTTGCGCGGTTTACACAAAAAATAGTTTTCTGCCTTTAGGTGCAAACCACACACGTGAATACCAGCCAAACATCCAAGGACCAATATGATTAGTACTGCAGACTGGATAGGAAGTGCCGCCGCAACACTCACAACCATATCTTTTATCCCGCAAGCCGTGCGAATATTTCGTACGCGCCACACCACAGACATCTCGCTTGGCATGTATGCCCTGTTTACCCTTGGTGTTACGCTGTGGCTAGCCTATGGGATTGAACTCAATTCTTGGCCAATCATTGTCGCAAATTCAGCAACCCTATTGTTAGCAGGCGCCGTCCTGGCAATGAAAATAAAATTCGGCTAGAAAGCACGCCAAAATGTCAGCTACCCCGGAAATCAAACCGAATCAATCAGTAGAACTCCTCAAAGAACTTCATATTCTGACTCGCGATGGCAAACTGAATCAGGACAGCCGGAGAAAACTGAAGCAGGTTTATCATCTATTTCACTTCATAGAGCCATTGCTTGAAGATGTACTCGAATCCAAGAAAAAATTGATACTTGTAGATCACGGCGCAGGAAAATCTTACTTGGGATTCATACTTTATGATTTATTCATGAAGGAGATCGAAGCAGGTCATATTTTCGGCATTGAAACCCGCAAGGAGTTGGTAAGTAAATCGCAACAATTAGCTGCCAAGCTTGGATTTGAAAATATGACGTTCCTGAATCTATCCGTGGAGGAATCAATAGAAACGTCTCAACTTCCAAAACAAATTGATATCGTGACCGCTCTGCACGCATGCAATACAGCCACCGACGATGCAATCAAATTTGCATTGAATAAGCAGGCAAAATTTATCGTGCTGGTACCATGCTGTCAGGCTGAGGTGGCGACGACGTTGAACAAAAACAAAGCCCAATCCTTTGGCAAGACACCGCTCTCTGAAATCTGGCGCCATCCAATTCACACTCGCGAATTCGGCAGCCTGATCACAAACGTGATGCGTTGCTTGCTGATGGAGTCACATGGCTACCATATATCGGTAACAGAACTCGTCGGCTGGGAACATTCAATGAAGAACGAACTGATTATCGCTAGTCGCAAAACCGTCCCGAGAAAGAACGCACAGCAAAGACTTGAAGAGATATTGAAAGAATTGAATCTGGAAGAGTTGCGCGAGAGGTTTATTTATTAGCCTGTTGCATCAGCGCCCACGCCACATGCTCTCTCACGAGCTCTGATTCATGCCCGGCCCGAAGCTTCAATACTTCCATAATCTCCTCGCTCTTGGCTGCGTTACCAAGCGCCACAGCAATATTGCGAAGCCACTGCTCATGACCAATACGATATATAGCAGTGCCGGCAAGCCGGGCTTTGAATTCATTCTCATCCCACCTGAATAATTCCAGAAGCGACACGTCATCCAAACCCTGCCGAACGGAAAAGTCTGGCTCGATTGCAACTTGAGCAAAACTATTCCATGGGCACACCAACTGGCAATCGTCACATCCGTAGATTCGATTAGCAATTAGCTGGCGAAACTCAACTGGGATGCTACCCTTGAGTTCGATTGTGAGATAAGAAATGCACCGTCGCGCATCCAGACGATACGGCGCGACAATCGCCCGAGTCGGACACACATCGATGCAACGGGAGCAGGTTCCACAATGCTCTTGTTGGGGTGTATCGACCGGAAGTGGCAAGTTGACATATATTTCGCCGAGAAAGAACCACGAGCCTAGCTCTCGTGAAAGTAATAAGGTATGTTTGCCGCGCCAACCCAAACCGGCCTTTCGTCCTAGCTCCACTTCCATGACTGGTGCGCTGTCAGTATAGACGCGCCCACGGAATACCGGGACTGCATCGCCAATCTTGTTCATCAGGATGGCCAAGCGGTTCCGCAGCACCTTGTGGTAATCACGGCCCAACGCGTAGCGCGAAATGAATGCCCGCTCGCTCTTCGCCAATATCTCCCAGCTGTCATTGGCTTCGGTCGTGACATAGACCATGCCTAGCGAAATCACGCGAACTGTGCCAGGCAACAATTCTGCAGGACGACTCCGCTTCAAACCATGTTTTGCCATATAATCCAGCTCACCGTGGAAACCCTGAGCTATCCATTCCCTAAGGCCGTTTTCCGCTTCAGAAAGATTGATGTCGCTTATACCGACTACCTGAAATCCAAGCTCATGAGCCCACGAACGTATCTGCGCTGCAAGTGCAGTACAATCAAACTGTTGAGGATTCGTGTTTTGCATAGACAAGATGATAGCCGAATCAACCTGAACCTTCCCGATGAACACGCGACAATATCGCTTGCTCACCGGCTCGCTGCACAATTAAAACCAGGCATGGTTATTTACCTGCATGGCAATCTAGGTGCAGGTAAAACAACACTGGTGCGCGGCGTGCTGGAAGCACTTGGATACCCAGGTCGAGTAAAAAGCCCCACGTATACACTGGTTGAACCATACCATATCGCTGGGTTAGACTTACGCCACTTCGATCTGTATCGAATGCATGATGAACATGAATGGGATTCAGCCGGCTTCCGTGATGAGTTCGATGGACACAATATCTTCTTTATCGAGTGGCCTGAGAAAGCACAGAACCAGATTCCTCAGGCTGATGTTGAAATCGTTCTTGATATATTGCATCGAGGTCGCAACGCAGAAATACATGCCAATACTGAAATAGGAAAGCAATGCACAGCAAATTTGTAAGTCATATTGCTCTATTGCGTTCACGATTTGCAACCCTGAGATTAACTTCCCTCTGGTTTATGGCTGGGCGTCATCGCCAGCCCATCAGCACCTCCCTCGTATCGACGATTGCTCTGATACTTTGGTTGCCACATGCGCATGCTGCAGACACAGTCAGTTCGGCACGCATCTGGCCTGCTCAGGACTACACCAGACTGACGATCGAATCAAAAAATGCGATTCTTCATAACATGTTCAGCTTGAGTGATCCCGACCGCCTGGTAATCGACCTTGAAAAAGTAGAACTCAGCGACACGCTTAATGATCTGACTTCAAAGATCAGCGACAATGACCCTTACATCAAGAGCATGAGAGTAGGACGTTTCAAACCTGACGTTGTTAGGTTGGTCCTGGATTTGAAAAGCGAAGTAAACCCACAACTTTTCGTTCTTAAGCCTGTTAGCGATTATGGTTATCGCCTTGTGCTGGACATTTATCCTGCAAAACCGATCGACCCGTTAACAGCACTGCTCGAGCAAATCGATTCTCGCTCGCCAGTCGCTTCGGCATCAGCTGAGCAAACCTCAGCCGAAAAGGATAGCGAAGAAAACCTGCTTGCCCAAGGACAAAGTATCGATAAAAACAAGAGCCTGGCATCAACCACACCACCCCTCCCCGAATTGCGTGCTCGCACCCTGGTAATCGCTATAGATGCAGGACATGGAGGAGAAGATCCGGGAGCACGCGGCAGGCATGGTTCCAGAGAAAAAGATGTAACGCTTGCGATTGCTCGCAAAGTCAAAACGCTTATCGATGATTCACCTAACATGCGTGGCGTCTTGATTCGAGATGGTGATTATTTCATCCCACTCATAGGAAGGGTGTCCAAGGCACGTCAAATAAAAGCAGATTTGTTCATATCCATACACGCAGATGCATTCGTCAAGCCAAAAGCACGCGGCTCTTCTGTTTTCGCACTTTCCGAACACGGCGCGACCAGTTCGGCAGCGCGTTGGCTGGCAAAAAAGGAAAATGAGGCCGACTTGATTGGCGGGGTGAATATAGCGGTTAAAGATCCGTATCTCGCACGCACCCTGCTAGATCTCTCACAGACTGCCTCAATCAATGACAGCATGAAGTTGGCAAAACATGTACTAAATGAACTTGGTGATATCAATGACCTACATCGAGGGCGGGTGGAACAAGCTGGTTTCGCAGTGCTGAAATCGCCAGATATCCCATCTATCCTGATTGAAACAGCTTTTATCAGCAACCCAAGCGAAGAACGCCGCCTGAATGACGAAAAATATCAGATGAAACTTGCAAATGCGATCCTGAGCGGAATCAAACGTTATTTTGCCCAAAATCCAGCATTATCCAAACCAAGAGTTGCCCAAGCTGAATTCTAAGGAAAAACGCCAGTCGAAAGATAGCGGTCCCCTCTATCACAGACAATGAATGCAATTACCGCATTCTCGACTTGTCGAGAAATTCGCAACGCGACGCTGAGCGCCCCCCCGGAAGAAATTCCACAGAAGATACCTTCCTCACGCGCCAAACGGCGGGTCATTTCCTCAGCATCTATCTGGCTCACATATTCCAGTTTGTCAACGTTATTTCCATTGTAGATTTTCGGCAGATAAGCTTCCGGCCATTTTCTGATGCCGGGAATCTGTGCACCCTCTTCTGGCTGCACACCTATGATCTGTACTTCCGGGTTCTGCTCTTTGAAAAATCGCGAGCACCCCATGAGTGTACCCGTGGTACCCATGCTGCTGATAAAATGAGTCAGTTCGCCGCGCGTATCTCGCCATATCTCTGGCGCAGTGCCCTCGTAATGCGCGAGTGGATTGTCGGGATTGGCAAACTGATCAAGGATAATGCCTTTGCCTTCGTCGCGCATTTTTTCCGCAGTATCACGCGCCAATTCCATACTGCCCATTTTTTCAGTCAGTACAAGTTCCGCACCGAAAGCTTTCATGGTCTGGCGACGCTCCACGCTCTGATTCTCAGGCATAACCAGTATCATCCGGTAACCACGCATTGCAGCCGCCATTGCCAACGCAATCCCGGTATTCCCGCTGGTCGCCTCGATCAAGGTATCTCCCGGCTTGATGTCACCACGCTGCTCGGCACGAACAATCATAGATAAAGCGGGACGATCCTTCACCGAGCCGGCGGGGTTATTTCCCTCAAGCTTTGCCAACATCACATTGGTGGATTTACCGGGAATGCGCTTGAGTCGCACCAGAGGCGTATTTCCAACGAAATTTTCTATTGATGGGTACATCTTCCGATCCTGGTTATACGCCAATCAGTTCTTCTCCACCATCTTAAGCATACGATCAACGTACTTGGCCACACCCTCTTCCACGCTTAGGAAGGATTCTTGATAGCCGCATTTGCGTAACTCACTGATATCAGCCTGGGTATAACTTTGATACTTACCGAGCAACTGTTCTGGGAAAGGAATGTAACTGATCAAACCATTTTGCTGCAGTTCGGCAATACTCAAAGGAGATTTTCCCTCGGCAGTTCGAAGAGAATTGATTGTCGCCACAGCAACATCGTTGAAACTTTGGGCATGGCCGGTTCCCAGGTTAAAAATACCAGAAATATTTGGGTTATCAAGGAAATACATGTTTACCTTGACTACATCTTCTATAGAGACAAAATCGCGAAGCTGGCCGCCATTTGCGTATCCATCACATCCTTCGAACAATTTCACCTTTCCATCGGCTCGATACTGGTTAAAAAAATGGAAGGCGACCGATGCCATGCGACCCTTGTGCTGCTCACGTGGTCCATACACATTGAAATATCGCAAGCCGACGATCTGCGCACTCCGCTTGTGCCATCGCCTACGAACAATCTGATCGAAAAGGAACTTTGAATAGGCATAAACATTCAACGGCGACTCAAACTCGCGATTTTCCTTAAATACATTGCCTCCGCCGTAAACTGAAGCGGACGATGCGTAAAGGAACGGCACCTCTTCATTCTGGCAATAATTCAACAACTCCAAGGTGTATTGGTAGTTGTTATCCATCATGTAACGGCCATCAGTTTCCATTGTGTCAGAGCAGGCGCCCTGATGCAGCACAGCGCTAACCAAGCCATCAAAGTAACCGTCTTGCAGCTTATCCAGAAAATCGTCCTTGTGGAGATAATCGGCAATTTCGCAGTCGACTAGATTCTTGAACTTGTCCGCCTGCTTGAGGTTATCAACTGCAATTATATTATTCTCGCCTCGGTCGTTAAGCGCCTTCACCAGATTAGAGCCAATAAAACCTGCAGCTCCGGTTACGATATAGTACATATTCACTCTCCTCGTTCTTAGATCCTAGCGTTCCATATCCTGAACGATCTCCTCACGACTGACCACCGCCGTTCCTAGTTTACCAACGACTATGCCTGCAGCACGATTGGCGACACTCATTGCATCAACTAATGTCGCGCCACTTGCCAACATCACAGCTAATGTGGCGATAACGGTATCCCCTGCACCGCTTACATCGAACACTTCGCGTGTTTGTGTGGGTTCATGGTGGATATCGTTGTCCTGATAAAGGCTCATTCCATCTTCGCTGCGGGTAATCAATAGTGCATCTAGCTGTAACTCATTGCGCAGCAACTCTGCCTTCATGGAAAGTTCATCTTCGGTCTTCCAGCTTCCTGCCACTTCACGAAACTCGCTACGATTGGGTGTAAGCAATGTTGCGCCGCGATAGCGGGCGTAATCGTCCCCTTTTGGATCAACCAGCACGGGCTTGCCTGCAGCTCTAGCAAGACTGATCATCTCGGCAATATGTGTCAGCCCCCCCTTTCCGTAATCGGAAAGAATAACTACATCTGACATCGGCATCTCTGCCCGAAAATCCTCCAATGCTGCATGAAGTACTTCATGGCTGGGGGATGTTTCAAAATCGATACGCAGCAACTGCTGATGGCGTGCAATTGCGCGGAGCTTGATAATGGTTGAAATGGTGTCATCCCTATGCAGCAACGTATTTAGGCTCTTATGCTCATAAAGCAATTTTTCAAGGCATGCCCCGGCCTCATCATTACCAATCACAGACAGCAGGGTCGATCTCGCTCCTAGTGCAACAATATTTCGCGCAACATTGGACGCACCACCCGGACGCTCTTCAACACGTTCCACTTTAAGCACAGGTACCGGCGCCTCTGGTGAAATGCGTTCAACCTCACCAAACCAGTAGCGATCAAGCATCACA
The DNA here is from genome assembly GCA_024641025.1 of Gallionella sp. Classification (GTDB taxonomy): domain Bacteria; phylum Pseudomonadota; class Gammaproteobacteria; order Burkholderiales; family Gallionellaceae; genus Gallionella. The sequence continues at coordinate 7,262 of JAHEDW010000053.1, forward strand.
TCGCCTACAACCAATATTTTCGCTCCTTCAAAGTCTGGCAATATTGTCATCTTGGAACTCCGATTTCCTGATTGATATCAAGCAGAGCCTGCAAGGGGTCTTTTGCCTGTGTGATCGGTCTGCCGATCACTAAATAACTGGAACCCGCTTGCAGTGCAGCTTGTGGGGTCATTACGCGCGATTGGTCATCCTTGCTGTCAATCGACTGACGAATCCCTGGAGTTACCAGGCAAAACTCACTACCGAAATGCTTGCGCAGCAAAGATACCTCCAATGCTGAACACACTACGCCATCTAGACCACTGTCGCGAGCCAAGGTCGACAGTCGGAGTACCATCTCGGCTGGCGTTTCATTGATACCAAGTTCAGCGAGATCCTCCTGAATCATGCTGGTAAGCATCGTCACGGCAATTAGCTTGGGCTGATTCTTGCTACTATCTACAGCAGCACGTGCAGCAGCCAGCATCTTGCGTCCCCCAAAAGCATGCACATTGATCATCCATACACCTAGACCTGCTGCAACCTTGCAAGCTTGAGCAACTGTATTGGGTATGTCGTGAAATTTGAGGTCCAGAAATATACCGAAACCGCGCTTCATCAACTCTTCAATCAAAGCGGGGCCAGCAGCAGTGAATAATTCCTTGCCAACCTTCAGCCTGCACAATTTCGGCTCAAGTCTATCAGCCAGCGCAAGTGCCTGGCCAGCTTCTGGATAGTCCAGTGCAATAATTATTTTCGGATCGCTCATGGAGCTGCTCCTGTTTCTTCAGTGCGTCTAGGAGAATAACTATCCCATGCCTGACAAGCAGGGCAATGCCAGTAGAATTGGCGGGCATTGAATCCGCAGTTGGAGCAGTGATACATAGCAAGATTGCGAGTACGTTTGTGGATCAGATTTTTTACCAACTCGATATCAGAACGATTATTCAATGGCACATCAAGTAGACGAGCCTCGAGCAATTTATCGAGTCCCAGCAAGGTAGGATTACGTTCCAATTCGTCTCGCACCAATTTATAAGCGGCGGCTGAACCTTCATTCTTCAACACACCTTCGAATATCACATTTAACAGATCTAGTGAATGACAATTTCCAAGGTATTCCCTTAACTGGGCAAGGCCCTCCGCTTCTCTCCCCAAACTACGATACACACTAAGCAAACGCTCCGCAACCAATGGCAGATATTGCTCATTCTGAGTTTCGATGGTTTTCCAGGTACTAATGGCCTTCTCGTGTTTACCCTCACTTTCTGCTATATCACCCAGCATCATCGTTGCGCGTACCGCACCAGGATGCACGCGCAATGCCTGTTCCAAATGTGCTCGCGCAGATGAAAGATTCTTCTGGGAAATTTCCTCGCTCGCTAGTTCACAATAGAAAAATGCGGCGAGATTACCGCTCGACTGACCTGACATTTCAGTCAGACGTTGAGCAACTTCGATAGCCTTGAGCCAATCATGTTCTTTCTGAAATAACTCGAGCAAGAATTCCAGTGCATGTCTGGCATAAGTCGTCCCTTCCAGTTCCCTGAACAAGCTCTCGGCACGATCCAGAATTCCAGCCTTCAGATAATCCTGCGCTAGTTCGAAAATCGCCTGCTGGCGTTTATCATCGTCCAGATCAGCTCTTTCAACCAGATTGTGATGCATACGCAAAGCCCTGTCGACCTCACCGCGGCGGCGAAACAGACTGCCTAGAGCAAAATGCAATTCGACGGTTTGCGGATCAACTTTGACGACCTCGATGAACGCTTCAATGGCCTTGTCCTGTTGCTCATTAAGAAGGAAATTCAGCCCCTGAAAATAAGACTGCGGGAGTGCGCTGGATTCAGAAAGTAACTCTTTTAAATCGATTCGTGCCGCCAGCCAACCCATCCCAAAAAATAATGGGAAAGCTAATAACATCCAGAGTTGGAATTCCATGACAGAAAGATCTTTCAGGATGGCTGTATAGGGGTTTGCTGGTCTTCACTCAAACTGCCAATTTCATTTTTGAGCCGTATGCTTCGCTTTAACTTAGAGATTTCTCGGCGCAGTTTCAGTGAATTTACGAACATCGCAAGCAAGCCAACGACAGCGCCGGCTGCAAAGAAAACCAACAGAACGATAACCATGGTAGTTTGCCATTCAAGCCCAAAGAAATAGCGCAGTGTGACTGGCTGGTCATTTTTGACAGCCAGGCCGAGCAGCAAGATGAACAATGCCGCACGCAAAAACCAATTTATAAAGCGCATGACACACCCCGAAAATCAACCCATACAACGATAGCATAAAAAATGGCGGCTATACCTCGCGATATGCCGCCAATCGAACCACTTTAATCCATAATCAGGATTTCCGACTGCTGACCCTCTCCCTCAACTCCTTTCCCGCTTTGAAGTGCGGTACGTATTTTGCTGGAACTTTCACCTTATCACCAGTCTTTGGATTGCGGCCCTGACGCGGCGGTCGATAGTTCAGTCCAAAGCTTCCGAAACCGCGAATCTCAACACGGCCTCCGCGCGATAAAGTAGCAGACAAGGAATCAAGAATGACTTTAACGGCAAGCTCGGCATCCTTTGCTAACAACTGCGAGTGTAACTCTGCCAGCTTGGCGATCAAATCAGAACGAGTCATTTCAGTAAACCTCTTTTTAGGCTTCGGTCTTGTTGCCAGTCATCTTGGCCTTCAGTAACGCGCCGAGATTAGTGGTGCCCGCATTGGAACTGCTTTCGGCTGATAGTTTTTGCATCGCTGCAGTTTCCTCAGTCTTGTTCAGAGCCTTAATGGACAAGTTGATCCCACGATTCTTGCGATCTACATTAACGATGACGGCTGTGACACTATCTCCCTCCTTGAGGTGATTGCGAATATCTTCTACACGGTCCGCCGACACTTCTGAAGCCTTAAGATACGCCTCGACATCACCTTCAAGGGATATGACAGCACCCTTTGCATCCAATGATTTCACCGTTCCTGTAACAACTGCACCCTTCTCGTGACTGGATGCAAATCCGCCAAATGGGTCGCCTTCCAACTGCTTGATGCCAAGAGAGATACGCTCACGCTCGACATCTATAGCAAGCACCACCGCCTCGACTTCGTCACCTTTCTTATAATTACGCACCATTTCTTCGCCTGGTTGTGTCCAAGACAAGTCGGACAAATGCACTAGTCCGTCAATACCTCCATCTAGCCCAATGAACACACCAAAATCAGTGATGGACTTGATCTGACCCCTAACCTTGTCGCCCTTCTTGTGATTGAGTGCAAAATCATCCCATGGATTTGACTGGCACTGCTTCATGCCCAAAGAGATACGGCGCCGTGCTTCATCTATTTCAAGAATCATCACTTCAACCTCATCACCCAAAGCAACCACCTTGGAAGGATGGACATTCTTATTGGTCCAGTCCATTTCAGAAACATGAACCAATCCTTCGATACCCTGCTCAATCTCAACGAACGCACCGTAGTCTGTCAGGTTGGTAACCTTGCCAAACAACCGGGTACCTTGAGGATAGCGACGCGCAAGACCATTCCAAGGATCATCGCCCATCTGTTTGATACCCAGCGAGACGCGGTTCTTCTCTTGGTCGAACTTCAGTATTTTAGCTTCGATTTCATCGCCGACGGTCAGAACTTCTGATGGATGCTTCACGCGACGCCACGCAAGATCAGTGATGTGCAATAGGCCATCGATACCGCCAAGGTCAACGAACGCACCATAATCGGTGATGTTCTTGACAACACCCTTGACGATTGCGCCCTCCTTGAGGCTTTCCATGATTGCCTCACGGTCTGCACCCATCGAGGATTCCAACACTGCGCGACGTGAAACCACCACATTGTTGCGCTTGCGGTCGAGTTTGATGACTTTGAGTTCCATCGTCTTGTTTTCATAAGGCGTGGTGTCCTTGACCGGGCGTACATCGACCAGCGAACCAGGCAAAAATGCCCGAATACCATTGACCATCGCGGTCAGACCACCCTTCACCTTGCCGCTAACAAAACCCTCCACGATCCTGCCTTCTTCCATGGCCTGTTCCAGATCGTGCCAAGCAGCCAAGCGCTTAGCCTTTTCGCGTGAGAGTTTGGTCTCACCATAACCATTTTCCAAGGACTCTATGGCGACGGTAACAAAATCGCCCGCCTTTACTTCCAGATCACCTTTTGCGTCGAGGAATTCCTCGATCGGAATCAAACTTTCGGACTTTAGTCCGGCATTCACCACAACCATGTTGTGGTCCACGCGTACGACTTGTGCGGTAATCAATTCACCGGCGCGCATTTCCTTGCGCGTCAGGCTTTCTTCAAACATTGCGGCAAAACTATCGGGGTCTTTTACTTCTACTGCGGTTGAGTTCATCGGATATACCTAAAAGAATTAAATCTGTCCTGAACATTCAAGTTCAGTTCAGAGGTTAGTTAAAATTCCCGTCAGACGGAGAGTCCGGCGGTACCTGTATTTCAGAGTTGCTTCGCCTGATAGCTAGCCAATATTTCTTGTACAGCCTGCTCGATGTTAAGAGCCGTGGTGTCCAGCAGACTTGCACCATGCGCCTGTTGCATTGGCGATGCGCTGCGTTGAGTATCTCGCTCGTCACGCTCACGTATATCCAGCAAAAGGGCGGAGATATTAGCATCGATTCCTTTTTCCATCAACTGCTTATATCGCCGTTCTGCTCGGGCCTCGGCACTAGCAGTAAGAAATATCTTTAGCTTCGCATCTGGAAACACTACCGAACCCATATCGCGACCATCCGCCACCAACCCCGGTGCTCGTCGGAAAGCATGTTGTTTTGCGAGCAGTGCGGCGCGCACCTTGGGAAAGGCCGCAACCTTGGAAGCAGATGCTGCACACAACTCCCCCCGCAACTCATCGCCTACCAACATCCCGTCTAGCCAGATCTGCTCGCCTTCAAAGCATACCTCAATGTTTTCGGCCAAAGCAGCAAGCTCGGATTCATCTGTCAGCTGTACTTCTTTGCGCTGAGCTGCCAATGCAAGAAGCCGATACAGCGCACCACTGTCAAGATAATGAAATCCCAGCCCGGCTGCGACCAATTGCGCAACCGTACCTTTGCCAGATGCTGAAGGGCCGTCGATCGCTATCACTGGCACTGCCTGTACCACATCATGCAGCAGCGTAAAATAATTCGGAAAAGTCTTGGCAACACAGCGTGGATCGTTTATGCGGATACCTTCTGCACCAAAAGCAGCAAGAGAAAAACACATTGCCATACGATGATCGTCATAGGTATCGATTCCAGCATACTTGATCAGGACTGGCGGAGTTATGCGGAGGTAATCGCTACCCTCTTCCACAGTCGCCCCGACCTTGCGCAACTCGGTTGCCATTGCAGCGATGCGGTCTGTCTCTTTGACTCTCCAACTAGCGATATTACGCAACATCGACGTGCCCTTGGCGAACAGGGCGACGACTGCTAGCGTCATAGCCGCATCGGGGATATGGTTACAGTCTATATCTATGGCCTTGAGCCCCCCCATGCTTGGAGCACGCGCCTCCATCCAGTTCATGCCCATTTCGATCTGCGCACCCATCAGCGCCAGCGCATCTGCAAAACGCACATCGCCCTGTATGCTCCCGCTACCGACACCCTCGATGCGCATCGGCCCGCCGCCAATCGCACCGGCAGCAAGAAAATACGATGCTGACGAAGCATCGCCTTCAACATAAATCACTCCAGGTGACACATAACGACTACCCGTTTCAACCTTGAAAGTACGCCAGTCGTCCCGCCTTACAACCACACCAAACCTTTCCATCATCGCCAGCGTGATCTCAATATATGGCTTGGAAATCAACTCGCCTGTCACATCAATGTAAATCTCCTTGTTCAGTAAAGGTAGCGCAATCAATAACGAAGTAAGGAACTGACTGGAAACATCACCGCGAACGCTTACTCGACCTTTATCAGTCAAGTTAGCCGAGTGGATCTCAAGTGGCGGAAATCCTTCGTTGCCCACGTATTCGATATCTGCGCCAAGTTCACGCAATGCGTCAACCAGATCACCTATCGGTCGCTCGTGCATGCGCGCCGTGCCAGAAAGCTTGTATTCACCACCAGACAAAGCCAGTACCGCCGTCAATGGACGAAATGCAGTCCCGGCATTCCCCAAAAACAACTCTGCGTGCTTCACAGGAACCCCCCCCGCGCATCCCTGCAATCTGTAAACATGCGAATCCAGCTTTTCGATCCCCACTCCCAAAGTTTGCAAGCCATCCAGCATGCGCTCGGTATCGTCCGACAACAGCACGTCACGAATCTCTGTCGTACCGTGAGCCAATGCCGAAAGCAGTAGTATCCGATTTGAAATGCTTTTAGAACCTGGCAATGTAATCGAGCCGCGAGCACTCAGTAATGGAGGTAGATCAATGAAGTTTTCGGATGTCATTGTGGTTTATTTACATTGCAGATTTGCATGGATGAGATGATACCGGAAAGAAAAGTTGGGCGAATGCACTTCAAATCATGTGCCGCGATCCTTCACTTCGGTGCGCACCCAGCCTTTGGCGAAGGTGATTCGAAGATCTGCCCCAATTTTCACCATCCCTGCATCAGACACCACCCCACCGCTAGCATCCTGGACCATACTATATCCCCGAGCCAAGACTTTTGTCGGGTCAAGCAGAATCAAGTGCTGAGATGCATTGTCAATTCTCGCCGATCGTTGCGCCTCAGATGCATGAATCGCTTTAATGACACGCTCCGCAAGATTGGTTTGCCGATCCTGAAGCCGCAAAAAATCATTGCTTGCAGCACGTACCCTTAGCGATTGCGATTTCCATTGCCAGTGTTTCTGTTGAAAGTAATTGGCAAAAGCCAGTTGCATGCGCTGCCGCAACTGGTCTAATTGCTGGGTCTGCTGCTGCAACTGCTGGGCAGGATGAACCAATCGATTCTGTAGGTAATCAATAGTCTGCATGTAATTTTGCACTCTATTGCGCTGCGCACGCTTAAGGTGCTGGGACAACCCTTGCAATCCCCTGAGAAGAGCATGGCGATCCGGAACAACACGTTGAGCTGCAGCAGTCGGTGTTGGTGCGCGTTCATCGGCAACGAAATCGGCAATCGTAAAATCAGTTTCGTGCCCGACCCCACTTATGATAGGGATATTGCTTGCGGCAATGGCACGTGCAACAACTTCCTCATTGAACGCCCACAAGTCTTCTATGCTTCCACCTCCGCGACACAAAATCAGTACGTCGCACTCCGCACGATTATTGGCAGTCGCAATAGCGAGTGCGATCTTCTCAGCACTTCCTGCTCCCTGAACTGGAACCTGATATAGCACCACAGGAACGTACGGCAGACGGAGTTTCAAGGTGGAGAGTACATCACGCAGCGCAGCAGCCTGTGGCGAAGTAATGACACCAATGCATTTGGGGAACACAGGCAATGGACGTTTGCGCTCTACAGCGAACAAACCCTGGCTTTCCATCAATTGTTTCAACCGTGCGAACTGTTCATATAGAACACCCAAACCTGCCGGTCGCATTTGCTCCACGGTCAACTGAAAATCGCCGCGCTGCTCATACAGGGTTGCGACTGCTATACTTCGACTTGCTGCCCATTACTGACAATCTCTTTCAGAAATTGGTTTTTATGCCTGAACATCAC
>JAHEDW010000110.1 GCA_024641025.1 Gallionella sp.
CATGCTGAATTGACTTCGGAACTGGTAAATGAACTTGTATCTGAAGATGTCATAGATAAAGATGAAACACTTGAAGCAGCGGAAGCATCGATTGATGACTTGGAAGATGAAAGCGCACTTAGTGATTTGCCTGAAGCAGAAGAAGTAGTAGTGTTGAATACTTCAGACGATATCGAATCGGATGTTGCATCTATAGAGACTGCAGAAGATGTGGAAAGTGATGCTGTGTCGGTTGCCGATGCTCAATTGGAAGCGCCTGTATCAGAGAATGATGAATCTGAATCGATGGATGATACCGAAGATACACAACTTGAACCAGCATCGGAATCTCCTGAGAGTGAAGTCATCGACCATTTCCATGGTGAAAGAGTTGAAAACTCAGACGATGTTTCTTCTGTTGAAATCCAAATAAGTATGGAGCCTGAAGTTGAGGCGCCAGCTATGCTTGATGAAACAGATGAATCCCTGGCTGATGCAGTTGAGTCAAGTGAGTCCGATGTAGATGATCCATCCTTGGAGGCGGATATGACCCCTGTAATGTCACATGGTGTGGAAACGTTTGCTGACCCATCAGGAGAAAATCAAACTGTTGTCTTGGCTATTGAAGATCTGGCAGAAATGCTCCAAAAGCCGGTTACTGATGAGAATGTTGAAGGCGAAAATAATAAGGATACAGAACTACAGCTTTTGTCTGAGAATGAAGCGCCTGAAGATGTGACTGATCCTGTTATGGATGATGATGTCCAAACAGAAGTGGAGACAGAAGAAGATGACGTCGCAGAAGTGGTAGCTGAGATTGCAGCGTTAGCTGATAAGAATAATGAAGATGTTTCTATCGGTGATGAAGTTGATCAACTTCCAGCAAACGAAGAAGCGGAATCTGATGTGGATGAAAACTCAGCTTACGAAGAATTTCTTAAGCACGCTGTTGAACCTGTCTTGGGAAGTGACGATGCCAATATTTCCCAAAGCGGCTATTCGGTGATGAATGATTTGAGCGCCGAACCGGATACCAAAAACGCACATGTTTGGAATGAATTGGGCAATGTGTATTTCAATACCGGCTCATTCGATGAAGCGGTTGTTGCATACAGTAAGGCGATTGAATTGGATGACTGGTTTGCTTGGCCTTACAGTAATCTGGCCTTGGTGTACGTCCAAAAAGAGAAATATTCTGAAGCGATCCTGCTGTACCAACGGGGTATTGAGTTGTTCTCAAGTGACACGGATAAGGCGGTCACCTGGAATCGCTTGGGCAATGTGTATCGACGGCTGAGCGACTACGATAACGCCATATCCTGTTACCAACGCGCGGATGAGTTGGACCCGAACAATGCCACACGGTCTCTGCGCTCACGTTTCAGTCTGCTTGGGAATTTGAACATTGAACAATCACCTAGTGTTGCAGCCTGAAGGGAGTAGCCATGGATGTATATGAACTGTGGAATGAACTGGGTAACAAGTACTTTGTGACCGGGTCTTATAATGAAGCTGTCAATGCATATAAAAAGGCGATTGACCTAGAGCCTGCAGCTGGTGAATTCTATAATAATCTGGCTTTAACTTACATGCAACTAGGAATGTATCCAGAGGCATCAGACAATTATCAACAAGGTACAATATTTCTCAAAGACGAGTTTGATAAAGCTATATCACTTTATAAGTTGGGAGAAGCGTATTCCAAGCAGGAAATGGATAATGAAGCTGCTGACGCTTATCAACGCGCTAATGAACTCCTGCCGGATTTGGACGATGTGCTCAATAGCAGCGAGCCGGCGGATTTGTTATTGGGTTGCCAGAATTCGGCAACCTACTCAAAGCAGTTTATGGGATCTGTTGAGACCGTATCCCTACCTTCTGTTCCAGATGTGAAAAATCAACCATATTTAGAAGAACTTACTCCATGGCAGTTTGATGACCAGATCGAACCGCCTGATGGCCCCGAACATATCTCTGATTTCCTGTTTGTCGAAGAGTTGGGAGCCTATGGATTAAATGATGATGTGGTTTTTACCGAAGCTCTGGTATGGGAACCTGGATCAACCTATGAAAAAGATTTGGCAGGTTCTGCACCTGATATCGCTTATGAAATAATGTTGAAGGGTCGGCTTCAGTTGGCTGAGGTAAGTACAGTTACAACCATGGAGACAGCTGCATCAGGCACCATGTCTGTTGGACGCGAACACCCTGTCGCTGATGTTGAAGCCATCACTGTTGAACAAATCGATTCTACTTCTCGAAGAATTTGCCCAGAAGGACTGGAGGTTTTGACCGTATCCCCAGAGTTCACAACGGAAAGCCTAACTGATGTTGATACTGTTCAATATGAATCCATGATTGAGTGGCCGGAGGTGGAAATATCTCAAGATGAGCGTTTTGAAATTCAGGCTGATATCAATAAAATTGAGCGAGTGCTTGATGTAAATCCAACCAATGCTTTTGCATGGGATACACTTGGTGAGCACTACAAAGCCTTGGGGCAGTACAAGGCTTCGATCGATGCTTTTCATAAATCTATTGACCTGGACTCGTCGAAAGCAGAGTATTTTTATCACTTGGGATTGATTTATGCTGTGGTCGATAGGCATGACGAAGCAATTGATGTTTTTGAAAAAGTAATAGAGATAGATTCGAGACACGGTCTTGCACATGCCATACTTGGTGGCTATTATCGAAAGAATGGAAACGAAGAACTGGCGCAAGAACATATTGAAGCGGCACGAGAATTAATTCCTGATAATGAGAATGAATATAATCGTGCTTGCATGGAGTCCATTTGCGGTAATGCGGATCAATCGTTGAATTTGCTTGAACTCGCCCTGAAAAACAAGCATTCTTATGTGAATTTGGCGCGCAAAGACCCAGATCTCGATTTTATTCGGAGTGATCCTCGGTTTCATGCTTTGCTTGATAAATATGCCGTGAGATCAGCTTAGCACTGTTGCCGTGTGAAATACTTCAAAGCAAAGTCGCCAGTTTTTGCTGGCGACTTTGTGGTAATGGAATGATTATTAACTTTGTCTATCTTCAATTTGTAAATTAACTCTTACTGATCCTGATACGCTTTCCACCCTGCCTTTTTGGGTTTCCTTCAGGATTCGAGATACTTTTTCTTTTGTGCCCTTACTTGTTTTTCCGGTAGGATAGATTTTGTGCTTGGGTGGTTTGCTGGTTGAAAAATCTACATCAATCGATATTTTGAAACTGCCATCTTCGTCATTAAGCCCCTTTTCTAAATCTTTGACAACATCATCCAGATAATCAAAGAGTGTTACCGCCGATGCATCATACTTCGGCAAAGATAACTCGATTCCATTTAGAATAATTTTTTTGTTCATGAGAGTAAACCTCGATTACCTGAAAAATAATTCATCAAGATTGTCTGCATCTTAGGATACCCTCAAATACAATGGTTAGTATTGCTAAAGCATTTCAATTGTCGGTTGTTACTCTTATTTTTCTAAATTTATTGCTTGTTTTGCTAACCATGTCTCGTCCAATTTTTAGTATGAATCTGCTGTTTTCACTAGATGTCTAGAATGGGAAAAAGCAACCATCTCTTCATCGATGGATACAGGATTCACTTATGCCAATGTGGCATTGGCGCGGGCAAGTTCCTGCCTGAGTCAGATGAACCTTCCGGTGCGAGCCTATCATCGCATTCTGAAACTGGCGCGCACGATCGCAGATTTGGCTGGGAGCGAAGAGATCCAGTCTCCGCATCTGGCGGATGCATTGCAATATCGTCCGAAGATCATGTTGGGATAATAAAACGTCAATTCCTGGGGTGCCTGAAAGCCGATTTTCACATCATTGTAAAATTTAATGGTTATGAGATACACTTTAAAACCTGATGAGATTTCTCCATACAGTTCTTCGTACCAAGATCATTCCGCCTCCGCGTGGACCGCGAACATTAACTCGTCCGCGTGTGAATCAGATATTAAAGCAGGCGTTCGATTATCGTTTGACTGTATTGCAGGTGGGGGCTGGATATGGCAAGAGTACCGCATTAGCCGAACTTGCAGAGGAGAT
>JAHEDW010000013.1 GCA_024641025.1 Gallionella sp.
CCAGTTCGCCAGCAAGCGGCTGCCCATGTTGGTTGCGCAGGTGTCGAGGAGCGATAGCAGTGTTGGCGCGTTTTCTCCGCGCAACGTCTGTGTGATCTCCAGATTGCGCCGGGTAGAGGCATCCATGCGCACGTACTGGTCAGAGTGATACACTTGGATTGCACGAACGTGGGCAACACCCTGACCTTGCGTCAGTTTCGCGTAACTCAATAATGCGCCTGCAGCTTCCAATCCGAGGGTATAGTCGTCACAACCGAAACCTGCGAGATCAAGAGTGGCGAACTGGTGACATAAAGTACGGCGTGCAGATTCAAGGTCGAAATGCCACGTTGGCAGGGACTTCTTTGCTGAATTTTTGAACTGCGGGATTATTTCATCCTCTGAGATTAGGATCTCCGAAGGCTGCAGGCGTTCGAGTTCGGCAGGGATTTGCTTCGCATCGATTTCGGCAACAAAGAAAAGTCCAGAAGAAAGATTGAGCCATGCAAGTCCTGCCATGTTCATATGTTGTTTAAGTGCGAGTAGCAAGCTGTCGCGCTTTTCGTCCATAAGTGCAGAATCTGTCAGCGTGCCTGGTGTAACGATGCGCACCACTTTGCGTTCTACTGGACCCTTGCTGGTGGCAGGGTCGCCGATCTGTTCACAGATCGCGACTGACTCGCCAAGCCTTACAAGGCGTGCCAGATATTGATCGGCGGAGTGATAGGGTACACCCGCCATCTTGATCGGTTGCCCGTTCGAAGTGCCCCGATGCGTAAGCGTGATGTCGAGCAGTTTTGCGGCGTACTCTGCATCCTGATGAAAAAGCTCGTAAAAGTCGCCCATGCGATAGAATAAAAGCATATCAGGGTGCTGCGCTTTGATGCCCAGATATTGCTGCATCATCGGTGAGTTTTTTGGGTTAATATCTTTCTTGTTCATCGCGGCCACATTGTATGACATGGTTCATGTATCATTTTTGGAAGTTATCATGACCGGATTGAAGAGCAAAGCGATGTTTTAACGATATTCGACAGTATTGACGGAGCCTGTTCCCTGACAAATAAAGCATGTACGACAAACAACACCCACTAAAAATATTTCTACTATTGCTCACGTTCGTCTTTGTTGCCGAACTGTGCATCATGTTCATTCTCGGTATTATGCAGATCAAGTCCGAGATAAACTGGACGGAAGCGATAGTCGATGCAACCCTGTTGACGACGGTTTGCGTCCCGGTGTTCTGGCTTTTCTTTGTTAAACCGCTGCAACACGCCCTGGAATTGGAGAGCGTGAAGTCATACAAGATCGTCGAAATGGCTGCTGAAGGTATCGTGAGCATTGACACCAGTGGTTCTATCCTGTCCTTCAATCGGGCAGCGCAAAAAATATTCGGTTATAGTGAACAAGAGGTCATCGGCAAGAATGTATCAGTATTGATGCCACAACCACATCGCAATCTCCACGATGGATATATATCGCGCTATCTAGAGACCGGAGAAGTGCATGTGATCGGCAAGACCCAGGAGTTACAGGGCCTGCGCAAGGATGGTACAACTTTTCCAATGGATTTGGCTATAAGTGAAGTCAGGCTTGGCGATACTCATTTGTTTACCGGTATGTTGCGCGATATAAGTGAACAAAAAATTGCGCAAAAACAAATTGAGCAGTTGGCTCACTATGACCCACTGACACATTTGCCTAATCGTACCCTTTTTTATGACCGGCTCGGGCAGGCCATTATGATAGCAAAGCGCAATAGACACAGTATTGTGCTGATGTATATCGATCTGGATGGCTTCAAGCAGGTCAACGACATGATGGGTCACCACACTGGAGATTATCTGTTGGTTGAGGTGGCGAAACGCTTGCGGCTTTGTGTACGAGAAAGCGATACTTTGGCCCGTCTCGGTGGTGATGAATTCACTGTTATCCTTAACGATACCCATGAGCGTGAGGATATAGAGATACTTGCCAGAAAGATTATCGAGTCGATCTCGCAACCTTTCGATTTGGAAGGTAAAGTGGTAAATATCGGCGTGAGCATTGGGATGGCACGATATCCTGAAGACGCCTTTACCTCAGGTACGCTACTTATCGTGGCAGATAAGGCAATGTATGTCGCTAAGGCGTCAGGCAAGAACACTTACCGTTTTGGTATCCCAGGTGATGCGACCGCTGCATTCCAGATACTCAATCCCAGTGTTTGACATTAAGCGCTATTTTCCCCTAAGGCTTGTTGTCAAATGTGGTGCGATTACCTGTAGTAGTTGTGGGTGGATGTCAGGATTGCCTGCACATAGGTGCCCGGTTTCTAGATAGGTGTCTCCACCATTCAGATCGCTGACCATGCCGCCGGCCTCTGTAACCAGTAAACAACCTGCTGCGATATCCCACGACTTGAGTCCGGTCTCAAAGAATCCGTCATAGCGTCCTGCAGCTGTCCAAGCCAGATCGAGTGCTGCAGAACCTGGTCGGCGTAGACCGGCTGTTTTTTGCATCAGGTCCTTAAGGATTGCCAGATATGCCTCCAGATGTTCAAACTTGGAGTAAGGGAAGCCGGTACCGATCAGGCTGTCAGAAAGATGGAAGCGTCTGGTGACTCGAAGGCGCTTGTCGTTGAGGTATGCTCCTCGACCGCGTGTGGCGGTGTAGAGTTCGTTGCTGGACGGTGCGTATACCACCGCCTGGGTGATGATGCCCTTGTGTTGCAGTGCAATGGATACCGCGAATTGTGGCAAGCCGTGCAGGAAGTTGGTCGTGCCATCCAGCGGATCGATGATCCATAGATAGTCCGACTCGCCCTGATTGCCGCTCTCTTCTGCTAGAATCGCGTGGTCTGGGTAGGCTTCCAATAAAGTCTGGATGATGGTCTGCTCGGCGACATGATCCACCTCGCTGACGAAATCTGCATGAGATTTTTTTGTGACTGTGAGGAGATCAATCTTGTCGGTGGCGCGGTGAATCAAATTGCCGGCGCGACGCGCGGCTTTGACCGCGATGTTGAGCATGGGGTGCATAATCGTTACGACCTTTTTAATGAGCTGGGAAGTTCCAGTGCGCATTTTAGTTGGTATTTTGTTTTGAATAAACCTGATAGCTTCCGCAATATCCGGGTTGTCCTCAGCCACACTACTCATCCTGGTAATATCGGCGCTGCGGCGCGCGCGATGAAGACGATGGGCTTGAGACATCTTTATCTTGCTAATCCCCGTCATTTTCCAGATTCGCAAGCAACTGCAATGGCTGCAGGTGCTGACGATGTGTTGCAAGACGCTGTAACCTGTTCGACAATTGACGAGGCATTACAGGGCGTGGTGTATACGGTTGCATTGACAGCGCGTGCCCGAGACATTTCCATCGAGGTGAAGACGCCGCGTGAGGCCATGCCGCTGGTTTTACAGCATGCCGCCTCTTATCCGGTTGCGCTGTTGTTCGGAACGGAGATGTCAGGGTTGACCAATGAGGAAACAGGCAAAGCGCAGTTACTGGTGAACATTCCTGCAAACCCGGACTTTTCCTCGCTCAATCTGGCTGCTGCAGTACAGGTGATATGTTATGAATTAGGTATGGCTGTGCAAAACCAACTTCCTTCTGCTCCTGTGATAAAACCAGCAACGCATGAACAATTGGAAGGATTCTTCGAACACATGGAAAGAACCTTGATTGAGATCGGGTTCTTTACATCGCAGAATCCAGCGCGACTGATGCTGCGACTGCGCCGTCTGTATGCGAGGGCAAGATTAGAACAAGAGGAGATCAATATACTGCGGGGTATCCTGAGTGTCACAACCGAGTACAATGCGCGCCTTAAATCACGTTATATGGAAGAACATCAAAAAGATTAGGAACGACCATGATATTCAAGAATATCAAAGAAGACATCAGCAGCGTATTCGACCGGGACCCTGCTGCGCGAAGCACTTTTGAAGTGCTGACTTGCTATCCCGGCTTGCATGCACGAATCATTCATCGTCTGGCTAACTCGTTGTGGAAAGCGAACCTGAAATGGCTCGCGAGATTTGTATCACATATCGCGCGGTGGTTGACTGGCATCGAGATTCATCCAGGAGCAACCATCGGCCGACGTTTCTTCATTGATCACGGCATGGGAGTGGTGATCGGCCAGACTGCAGAGATAGGAGATGATGTCACGCTCTATCATGGAGTTACGCTGGGAGGTACTTCATGGAAACACGGCAAGAGACATCCGACCCTGGGAAACGGTGTTGTGGTTGGAGCGGGTGCAAAGATACTCGGGCCGATCAGAATCGGCGAAAATGCGAAGATCGGCTCCAATGCAGTGGTGGTGAAAGACGTTCCTGCGGGTTCAACTGCTGCGGGAATACCGGCCCGGATTCTTGACGAGGAAAAAAAGAATTCCACCGGGTTCAATCCCTATGGTATCGGTAACGACCAGAATGATCCGGTAAACAAGGCACTGCATGGACTGATCGGTCATAGCGTGACAGTTGATCAGCGCATAGATTTCATATTGCAGCAACTCGAGAAAATGGGTGTTCGAGTCGATGATGAGCGCGCAACCGCCGACAAGTTTGACCCTAATCACTTAAATAAAATAGTTGACTAAACAAATTGGGAATTCTATGATGCTAGTCGACGGATCTGGACGGGCGGTATCGGCGGTCGCCGGTTGCCAACAGCCTGAAGTCCTAAGCTTTACAGATAAGGAAATGACATGAGATTAACCACCAAAGGACGTTTCGCCGTGATGGCGATGGTAGACTTGGCGATGCGGGGTGGTCGAGGGCCTGTCACATTGGCCAAGATCAGTGAGCGTCAACAGATTTCGCTATCCTATCTCGAGCAACTGTTCGGAAAGTTACGAAAAAATAACATCGTCGAAAGTGTTCGTGGTCCGGGGGGAGGATATAACCTCGCACGACCCGGTAACAAGATTTCAGTCGCAGAAATCGTGGTTGCAGTGGATGAGCCCATCGACGCAACGAAGTGCCATGGTGAGCACAATTGCCAAGATGGACAAAAATGCCTAACGCATGATTTGTGGATGGGCTTGAATGAAAAGATTTTTGATTATCTCGAAAGTGTTTCGCTCCAGCAGTTGGTTGACAGTCATAACAAGCCTAGCGTTGAAGTTTCCAGCATCACCATAAACAATGCGATGGCAAAATCCCGGAGTATCGTTCTCTGAGGAGACCATTTACAATTTGACCGCACTGTTGAAATAATACAGGCGGTTGTTTGGCCATAGTCATTCCTTCCAAATTATGTGCAAGCATTTGCCTGTCACTGCGCGAAGCTTCGGTTTATCCAAAAAATATAAATATTATTATAGTTATCCTGCGGGGAAGGTCGTATTCTCATGTTGAAATTCTGGAACAACATTTCGAACCGCTGGTTGTATCTGGCAGGTGCGTTGTTTGCAGCTAGCCTGATTGGCTTCGCCCTGTTTCTTCAATACGTAAAACACCAGGATCCTTGCCCGTTGTGCATGGTTCAGAGAGTGGTTTTCATTGCAATGCTGGCAGTTTTTGTGCTTGCTGCCTTGCACGGACCGAAGCGCATCGGTGGGCAGATATATGCTGTATTAATCACGCTGCTTGCGATTTCAGGTGTTGGGGTGGCAGGCCGTCATATTTGGATACAGAACCTGCCAAAGGACCAGGTTCCAGCTTGCGGCCCAGGGTTGGACTACATGCTTGAAACCATGCCGATGAGTGATGTGCTCAAGCAACTAATGCACGGTTCCGGCGAATGCGCTGCCAAAGGGTGGACATTCCTTTCCCTCGGTATCCCCGAATGGTCTCTGCTTTGCTACGTTGCGCTGGGCGTGTGGGCGATTTTTGTTGGATTAAGAAATATACCCAAGAATACAGACTCTTTCTAGAAATACTCTTTTGTTCACGATGGCTGCCAAGGAAACGTAATCCTAATGCTCGCGCGCGCTCTGTTTCTTACACTGTTTTCAAGTATTTCCTGGGCGGAACCAGTCATACAGTCAGTCTCGCCACATGATATACCGCAGGGGCGACCCACCGAGGTTCGTATGAAGGTTTCTGATGGCATGAAATACCAGTTCCTGATCATGCCGGGTTGGCCTTATGTCAGGCATGCGGTACCGCTTGATTTTCGCGTTTGGGACATGGTGGCATATCGGGGACATTGCATGATCGCCGCAGGCGAAAGCGGCTTGCAGATAGCCAATGTCTCACAATCTGGCAAGATTACAATTTCCGCCAGTAAAATCGCTCAAGAAAATATAACACACGTCGCAGCCGATCATGATCATGTTTGGCTAGTCAACGATCAAACCGAAGTCATCATGCTGGATATGGGCAATATTAACAAACCTTCAGTATTCGCCCGCTATCATGCCGACCAGACTATTACAGATATCAAGGTACAGGACGGTTACGTATATCTGTTGTTGTCTAACAACACGATAGTAGTGATTGATATGCGCATGCAACAAGCGCCAGTTGAGCTGTCCCGATTCGATTTGGCCGACGAGGCAATTAATTTATTCGTGAGCGGGGATTACATTTACGCAGCCCTTCCAGGGTCTGGCATTGCGATTCTTGAAGCCGCTGACAAAGCACATATTAAACTGATTAGCAGGCAGCATGTTACTGGTGGCGCAACAGCAGTTAACGTGGAGGATGGTATTGCAGTGGTTGCCCGCGGTAACGATGGAATTACAGTGTTCGATGTATCTGATCCAGCGCATAGCAGATGGTTAGGAAGTCATAGTGCTGTAGGTCATGTTGACGGCATTTCCGTACAAGACGGGAAGGTGATTCTGCGGAATGACCGTGCAGAACTGATCAGCATGGACATCATTAATCCCGAGTTGCCTGCTATAGCCGCATCGCATCGAAATACAGGCACAACTGCTGCCAAATGGCTAGATGCGATCTGGCTCAATGACAAATTCGTGCTCGCAGCAGGCACATCTGCGCTACAGAGCATCGATTTTTCCGAGTCTCCGCCACAATTCTCCAATGAAAATCTTGATACAGGACAAGGAGTCAATTTCGGAGGCGAGCGCCGTATGTTCGTTGACGGCGACATTGCCTATGTTGCCGACTGGTTCTCCGGTCTACATTTGTATGACATTAGCAAGCCAGCCAAGCCCAGCCTCTTGTCAACCTATCATACCCCTGGCTCTGCGAAGGGCGTGGTAGTTCGTGATGGTTACGCATACATTGCGGATGATGACCATGGCCTACAGATCGTCGATGTGCGTGATCCGCTCCATCCTACCCATGTTTCTAGTCTCGCTACAAACGGACTGGCATATACACCTAAATTGTCCGGGAACCTGCTTTATCTGGCTGGGCATCGCGGCGGATTCCAGATTATCGACGTGGGTGATGCGGCGCATCCGAGACAACTTGCTGACATTTTGACATCTGGTAAAGCCTGGAGTCTCGAGATTGTAGGAAATATGTTGTTCATTGCGGATGATACTGCTGGGGTGTTGGTGTACGATGTGAGTGATTCAGTCAATCCATTTCAGGTCGGTAAATTCTCACCGGGAGGTGCTGCAGAAGATGTGGTGGTGCGCGGAGACACAGCTTATGCCGCTTTTTTCGACAAAGGATTTTATGTTCTTGATGTCAGCAATCCAGCGCATCCGAGGCAGATTGGATATACCCCTACGCCGGGCAATGCGCGCAGCATCGCATTGAAAGACGACATTGCATATGTTACTGATTGGCTTGCGGGAATACAGGTTATCGATATCAGCGACAAAGCTATTCCGGATATCGTAGGTGAATACGATACCAGTGGTGCTGCTTGGGGTATCGGTATCAAAGGCGATTATGCCTATATCGGCGACTGGTGGGGAGGATTCTCAGTTGTTGATATCTCAGACCGAAAAATCCCGGTTCTAGTGGATCATTATCATGCTAAAGGTAAGGTGATACAGGTCGAGGCGAAGGATAAGTTTGCCTATGCGGTGATGGAGTCAGGAGACGTTCAGATATTCGACATTACCAACCCGCTCAATCCGACTTGGATGACATCGGTAGAGATTGAAGGCAAGTCCGCTGGGTTATTGCTGGATGGTGCGATGATCTATGTCGCGATAGTTGGTGGCAAGGACAGCGGTCTGGTTGCAATAGATGTAAGTGATCCTTTTCAGGCACACCGGGCCAAGCACATCCCTGTCAAAGGCGGGATACGTCACATCTCCATTGATGCGGGCAAACTGTACTTCAGCAATGATATTGGTTTGGGTGTGATCGATCTCACTACCCCAGGCCAAGTCAGGTTGTGGCGCAAGCATTCGTTGAAAATTAATGACCTTCAAGTAGACGATGGGCTCGTCTATGTGGCAACCGAGCGAGGCATGGAAGTGTTGGATGAAGAATTTAAGCTGAAGATGCAATACAGGATTAAGCATCCAGCTAGCATGGTGCGTGTGCATGGAAAAAAGGTTTTTCTGTATGGGGATAAAGTCGGTTTGCGCGTTCTGGATGTTTCAAGTGCCAAAGTGAAACCCATCTCGTCCTTCGAGTCGGCAGAGCAACTTTCAGGCATGACGGTGGAAGGTGAGGTGTTATATGCGACAGGAAAAAATGGTAATCTGCTTGAGTTGGATATTTCCAAATTAAAGCCGGTGAAGATCAGGTCGATATACCCGCTTGCCAGACATGGTACAAGCATTAAAATTATCAATGGCACTGCAATGTTGGCCGGCAACGAAACCATCACTTCCGTGAAACTGCTGCCGTCGGTTCAACTCTTGCGGCGCGCAAACAACGAAGTGCGAATCATGTTGCCAAAGGAGCTTCCGGCCGGGAGTTATGATGCGGTCGCAATTGCTCCCGACGGAACCAGACATATTAGTCATGACGTCATGAACATCGACTTGCCAAAATTCTCGAAGCCAGAGATTACTTCTGAAGAGTTTCAACAGTTGTTGCGCGCGCAGCAGAACAATACAGAGCATAGCGTACCAGTCCGTTAACTGTTGTTGCCAATTGATCCCGGTTATCCGTCAGTAATAGACTAATTATTCTTTGTGACAGGAGTTCAGGCTACTTGCCCGGCATGTTGAATGCTCCTATTGCAAGAACTTCAACCAAGTCTTGTTACTACCAGAAATGGCTATCACGATTATCGATTAAGGCAGGCAAGGCTCAGTCGCTACGTTTTTTCCACCAGATTGATATACCGATAGCCATCGCAAGAACTAACAACCATAACCAGTACTCCTCGAAGAAACCCATGGGAGCAGGCTCTTGCTCGGTGGCGCCAATTATTTGGGGCCTGGTAACTGGCTTCGGTGACTGAACCACAGCCGACTCAGGCAGCACAACAAGCCTTGGTTCAGGAGCGGCTATCGGTGCGGTGGGAACACGTCTGACGACTTTTCTTTTTGGCTTTTGAACCACTTCCGGTTTTGTTGGAGGTTGGGGTGCACGAGTGGCCTCTGTTTGATCGGCTACTACTAACGGATTCGATCTGGCTTCGGGTGCTGTCTCAACCACCATTTCGGTTTGTGGTGTGGCAGGAATTTCATTCTGAGTCGGCTCAATTAACGGTGACTCATCCGGAGTGGAAGAGCAAGACGCTAAAAGAATGGTGGAAAGCAGCAGGATTCCTGATAGTGCAACTGTGTGCATTCTTGACATGAAATTCTCCAAAATTACATATGGTTGCATCAGTGTTTAATGATTTTCACATAGTTAACATGTCACGGCAAACTAATTAAAGTCGCGTTTACTCCAGGTTGGCCAATCAGTTCGTGATACACACTCTGTAGTGACATACAATCCAGCCATGAACAATCGGCCTTTTATATCGCTTACCCCCGAAATTGTGCTGGATGCGCTCGATAGCATCGGATTGTGCAGCGATGGCCGCCTTCTCGCGCTCAACAGTTATGAAAACCGTGTCTATCAGGTAGGCATGGATGACGGACCACCGTTGGTGGCCAAATTCTATCGTCCAGAAAGATGGACAAATGAAGCCATACTGGAAGAACATGCTTTCGTTGATTCATTGGTGGTTCAGGAAATTCCTGTCGTGCCAGCACTGAAAATCAGCGGCCGAACACTACATTTGTTTGATGGTTTTCGGTTTTCCGTATTCGCTAATCAGGGAGGGCGAGCGCCAGAACTGGATGATTCCAGTACGCTGGAATGGCTGGGGAGATTTATCGGTCGCATTCATGCTGTCGGTGCTCAAGCGTCCTACTTCCATCGTCCAACGTTGAATATCGAAAGCTTCGGCGTGGAGCCGAGCAAGTACTTACTTGCACACGACTTCATACCTACCGAACTAGTCGACGTTTATCGTGGAGTGGTTAAACAGTCAATCGATGGCGTGCGGCTCTGCTTTGATCGTGCCGGTGACGTGAAGAAGTTGCGGATTCACTGTGACTGTCATCTTGGCAACGTGCTGTGGACTGGTGATGGCCCCCATTTCGTTGATTTCGATGATAGTCGCACGGGACCAGCGATTCAAGATCTTTGGATGCTGTTGTCCGGGGAGCGTTCTGACCAGACTCGGCAGCTTTCCGATTTGCTTGCCGGCTACGAGGATTTTTATGATTTCGAACCTCGCGAACTGTATCTGATCGAGGCGTTGCGTACATTACGATTGATCCATTATGCCGCTTGGGTCGCAAGACGTTGGAATGACCCCGCTTTTAAAGCTGCTTTTCCTTGGTTCAACACCCAGCATTACTGGCAGGATCGAATCCTGGAGCTACGCGAACAAATTGCACTGATGGATGAACCGCCGTTGATGACGATGTAATCTTCCTCACCCAAATTCTGGCTTGAGTCATCAAAGGATCTAAATGCATTCAGCAGCGATAAAGATTTTATCTTCTCGTCATAAGGTGACCGAGATCATGTTCGCTCTGGTCGCTACAGTCGGCTCTTTCGCCAATGCGATCTTTGTCAAGTTGGCCCATATCAAAGGGGTAGGTGCAATTACTCTGTTGGCGTTTGTGTTTCTGGAAAAATAATATCTCCGGAACAAATTTCCGGGTCGATACTGGCATTGACCGGCGTGCAAATGATCAGCATGAAGCAAAAGGAGTGGATACAGTCTGGTGGTTATTGATTTTATTCATTCTTTACTCTGAACCATGCTGCGTAGAGTGCCGGCAAGAACAAGCATGTGAGAAGAGTGGCGACGACTAACCCACCCATGATTGAAACTGCCATTGGTCCCCAGAACACCTGTCGAGTGAGGGGAATCATCGCGAGTATGGCAGCAGAAGCAGTAAGTACAATCGGGCGGAAGCGCCGCACAGTGGAACCGACAATAGCCTGCCACTGAGTTTTGCCATCTGCCTCATCCTGACGTATCTGGTCCACCAATATCACTGCGTTTCGCATAATCATTCCTGCCAGGGCGATGAAACCGAGATTGGCAACAAAGCCGAACGGCACGCTGAATATCAACAATGCCATTGTTACGCCGATTAAACCGAGCGGTGCCGTTAGGAATACGATGACGGTGCGGCTGATACTTTGCAACTGAATCATCAGTAGCGTTATTACGCCCACGAACATTAATGGCATGACTTTCATGATGGCAGTTTGACTTTTTGCAGATTCCTCGATGCTTCCACCCATCTCTATGCGATAACCGATAGGAAGTTTTGAACGCAGCTCATTCAATTGTGTGTCGAGTTGCATGGAGACAGTCGCGGGTTGTGTTTCATCCGACATGTCGGCGCGTACAGTCATCGTAGGTAGGCGATTCCGCCGCCAAATCAGGCCCTCCTCCAATATCGGAACCAGTTTGGCGACTTGTGAAAGCTGCACATGATTACCTCCTGAAAGCGGAATATCCAATCCTGACAAGTGATCCAAGGAACGCGACTCGTGGTTGTTGCCGCGCCATACCACGTCAATCAACTGGTTGCCTTCGCGGTATTGTGTTATTGCTGTACCGTTCAACCAGCCTTGCAGCGCCTGTGATACTTCCTGGCTGGAAGTGCCTAATTTGCGTGCTCGATCCTGGTTGACTTCGACGCGGATACTTTTG
Organism: Gallionella sp.; assembly: GCA_024641025.1. GTDB lineage: Bacteria > Pseudomonadota > Gammaproteobacteria > Burkholderiales > Gallionellaceae > Gallionella. The sequence continues at coordinate 11,980 of JAHEDW010000013.1, forward strand.
ATCTTTTCGTTCCAGTCGAAATTAATATTATGCAGATGTGCATTGGTGCGCATCAAGGTTGCAACTTGCTCGGAGATCTTGCGTAATTGGGCGATGTCCTCTCCCATCACTCGGAACTGCACCGGATAGCCGACCGGAGGTCCGTTCTCAAGTCGTGCCACGCGTACACGCAGGTGCGAATAATCCCCATCTAGTGCGGAAAATTTAGCTTCGAGGCGCTGCTTGATGTCCTCTCGCTCTTTAAGCCCTTTACTAACGATAGCGAATTGGGCGAAGTTGTCGGCAAACAATTGCTGGTCCAGAGACAGAAAGAATCGTGGGGCACCATTTCCGACATACGATGAAAAATAAGCAATGTCAGAGTCGTCCTTGAGAAACTTCTCGATGCGCTCGACTTCACTCTTGGTTGCCTTGAGTGACGCACCTTGTGGGAGCCATACTTCCACCATGAGTTCAAGCCGGCTTGCGGCTGGAAAAAATTGTTTCTGTACGCCCATTCCGAATGCTAGGATGGAAAGCATGAAGATCAGAATTGTTGCGAGAATTACTTTCCAACGGTTGCGCAAACACCATTCTACAACTGCACGCAGACGGCGATAGAACGGTGTGTCATATACATCCTTGCCGTGCCGTTGTGCCTTCGCGATAAGCCTTGCAGGATCGAGCAGCTTGTAACCAAGGTAGGGTGTGAACACAACAGCGACGATCCATGATACTAATAAAGCTGTAGTGACCACCGCGAAGATCGAGAATGTATACTCACTGGCCGCAGACTTGGAGAAACCTACCGGCGTAAACGCAGCTGCCGTGATCAGGGTGCCGGTAAGCATGGGGAAGGCTGTCGAAGTGTAGGCAAACGTGGCGGCCTTGAAACGGTCCCATCCTTGCTCCATTTTTACCACCATCATCTCCACAGCGATGATTGCATCATCCACTAGAAGTCCGAGTGCGATCACTAGTGCGCCCAAGGAGATACGCTGCAGGTCTATGCCGAATATCTTCATCATAAAGAAAGTGATCGCTAATACTAGCGGAATGGAAAGTGCCACCACGGTGCCGGTGCGCCAACCAAGGCTCAAGAATGAAACTGTTAGCACGATCAGGATAGCTTCGGATAGCGAGCGCTCGAAAAGTGTGATCGAACCCTTGACCACTTCTGGTTGATTGGCAACGACATGAACTTCGACACCAACGGGAAGCTCGGAAGATATTATTTTCATAGCCTGCTCAAGGTTTTTCCCGAGATTGATCACGTTACCGCCCCTGTCCATGATCACGCCTATGCCAATCGCAGGTTGTCCTCCGACACGCATCAGCGGGCTAGGAGGATCGGCCAAGGCGCGGTTTACTTTGGCGATATCGCCCAGGCGGAAATGATGTTCGTTGACCAAGAGGTCGGCATTACGTATTGATTCGACACTCTCGAAAGCGCCGCTTACACGCATGCGGATACGGTCGCTATCTGTTTCGACAAACCCGGCTGGATTGACTGTATTCTGCTTTTGAAGTGCTTCGGCTACTTGGTGCGGGGTGATGCCCAACCTCGCCAGGCGACTGGGAGAGACATCGATATAGATCTTCTCATCCTGAACGCCGATCAGTTCGACGCGTTTCACATCCGGCACGCGCTTCAGGTCCAATGCGACACGATCTGCATAATGGCGCAGCGCGCTCAGATCGAAACCATCCCCGGTCAACGCGAAGATGTTGACCTGCACGTCTCCGAATTCATCATTAGGAAATGGGCCTTGTACACCAGGCGGAAGGGTGTGGCGAATGTCGTCCAGCTTTTTTCGTACCTGCCGCCAGGCTTCAGGAACTTCAGGTTTAGGTGTGTAATCCTTAAGAATAACGAACACCAACGATTCACCTGGTTTGGATGCCGACCGCAGCACATCTACCCACGGTGTTTCCTGAAGTTTCTTTTCGATTCGTTCGGTTAGTTCTTGCTCGACATCTTGAGCAGCAGCGCCTGGCCAAAGCGTTCGCACCACCATCACTTTGAAAGTGAAATCAGGGTCTTCAGCGCGACCGAGTTTGAAATACGAAATAACTCCCGCAACCATAAGAACGATGATCAAGTAAAGTACCATTTGCTGGTGCGTCAGCGACCATGACGACAGATTAGGTCCCTTCATTGCGGACTACCGTCAGCGAAATTACCTTCGATGACATGTATCTTTTCACCTTGGTTTAACTTGTGGACACCTGAACTGACGATACGCTCACCTGGCAAAAGGCCGCTGGCGATTAACGCTCCGTTGTCGCGATAGGCTGTGATCTGCACCGGGCGCAAATTGACGCTGTTGTTATCAGCCACGACCCACACGGCGGCCTTGTCCCCTTGCTGAAAGATTGCGGAGATAGGTACGATCAGTCGACCTCGCACGTCGTTATTAATAAAACGTACTTGTGCGGTCATTCCCAATGCTAAATGATCATTGCCGCTCAATTTGACACGTGCTGCATAGGTGCGACTTCCTGGATCCGCAGCAGCTGCCAGTTCTCGCAAGCGACCCTTGAGTTGGGCTGCTTCATTTTCAGCAGCCCATAATGTTATAGAAGCTGGTGCACCGACCTTCAGGCCGGCGAGTTTTGTCTCTGGTATGTCGATTGCAACTTCACGCGGGCCGTCATGTGCCAGTCTTAACACTGGTTGACCTGAGCTGACCACTTGTCCGATATCGGCTAACGCTGCAACGATCACGCCAGCATGATCGGCTCGCAATGATGTGTATTCTATTTGGTTGCGGGCTAACCCAGCCTGGGCAGCGGCGACCTTGAGGGCGGCTTCCTTTGCATCCAGCGCTGATTGACTGACGAACCTCTTTTCGAGCAACTCGCGGTAGCGTTTTACCTCTTCCTCGGCCAATTTGTGTTGGGCTTGTGCCGAGCTTGCCTGCAAGCTGGCATCTTCCGGGTCAAGCCGCATCAGAATTTGCCCTGATTGAACGCGTTCACCAGCATCCACCAGTCGCTCAATGATTTTTCCTCCTATACGGAAACCTAATTGTGATTCATGGCGCGCACGGATTTCGCCGCTGTAAAAATTTTTATTTTCGGATAAGTCAAATCCAACCAACTGAGTTAACGCAGATTGAACGGTATTGCCAGGCTCACTTGCGATTTCAGTGGCAGACTGCTTACTGCAACCGCTTAGGATGATCACCGCGACGATTAGTAGGACTCTTGAAATCATTTGTATATGGACAATCTGAAAGAAAATTTAAATATAGGTACAGGCTATATAACTGTCAACTTTTGAAAGAAATCTACTAAACAAGGATTTGCTTGGATGGAGTTAAACGGCCGGTTGATTTGTTGTTTATTTTGACGATATTGATTGTAAAAAATGCCGGAAGAACGACCATGCACACATGTCTATTCAGAATAAATATGGTGCTAAGGGGAGTGAATGATTAGCGTATCCATACTGTCTTGGCATTTACGAATTCATGTATCCCAAGCTTGGACAATTCCCTTCCATAGCCCGAATTCTTAATTCCGCCAAAGGGCAAGCGCGGGTCAGATTTGACAATGCCGTTAATGAAAGTACAGCCTGCTTGGATACCCGACGCCAATTGTTCTGCATGCGCCGTGTCTTTGCTCCAGATAGACGAACCGAGCCCGAAAATTGTTTCATTGGCGATATGCAGTGCATCTTCCTCACCTTGGACGCGGATAATGATGGCCACTGGCCCGAACAACTCCTCGTGAAAGGCACGGGTCTTATTAGTTACGTGGTCTAGGATTGAAGGTTGATAGAAAAATCCATCCCGCTCCACGGGCTTGCATCCTGTCACTGGTATTGCGCCCTTTGAGATCGAATCGGACACTTGTTCATGCAAAGTCTCGCGCAAGTCGAGGCGTGCGAGCGGGCCGATCTGTGTGGCATCATCCATCGGATCGCCAATCCTGAGTGAATCAACTTTAATCTTGAACTGACGCAGGAATTCTTCAGCAATTTGCGGGACAACGATAAAGCGCTTGGCCGCAATGCACGATTGTCCGCAATTTAGGAAGCGTGATGTTACTGCCATTTCCACGGTGAGTTCAATGTCGGCATCGTGCAGCACGATGAATGGGTCGGAACCGCCCAGTTCCAGCACGCACTTCTTGAGATGCTGTCCTGCACACGCTGCAACTTTACGTCCGGCCGATTCGGATCCGGTGAGCGTGATCGCATGAACATTCCGGCTGGCGATTACATCGGCTACTTGCCCGGCGTCGATCATCAACGTCGTGAACAATCCTTCAAGCGACTTGCTGTCACGAAAGATATCTTCAATTGCAAGCGCGCACTGTGGTACGTTTGAAGCGTGTTTGAGTACCAGACTGTTGCCAGCCATCAGGGCCGGAGCGGCGGCACGAAAAACTTGCCAGAAAGGGAAGTTCCAGGGCATCACGGCAAGTAGCACGCCCAGCGGGTAGTAGGCGACATAACTTTTACCAGCATCAGATTCCGTCAGATCTGCACGAAGGAAGTCTTCCCCGTGCTGTGCATAGAATTCGCAAACGGCGGCGCACTTTTCGACTTCGGCGCGGGCTTCACGCAACAGCTTGCCCATTTCTTGCGTGATCAGGGTTGCGAATCGGTCACGTTGTGAGCGCAACCGCTTCGCAACTTCGTGCAGCACTTCGGCGCGCAGGGGATAAGGGGTCTTTGCCCATTCTTTCTGTGCAGCATGTGCCTTTTCAAGGGCTAGTTTCAGGCGGCCGTCACCCCAATTATCATAGGTATGAATAAGAGAGTTGGTAGTCGGATTTAAGCTTACTAAGGTCATAGGGTTTGTCCGGATAAGTGTGTTGGGAATCCCTGCGAGCTTAGCCTGCTATATCGGACAGCCACAACCTGAATCGCAAGCCTAGGGCAGTTGTATAGCCTACTTCGACAAACCGTATCTGTCCATCCGAGCCAATGATAAAGCTTGCAGGTACGGCGTGAACACCCCATGCAGAAGCGATGAGGCCATCAGGGTCGTTCAAAACCCGGAATTGCAGGCCTTGTTCGGCGAGATGCGTGGCGACTTTGGCGTCGCTGCCGCTTTGCATTGCCACGGTGATGGTATTCGGGTGATCCTGAGCAATTGCATTAATGGAATCTTGCTCGGCACTGCAAATTGGACACCAGGTTGCCCAGAAATGCACCAGCAAGGGTTCCTCAAGCCGTGCGGGTAGAATGAATGTACTGCCGTCGAGAAGCTCGCCATGCAGCGTGGGTGCGGTGCCGCTTATCATGTCTCGCTGCTGCCAAGCTCGAATGCCAGCGATGACCGCGATGATCAACAGTAGGTTGATGGCACGCTTGCGCCAGATTCTTCGCGAAGGGATGTGCTCTACCAATGCTAGTCCACGAGAGAAGTGCGAACGCTGGAACGTTCGCTGATGTGTTTAAACCATTCGGCCAGAAAAGGGTGGGCTTCACGCCACTCACGTTCTGGTTGTCGCAGATCTAAATATATCAGTGCGCTCACCAGTGCCAGGTCGGCCAGTGTGATTGAAGTACCCTCACACCATTTATTGCTGCCGAGTTGTTCTGATGCAAATGAAATTGCGTGGGTTATAGCCTCATTATGGCGAGTGATATTTCCAGCCTCCTGCTTTTCTTCTGGTCGGATCCGTTCGGTGCGGACTACAACAGCCGAATCCATGATGCCATCAGCCAGAGCTTCCCAGCGTTTGACGCGCATACGTGAAAGTATGTTGGTACGCGGTATAAGGATCGGGAAATCGTTCAGCGTGTCTGCGTATTCAGCGATCACCGGTGAATCGTAAACGCAGGTTTCATCATTTAGGATCAATGCGGGTATGCGACCGAGAGGATTGAGCCGTGCAGCTAGGCTGCCAGGTTCGCGCGGCGCATCGACAAGATATTCGTGGGGAATTTGCTTTTCCAGTAGGACCAGTCGCGCTTTTCGGGTATATGGGCTGGTATTGGTGCCAAGCAGTTTCATTGTGTTCTCCTTGATCGATATACCTGTCTGAAGTCAGTTTTCGAAAGCGTGGATATCAGGATATTGCACACGTATTATAGCCATCATCTCTGATGCCAACCTTGACGATTTGTTCATGTATTGCCTGACATTAAAGCGGGAGTTTGTGACTTGAGCCAGTCGAGATATCCTGCACATTTGATTTTTCAACTCTATAAGACAAACTCTGAGGATGAAATTCGCCTATGTCCTATGAATAATTTAGAAGACTGCCGATTTTCCCCTAAGGGGCGCGAGGTCATAATTAAACTGGTTTGGTGGGTGCGTTACTCAAAAACACCTTAAGATGTTTATACTAGAAGTAGTTCGTTATACTTTGTAAGTTTGATCAGAATATCATATGGTTGAGATGAACTATTGTATGTGTCATCCCTCATAGTCAAAGTAAAGGAAATAAATACAACAGGAGGAAAGAAAATGCGCAAACTACTTATAGTGTTGTCGATCTTGCTTTTCCCAGTAAACTCTGCTTACGCAGAGGTAAGTGTCGGCATAGGCATCAGTGTTCCAGGCATTAGTATCGGAATCAATATGCCTGCATACCCTAGGTTTGTTCAGGTGCCGGGCTATCCCGTTTATTATGATTCCCGAGTTGATAATAATTACTTTTTTTATGATGGTGTGTACTGGGTCTTACAGGGAGATAACTGGTACATGAGCAGTTGGTACAACGGGCCGTGGCAATTGGTGGCACCCGAATATGTTCCGGTATATATATTGCGCATTCCAGTGCGTTACTATCGCAGACCTCCACCATACTTTCGTGGATGGCGTGCAGACGCACCACCACGGTGGGGTGATCATTGGGGACGAGAATGGGAACAGAATCGAAGAGGATGGGATCGCTCGGAACGTCCTCCTCCTCCCCCCGCACCTTTGCCATCCTACCAGCGAAGGTTTTACGGTGACAGCTATCCTCATCCTGAAGTGCAACCTTCGATTCGATCCAAGAAATATCGTTACGAGCCACGCGAACCTGTGACGAAGCAATATTATCAGCAGAATCGCATACAGACAGAACAACGTAGCAGGGAGCGTGAGCATAACAGGGAGCGGGAATATAAGCGCGAAGAGCGAGGTCAGGATCGCCGGTAAGTATAGAAGTTGGTCTTACAGCAATGAAGGTATCGTAGTCTAAAAATATTGTCGGGCTTAATAGCTTCAACGATATTGAAATTGACTACGGTACTTTTTTATTCGCTGGGCATAGCCAATTTCCTCAAGCTGCTTCCATGTAAAGATGTTTCCACAGCCTCATCAGCACAAGCGAGCAGCATTTCTACCTCGGCCTCATGCGGAAGGATATCATCACTCATGCCAGGATCCTCTTCGGCGGAGCGCATGGTGTTGAGCAAGTTCTTGATAGTGATTGTTTCGAAAGAGCGCGCGGGAAGATACCGTGGCGGTTCGTCAGCAGTTTCGGTGATGAATCCGGCGCGTTGCATCGCCGTGAGCACGGTTTCGACTGGCATCAACGGCACCCCTAGCCGGTCGGCAAGGTCATCGAGTGACCAAGCCGGCTTGTTTGTGTAATAGTTGCGGCCAATATACGTGGCTATCAGCAGCGCAATCTTTTCCTTTACTCTATTGCTGAGCCGGAACTCGCGCCGCGGCGTGACGAGCAGTGCCGGATACTGGTGGTAGCAGGCTATGCTTGCGCCAATAAGCACTATCAGCCAGTTAAGGTAAAGCCAAATCATTGAGAAAATCACGATCGCAAAACCGGCATAGATTGCAGTGTATTTGGTCGAGCCCGCGATAAAGGCAGCGAAACTCCAACCGAGGGTCTGCCAAAGGATTCCGGCGATAGAGGCACCAACCAGCGCAGAAAATACATGTACGCGGGTGTTAGGCATCAATATATAGACGAAGCCGAAGGCTGCGATAACGAATAGGAAAGGGAGGGTCGCTGCGATGAATTCAAATAGTGTTCCTAGTGGTTCGATTGCGATCAGAGTCTGTACAGTACTACTGCTGAAGAAGGCTGCCGTGACGCCGACTGCCGAAAAGATCAGTAAGGGACCGATCATCAGTACGCTTAGGTACTGGCTGAAGCGTTGCGCGAGCGGACGAACACTTTTTACGCGCCAGACATAGTTTAGGTCCTGTTCGATCTTCTGCATCAATGTGATCACCGTATATATCAGCAGACCAAGACCGAGAGCACCGAGAACGCCAACCTTGATATTGTTCACAAAGCCAATCAACTGGTCAGCGATCTGCTCTCCCTTCTCACCTAGCGGGGCTAGCAACGGCAGCAGCATCGGGCGCACCTGATTCTGCACGCCAAATCCCTTGAGTACCGAGAACGATAGTGCAATCAGTGGCACCAGCGAAAGCAGTGTTGTGTAAACCAAACTCATTGCGCGCAACGTGAGCTGACCTTCGGCGAGGTCGCGCCCAACCGCATACAGTGTGCGCAGTGTCAATACGAGACGGCGGCGAAGCACGGATGCGCTAGCGAGATCTTCGCCCCATAGAAAATCATAGGAACGCTTTTTGAATTCGATCAACAATTTCATAGTTTGGAATTTCGGGATTGATTTGCACAAACAGCTGATAGATATAATTGCATTGCAGCTTAATTTTTGCACAACAACCGTGTTGCTTTTTTATAGTCAAGGATCCGGATATTACCTGAAAATTAACCCAGTCTATTTATGTTACCTGCAACAGATTAAAATAATTAAGCTTCTTAAGCGATTCTTAAGGTTGACCGTTTATATTGCGTTCATAGCAATGATACTTAAGGAGCTAAAATGAAATCAACTTATATGCGTATCTTCAAGTTGGTGCGTTGGTCTGTGGCGGGAGTGGCGATTTTGATCATCGCTTTACCTGCTCTGACATCTGCGAGTACCTCCATTTAATCATTAAGGAGCCTTAAATCCCGGTTTATCTCACCGGGATTGTCATGAATGGATCTCTTGGTCCATCCAACTCGGTGTGTGGACAATGGTTGACAGCAAAATAAAATTCTGCTGGCAACTACATTATTGTTCTTAAATTCGCAAAGTTTTGTATACAAATGGAAATACTTGTATGGCTTGTTACTTGCACTTCGTTTTAAGTAACTTAATAAGTGGCACTCTCGATTTCAATCACCAGCAAGCCGCCAAATAACAATATATTGATGAACTTAGTTCATTAAATCGGCTCAAACCACCTTTAGTATTCATCATCAGATGGATTAGGTCCATTCGGAGAAAGTTATGAAATATCCTTGGTTAGCCATATTCGCATTTATAGGCAACCTGATGGTGTCGGTTTTGACTTTATCGTCCACAGCTATAGCTGCACCAAGTGGTACAAGCGATTTCAACCACATGAAAACAGGGTTTCCCCTGACGGGTGCGCACGCTGCAGCAGCATGTGTAACATGCCATCTCGATGGCGTGTTTAATGGAACACCCAGAACTTGCGAGGGTTGCCACACAATGGGAAAGCGTGTGGTAGCTACACCAAAGTCGAGTAACCACGTGGTTACAGATGCGCCCTGTCGGGCCTGTCACTTCAATACGGCTACCTTCCTTGGGGCACGCTTCAACCATGCCACCACCAAACCTGAACAATGCGATACCTGTCATAACGGGCGAATAGCGCAAGGCAGACCAGTGGATCACAACATCGGAAAAAAGGCCACGGATTCATGCGACCACTGTCACAGAACAAGTGCGTTCATTCCATCGAGCTGGAATCATATGGGTGTCATTCCAGGTAGCTGTGATTCGGCGGGTTGTCACGTCTCGGGTGCCAACCAATACTATAGGTCAACAGCAACCCATACTCGTACTGGGATGGCAACATATAAGTGTGACGACTGTCACAACTTCGTTAGTTGGTATCCGGGACATTATAAGCATTTTGCTTCCTCGCCGACGGGAAGGTGTGACGGTTGCCACAATAATGCCGTTGCAATATCAACACCATCAGGTCATGTTGCAATCGGAACGGATGATTGTGGCCAATGCCATACTTCTACGAACAGCTGGTTGGGCGCGCTTGGAGCAAAACCAGCAAATCATATTCCCTACAATGCAGGGGCTTCGTGCAGCAATTGTCATGTCGGGAACACAGTAGCGACTGGTGCTGCCTTGCATGCCTTTGTTTCTGGAACTTGCAAGACTTGTCACGATTCGAACAGTCCCCAGTATCTTGGCAGGATGGAAAGAAAGCGACTAGGAAGTCATGAGGGGTCAAAGACTACCCAGGATTGTATTTCATGTCATGCAAGACAATTCAACCGGTGGAATGATCCTTGACAAGTGTTTTGTATTGCAGCGCTTCTATGCAACCTTTTCTCTGCATAGGTGTGCAACCTATGCAGTCCCAATCTTTTGGGGCATTTCCTCAAGGCAATAATCAAACGGGAATATGGCGATAAATCGAATAGCATTTCTTAAAATTTTTCTGATTCTAATTGGTCTCTTGTTACAGTCTGGTGTCACCAGACATGTCATGGCTCAACCGCTGGATAGCGTCAGTCTGGAGTACCAGGAAACTGGTATCGTTGCTACCGTCAGATTGACTGCACCGGTGCAATATTTGAGGCATTTTCCAGAGCATCATGGAAAAGTTCTGGAGATCTTTTTCAACCGCGTTTCGGGTGCGACAAGCGACGAACCTTGGGTTGACAATGAAGTGCGTAAATCCCCACCTTCGACTCTCATCCCCGGATTTAAGGTAACTACGCGCAACCAGAATACGCCTCAATCGAAGTTGGTGATCGAATTTGAGCGTGATGCGGATTACACCGTGGCGCCTGGCAAGGATAATCGCAGCCTGCTGATAATCATCCGTCCGGACAAGATGTCATCAAAGACAGTACTTTTACCTAAGTTGCCTACAGTCAAACCGGAGAGATTGCCTCCAACAGATGCCACGCTCACAGAATTCGAGGCGACCATGGCCGACAACAACAAGAAAGCGCGTGAACTTCTGATGCAGGCCAGAGATGCACTGGAAGCCGGCAACAACGAAGTGGCAGTGGATGCTTTCAACAGGTTGCTGCTTTTGCCACCGAACGATTACACAGAGGACGCTCAGGAATGGGTTGGTGTGGCACGTGAGCGTTCCGGTCAGATCGGCAAGGCTAGGGTTGAGTATGATCTGTACTTGAAAATATATCCTGAAGGGGAGGGTGTGGTTCGCGTCGCTCAGCGCCTGACGGCTCTAGCTGGCTTGCCTGATGCAGTCACCCCTGGCACAAATGCGGCTGAGGAAAAGGGCAGGGCAGCACGGTGGATATCATATGCAAGTGTTTCCCCACATTATTACTTTAGCCACAGTACGATAGATTCAACTGTCATATTCAATAATACGCCGACGAGTTCAACACAATCAATGGTCGACCAGTCGATGCTCATAACCAACCTGGATGCAACAGAGCGATACGTGAGTGAAGAATATGACGGGCGTCTGGTGTTTAGCGACGTAAGCACCTGGAATTTCCTGGAATCACAGCCTAGCCGGAATAGGCTAAATGCTGCATATGGGGAAATCAGGAACCGTCCGAAAGCGTACTATTTGCGTTTTGGTCGCCAATCTTCATCGGGCGCAGGTGTGCTTGGACGTTTCGATGGAATTTCAGCTTCATATGGAAATATACAGGAGATGAGCATCAGTGGCGTTGCTGGTGCACTGTCAGATTTTTCTCCGGGAAGTAAACCTGTCTTCTTCGGGGCTAGCGGGAGTAAAGGGCCTGTTACGGTCTATGTCATCAACCAGCGAGTTGAGGGGACGACCGATCGCCAAGCGATGGGTGCGGAATTCAGGTATTTTGAGGGTAGTAAGACGGCATTCGCCCTGTTGGATTATGACACTTATTTCAATGAATTGAATGCTGCGCAATTCATGGGTACAGTTGGTGCATACGGTGGTACAGCGAACTTCATGGTGGATCACCGCAAAGCTCCAACGTTGAGCATTCGAAATGCCCTGTATGGAGCGGGCACATCTTCTGTCGATGATTTGCTGAAATCCATGTCAGCCGATAGATTGCGCGATCTTGCGATTGCGCGAACTGCTACGTCCAATATGGCGCAGATCGGCATTACCATCCCGCTTATCGAAAAATGGCAAGTTGGCGGCGATATAAGGATTACGAACACCTCTGGTTTACCTGCCAGTGGGACAACTCCTCTAGAAGGGATCCTTCTAGCAACTCCTGGGCGGGGTACTGAAAAAAGCGTGAGCGGGCAGGCTATTGGTAACAGCCTTTATACTGACCATGATATCTGGTCGGCGAGTATCACTTTCAATACAAGCAGTGCGGTAAGCGGCTACTCGATCTATCTGTATAACTATACATTGATTGACCCGGAATGGACGATGAATCCCTCGCTGCAGCTATTTCGTCAGAAGGATCAATTCGGGAGCACGACCAAACTTGCATCCCCAATGATTCGTGGGACCTATCGCATCAGGGATCAACTCAATCTGGATATGGACGGCGGCATGGAATTTACTGATTTCAGCGGTTCGCAGCAGACCATCAAAACGACGCGAATTTTCTTTTCTGCAGGCCTGCGCTGGGATATTTGATGCGCACTTCTTTCATTTATCAATCTTTCACCTAATTATTCTTGTCGATATTGTGGGCGGTTAATTAGCACCCAAAGCAATCCAGTCGACGATGGCATCAATCTCGGCTGTACTTAAGGGAGGGGATACTCCTTGGGGCATTTGTCGGGTGATGCTGTTATTGCATGATAGTGTTGCAGGTGATCCTGGTGTAGCTTTGGATTTGATCACGTCAACAAGAACATTGCTGATCCTACGAGGTTCTCCTGCAGTAACTAGAAGGCTTTGTGGACAACCCAAGCTTTGTGCTTGAATCAGGCTCATCGCTGACGATAGAACAGTACTCAAGTCAAATATTCCTGAACTATCATGACAGGAGACACAATTGGAAGCAAAGATCATTTGGATGTCATTCGCGAGTGTCCTATATGCATGCGCAACGCCCAAGATGCCACTAACAGAAATTCCATTTGGCGACTGTAGCGTGACTGTAACGTAGTTATCATTCGGAACGCTTGGGATCGTGATATGAGTTGATATCTCAGAAGAAGAGACAACAACGGTTGAAGTAACAGGATAATTGGTTGTATTGTTGGTGACAGTAACGTTCATCCCGCTGATAAAGTTTGCTCCATAAATTGTCAGGGGCTGGGCCTCAGGCGCAGCTATGATACCCGGGGCACCAGAACCTGCAGGGAAAGCAGTCATGTAGGCGATTGTTGGAGTGATCGAACTTGAGCCGCTCACATCTCCACCACCACAGGATACGAGTCCAAAAATCGGCAAAGTAAAACCTGAGGCAAAAATTAGATTGAGCAAGCGTGTCCCGAATTTTGCGTTGGGCCCGTCAATATTTGGTCGTGATTTCATGGATTTGGCTTTCAGAATTTTATGCTTTTATCCTCATATATAAGGAAGTGCATCTAAATAAGTGTTTTCAGCGCAATCGAGCTACAACATGAACCCGAGATCATGTGTTCCAAAATTCGCTAGATTCGGAAATACAGCAGTGATCTCTGCTTGAGATAAACCAAACCATTTTGCTAACGTGCCGGCGTATTGATCGACAGCAACCTGGGGTATCAGATTTCCAGAACCGACATCAAGTGGATTATCGATTCCCGTGGATGTGTTGGTAACGGCAGTCATCGGGAATTCGCCATAGATTTCTTGACCCTTGACGGCGCCACCTACCACAAAATGATGTGCACCCCAGCCATGGTCTGTGCCATCGCCGTTGCTGGTAAAGGTACGTCCAAAATCAGACGCGGTGAACAGGGTTACATTGCTGCTCAAGTCAGCTATCGAACCACCATTTGTGTCAACCAGCGCTTTGAGCGTGTCATCGAAATATTTAACGGCATGTGAAATTCTTGCCAATAGAATTGACTGGCTGCGCGCTTGTCCATCGTGAGTATCGAATCCGCTCATGTTGACAAAGAATAACTGTCTATGGGCGCCGAGTGTGTTGCGGCCCGCTATGATGCGTGCAACTGTCTGCAGTTGTGTAGCCAATGAGTTGGTAGCAAGTGCCCCTGTGATCGGATTGGTATATTGATTCGGTGCTGGTATTACGGGTGCGGCAGTTGCAGTCATCACAGTACTCAGGTCGGTCTGAGCAGTAATCGCCCGCTGTACGACGGCCGCATGTTCGATTTCAAACAGGTTGCTGCTTGCAGGCGTTGTGATGATAGATTGCAGATCGCTGCTTGTTCCGAACAGATTGGTCAGTCCACCTACTGGAACGGCTGAACCATTGGAAGTGATTTGATATTGGTTGATGGTTTCGCCTGAAAGAAATACCGAGTTACCTGAGGAGGAGATGCAAGTGAAGTTCTGTTTTGCATTGCTCGGCTTTATCTGGTCTGCCATGCGCCCACCCCAGCCATAAATTTTCTTGGCCGGATCAGTCGAGTGCCACTGTGCGGTCTGATCGCTGTGGGAAAAAAGGTTAATTGGTCTTTTGTAGGAATTATTCCTGTAATCGACTTTGTCTATGATCGGCATGGTAAGGGTTCCGACATTGGCGATGACGGCAGCTCTTCCCGAGTTGAAGAGAGATTGCATCGGTGCCATGCTGGGGTGCAATGCAAAAGCACGAATACCGATGGAATCGACCTTTGAGGTTTGTGGATTGATGGGTAATAGGCTGGTTTGAGGCAGTGCTATTGTGCTGCCGCCCCCGATATTTCTGGCTGCCAGATATCCGTTCCAGGAAGAGGCGTCGGTCGCAATCACGGTATTGTTGTGATCGTTACCTCCGGCAAAGAACAGGCATACCAGCGCCTTGTAATCCGATGTCAACGTAGAAGCTGCTGCGACATTCATCGTGAAGAGGTTTAGGGCGAAAGGGGCTGCAATAGATCCAGCTGCAGACATCAGCGAGGCATGCCGCAAGAATTCACGACGAGAGAGGTCAATATCGTTTGGCAAAGTGATCTCCAGTTATTTCTGTACGAGGTATTCCGGTGATGCCATTGTCAGGAAAATCGCCAGGTAAACCTTGTTTAATGGACTGTTTCTGGAATTCGAATTGATTGCAGTGAGTATCTGGCTGCGCAAAGTCGGGGACATCTGGTTCTGCATCATCAGCAGATTGATACGATCCACCAATAGATCAGGGGTGTCGGCTAATGATAATTCGGCAGCGTAATCTGGTTGGATGTCACGAGGATTTCCCGTTCCGGCGCCATACTGGATCACGCCGCGCATGAAATTCAGGTAACCAACCACTGAAGTTTCTTCCGTAATCTGCATTTCCGGAGCAACGATGTTTGCTGCTGCAATGCTGGTATTTGGCGGTTGAAATTCAGGGCGGTAGAAGTTGAAAACAGAAGGTGAACGCATTGGTGTCTGGCCCAGGGCATTCTGCGTGTTGTCCAGACTGGTGATCAGAAAGCGTGACGAGCTGGATTTAACATGAAATGCCCTCATCCAATTTGCTAACCGGATTACAGGCTCGCGCAATTTTCCGCTGGTATTGCTGCCGGACGGGGTGATTGCTTCGGGATCCAGAAGGACTGCTTTGATGACTGCCCTCATGTCGCCGCGTATCCCTTGTCCGTTGTTGGCGAATGCGGCGGCAACACGGGCTATGTATGCGGGACTAGGATTGCTTGTTACCAATCGCTGTATCAATTGGCGCCCGATGAAAGGTCCTACATTAGGGTGATTGAACAGCGTGTCCAGCGCGATCATTAGACTTGTCTCGCCAGACGTGGCGGCGGGAATGCTTACGCCCAGGAAATCTTTCGGCAATACTTCATGGTATGCAGGATAGTTCTGCATCGGCAGCCAATCCCTGTTTGGATCTGGTGTTGGGGAGTTGTTGCCAAAGAAGCGGCCACTTGACTTGTCCGGGCCTGCCCAGCTCCAGCCGGTAAACACTTTGGCCAGACCTTTTATATCGTCATTGGTATAAGTCGCAGTTGCTGGTGTAGTGGTGTCTGTTCCATCCTGATTGAGCATTCTCAGTCCAATCGTGAACAGCTGCATGATCTCGCGCGCATAGTTTTCATCCGGCACGCGAGCCCCTATTGTTTTTTGGTTTCGCAGAGAGCTTAGGTAAATACCCATTGCCGGATGCAATGAGACTGCTTCGAGCAGGTCACGGAAATTGCCGAATGCATAGGCACCCAACATATCGTAGTAATGTCCTACGCCCCGAGGCATACCTGCAAGGGTATCATTCTGGAATGAGATGACGAAGATTTGCGACAGTGCATAAGCGACTCGTTGGCGCAATTGATCGTCTCCATTGACTGCTTGTTGCCAGAAGGATTCAAGGAACGCATCCTCGCTCAGGGATTGTCCTGCAGGCAGGTTGCCCTGAGATTGGTTTATATAGGAGAAATGAAGGGTTTGCGGCTTCGCGAACTGGTCGTTAAACCAGGCGGAAGTGCCAATATTGCTCAGGCGAGAAATTTCTTCTGCGGTAGGACCAAAAGTTGCTTGTGTAAGGATTCGTGATGCTTGCTCCGGCGTGGGCTGGACAACATCAGAAGTTGTTTCGACATTGTTACCGCATGAAGCGAGCAGTAATGTGATTAACGCAATTAATAAAACATATGACGTGTATCGTCTGGAAACGTTCATGATCAAATCACTACCCGAAAAGTATCCCTTATCCAATAAAATTCTTAAAGTCGATCAAGGCTGCCGCACAAAAGCAACGGGTATGCCTTGCGTCTGTCAGATGCACTGCATCGCTTGCTTTACCGGCCGGACGGCTCTGCCAGTGCGTGGTGCGACTTGGTTTATGCTTGATTGTCATCCGTATTTATGCAAATTGAGATTGAAGTGGGTCAGAATCGATAGAGAGCGTTGAGATACACGGACTTATCACTGCCGATCATGTTTACTCCAAGGCGTGCACTGGTTTTCCTGCTCAAATCGACATGTATTCCTGCACCTCCCGTTACACCGGTTCTACGGGTCTCGGTAGTTATGGAAGTGGCTGGTGGAACAGGTATACCCGGATTGTTGACCGTATATTTTTCAATATAGAGTTCGTAGCCGATTTTTACGTAAAGAGCCATCGGGCCCATATCGTTGAATTTAATCGGGAACTTCGCCAAGCCTGATGCTCCGACTCTGGAACGTTTAAGATCGGTTGTGGGCGTGTAAACAGGATCCACATAGTCATAACTGATTTCCATCCCAAACATGCCCATTGTTTGGTAGCCCAGTAATGCACCAATTGTCGAATCCCCCAATTGAACGCCGATATAGGATCCCGAGCTACCTGATGCAGGCGTATCTGAAGGCGTTGTTGCTGGTGGATTTGAGCTTATAGGAGTAGGAGCAGGCTTGGCAGCCATTGCCTGGTTTGCTGTAAATAAACATAGGGCAGCGAAAAGTAGTTGTTTCATTATTTACCTAACGTTGGGTTCGTTCAGAACCTGAATATTATTCCCAGATAAACGGATCGATCTCGATCAACAATATCTACTCCGACACGTCCGTTAAGGCTTGGGTAAAAATCGTATTGTGCTCCCCCACCAAAGAACGCCTGGTTTTCTGAGTTGGTATATGAGCCACTGTAAGTAACAGATACAGGAAAGCTGTAGTTAACTTTTTTGGAGATACGCGCGTATCCCGCCTTTGCAAACAAGAAGTAGGGTGAACCACCGGATAATTTCATCGGGAACATGAACAAGGCAGCAATGCCGGCTTGGGTAATTTTCGTCTCTGAGGTAGCCCCAGCCTGTTCAATGGAAGTTTTTGAGCTTGTTCCAAACACTTCCACAGCGTATGTTTTGTCGATCTGGTAACCCAGCATTGCTGATCCAGATGAATTATCCAGCTGAAGGCCTGCATAGAGAGGAGTGTAAGCTGCCAGAGCAGGAGTCGAGGCGATAATATACAAAATGCCGGCTGCCAGAATTCTATTCATACAACTCCTGAGAGTAAAAAATTGTGGCTCTTGACGTTGCCAGCTTTCAATCGGGTTATCTTACGATAGCAAGTAATAGTTAGTGGATAATTAGCCAATTGCAATTATCTTGGTCTGCTGAAGCAGCAAACGAATCAAGTTAATTAAGACAATCTGGCCATCCCGGGAAAAGCCAGCTGCTCAAGAAGGCTTGGAATATTCATGTTGCTTGATTCATTAAATGAATTCTTGGAGATGTATTGTCCGATTTATTTGAACAGATTGGATGGGTTGTATATTAGTCGCGGTCCCGAACCTTGCTCAATGAAGAAATTATCAATCTGCACTTGGCTATGAAGTAAGCTGATACCGTTTTCAGACCTATATGTTGATTGTTTTATTCAAAAATAATTGAGCTCTTAAGCGATTCTTAAGGTTTGCTGTCTATATTGCTCGCATTGCATTGTAATAATGGAGCCAAGATGAAATCAGCTTATGAGTATGTTTTCAAGATGGCAAGATGGGCCGTAGCGGGAATGGTGATGTTTATTATTGTATTGCCGGCGCTAACATCCTTGAGCCCTTACATCTAGTCGAGCGTATTAATCATAAATTCCGGTGTTTCCGCACCGGAAATTTCTTTTAGAGACCAAACCTTTCATCGAACGAAGCGGGGCACACCTGGGACTAAGGGAAGATGTGGCCTAGGCTTATATTCCTGTGGTCTCAACTCGATACTTCGGCAGCTCATTGCCTGATAACCATCCCGTGCAATTTATCTGGTTACTTAAGGAATCCTTAAGAATCATCTCTTACATTCTTTAACCCTGAGACGAAGTTAAAGAATGATGAATTGGAAAAACGTATGAAGAGGATTTATTGAGATGAGCGATAAACACTTTCAGCGGGCATACAGCTCGCATATGGCAGGTGACAGGGAAACTGCCAAGCGGCTATATGAGAAGGTGTTGATGAAACAACCCAAGCATGTTGATGCGAGATATATGCTAGGTACACTGCTTGCTGAATCTGGAGAAATCGAACTGGCATTGACACACTTGAAAGCTGCTGCGATACGTATGCCAAATTCACCCATGATACATACGAATCTGGGCAATGCTTATTTGAAGCTGGACAAGCTTGACCAAGCAGGCGAGTGTTACAAAAAGGCGCTTAAACTTGATCCGCTCGTTCCTGAAACCCTGTTTAACCTGGGGATGATCTTCCATCGACAAGGAAGTCTGGACGAAGCCACGTCTTACATCGAGCGCAGCATTGAAGTTAATCCTGCCTTTCATGAAGCGTATATGATGCTCAGTAAAATTTACCGCGAACAAGGCCAGCCTGAACTTTCCGCCGCATGCTTCATAAAGGTTCTTGCTATCAAACCCGATAAAATTGAAGCGCTTTTTGAGCTAGGGAATTTGTATGCAGCCAGCCAGGACCATACTAATGCTGTTTTCTACTTCAAGCGCGTTCTTGAAATAGATCCTGGCAACGAATCTGCTCGGCATGCAGTTGCCGCTTTGTCGGGGCAGACAACAGAAACAGCTCCTCGAACACATGTCGAGAATCTCTTTGACGACTTATCGGGAGATTTTGATCATCATCTTGAGCAGTTGGGATACCGTACACCGGAAATATTGAAAGAAATGGTTATCTCGTTGGCGGGCGAGTCGGCAAGTTTTGACTACGCCATCGATATGGGCTGTGGAACCGGATTGTCAGGCATACAATTCAAGAAGATGGCGAAATGTTTCACCGGAATCGATCTGTCACAGAAGATGATCGAGCTGGCCCGTGCAAAAAACATTTATGACGAACTTTTCAGGGGCGATGTATGCCAATATCTGGACTCATCGCAACATCAATATGATTTGTTCATTGCCGCTGATGTTTTTATCTACATTGGTGAACTGGCTGAAATATTCAGTAAGGTTCGAGCCCATGCGAAGCCAGGTTCCCTGTTTGTTTTTTCAACAGAAGTGGAAACGGAACAAGGTTATATCCTTCGTCCGTCCGGCCGATACGCCCATTCAAGAAACTACATCGAAGCGCTTGCTGATAATAACAGCTACACCATAGTGTCCTCTCAAACAACGATCTTGCGCAAGGAAGCACAGCAGCGAATCATTGGAGAGTTGTTTGTGTTGAAACTTGAACATGACATCTGAATGTGCAAGATATAACCGGCACCTAGATCGCAGGAGAGTGTCGAAGCGGATTTGACTCGGGGCTTTCTTTGCCGTTATTTCCCGGATGTTCTTTTCAACCTCGGATGAGCCGTCTTTCTCAATTGCAAGACGAAAAGTGTCAGGTTATTGTCAGTTTCAACACAATTTGTCATATCCTCGTCATCTCAATAATCCAATAAAATCTAATTATATCAATGGTTAGTAGGATTTTTTCTGATTTGGCATGCATTATGCTGTTTAACTATCAAGGCCGCTAATTCCGGTAGATTGGTTTAAACCGTAATGCGGATAAATCCGAAGGAGGTGTGTCATGAAAATTACTATGGACATGAGCAGCTACGAAATCGAAAACGATACGATTGAGTTTGAGGAATTTGAAGAGCTTGGTGAGGAAATTCTGGACACCGGATGGAATCCGGCCGTTGACCTGGTTTGCGGTTTGCAACAGATTGAAGCCACGGTTGATTATGCGGCTGATGATTCTACGGCGGCAGTCCTCTCTGAAATCGTTTTGAGGAAAATGTATTCCTACAAGGAATAACGGTCTGCTGCGTGGATTAGGGGTTGGTTGCGTCCAAAAATGCGCGTTTACTCATATTGCGCTTCATGATAATTTTTGTAATCAATGTGTTACGAGTGATCCATACATCATAATTTGAGAATAATTTACGCCAAAAGCTGTAATTATCACTATAGATTTACACATAAACCGCAAGCTATATAACTTGCTGATAAAAAATAAATATGGTTCGTGGATGTTCTAGCTACACATTGGTAAAGTTACTTGTGGTTCGTCTAGTTGATTTGTATACATCGTTGCGATTCAATTTCAACTGGCGCCCGCTTTATAAAATCTGACTCTGCGTTTTCGCTGCATAATAGACTAAACAGAGATTATTACTTGTGTCTGCTTTACGCAGCAGGATTGTGGACGTTGGGCTCACTATCTCTTACTTCCTCTCCGAGCCCATTGGAGATATTCAGCGTGCTAAGTGAGGGCCAAGTTGTTAGCCGAGACTGCCTCGTTTTCCCGCCAGAGTAGATGGCTTCTTCACATGTTTGGGAGCGCATGCGATTGGAACTATCACAGCTCCGCTTCGGAACGTTTATGCTTCCAATCAGGCTCAAAGACGTTTTGCTTCGAGCCCCGTGGAGAAACAAGGCTAACCTAATCCTCTGTATACCTGGATTAATTTAGAGTCGGTCAGCAGGATGTTGCATACCCTGCGTACAGCAAATACGCTGCTACATGCAGGGGATCAAAACCGCTCAGGCCAGAACGTCGTTCAGGATGTTTTCCAGCCAGTAACCAGCCAGTGTCCCCTCGATTTCGGTGCGTTTTTCGGAAACGCCACCGCCTGGTGCGGAGACCATGGACTTTTTCTCCTTGTCAAAACGGTATACGTTAGCTACATGCATTGCTTCGCTGGTGCTCACCATGCTGTAGCAGGTATTGGCAATGGCCGGGTCACCATCGGGCTGGGTTCCTCCTAGCATGTCGATGATTGCGGCCGCACATATCTTGGCCTGCGATGTGGCCATATGTCCGGATTTTGGCAATGCTGCCAACACCGAATCGCCTATAACATGGATATTTTTCTGCAGGGTTGATTCGTAGCTCAGGAAATCTACCGGACACCACCTTCCGCCATCGTCAACCACCCCGGCTATCTTCGCAACAGCTCCGGCCCTCATCGGGGGGATGACATTCAGCACATCTGCTTTTACATCCTCGAATTCAGTGGTCGCTACTCTTCCTGCAGCATTAACCTTTTTCACTGTTGCGTCCGCGTGATAATCAATCATGCCCGGATAAAGGTCGTTCCAGGCAGCCCTGAATAATCCCTTTTTCGAAACTATATCCGAGTTGGCGTCCAGAAGAATCACCTTGGACTTCGGCTTATGCTGCTTCAAGTAGTGTGCAACTTGACAGGCACGCTCATAAGGTCCCGGCGGGCAGCGGTAAGGCATCTTAGGTACTGAAATGGCAAACACTCCGCCATCAGGCATGGATTCAAGCTGCTTCCTTAGCGTGATGGTCTGGTTGCCAGCCTTCCACGCATGCGGAATATCGCTCTCGGACACCTGCGCATTCAATCCTTCGATTTCATCCCAGATAAAGTCGACTCCAGGAGCAACAACCAATCGATCGTAACGCAGCTGCCCTTTTTTTAGAGTGACTGTTTGTTTCTGGGAATCGATGCCGACGACTTCATCATTGATGACATTAACACCGTGCTTGTTCTTGAGGGCATGATATTCCCTTGTCAGATCACCGATGGTGCGCATTCCACTGAGCACCGTATTGCTCATCGGACAGGAGACAAACTGCGCATTGCGTTCGACCATCGTTACGTCGACGGTGCCCTGGCTCCACATGCGGATATATTTGGCGGCTGTTGCCCCACCAAATCCTCCACCTATTACAACAACGCTTGCACCCTTGCTTTTTCCACCCGACACTGCCGCACAGCCCGGAAAGGCAGCGAGTGCAACTCCGGCAGCAGAAAATTTAATGAATTCACGACGATTCAATTTCATGATGTTCCCCCTCAATAATGGTGGTTATGACTTTCCTTTCCCTAAATCACGATTACTCTGCATCTATTCCTAGCGTTTTTGCGCCGCAAAGTAATCAGCCATCAGTTCGAACTCCTCGTCGCTATAACCTTTGGCATGTTGATGCATCACTGTTGCAGATCGCTCCCCAGACTTGAAAGCTTTCATCTGAGCGATAAACAACTTCCTGTCCATTCCAGCCAGCACTGGTGTCCCGTTGACGCTATGCCCATCCGTACCGTGACATGCTGCACAGGATCCTGAAAGGTTACGTGCGTGGTTGCTGACTTCAGCCATGGCTTGCGGGACAGCTACACAACCCACCATACATGCAATTACTATTGCTCTAACACGAATTTGTTTCATGACTCCTCCCCTCTATTCAAAAATCTACCAGTCGATCATTGATCTATACGACACCTGTACTTTGTAAACAAAGTAAAGATTTATACATGGAAAAGTATGAATATGCTGACTGGATATTACCATCGGAATATTGATGAATTTATTGTAGGATGAACATCATTTTTTCCATAGGTGTTTGTCCTATGCCACTACTCTCATCTGGTACGTTATGAACATGCTGCAGGAGACCGTTCTTGCACTCCCATGTTCGACCGTCGAAACTGCAGGCCACAGCAGTCATTAGTATTGAATTTATTTGAATGGCCACTTTGGGGAAACTCTTTTGAACGCTTATGGCATATGGCGGAAGTAATTCAGGCTAGCTAGCAAGGTCCGCTATCGCCGTTAAGAGACTTTAAAAACAGGTTACTAAAGAAGTTCCTCGGCAAAAAAACGACAGTAGGGAATCATCCGTTAAATTGCCGTACCTGACCCGAATGCAACATGTTTGAATACCTAAAAAATGGTTGCCGGATTGTTGTCCTCACTTGAGTATCCACATGCGGACCAATAGCAAGTATTTGTATTAATACACAAATACTTTGCCACAGAATCGCGGATTGACTACAATCAAAAAAAGGGATATTTCGAATTTAGGTTTCGAGAGTACTTTCCTCCTTGTTCTTTGAGAGTTACACATCAAAATTAATCTAACATGACAAATACTCAACAACATTCAGAGGACTTAATGCAACGCCTTCGAGTCTTGGACGTATTGGATCGCGTTACGCAAATTAATCTCTCTAAAGATGGCATGGAAGATGCGCTAAATGGGATTTTGGAATATGTACTTGAAGTGTTCAATGCGGATCGCGCCTGGCTTTTGTATCCCTGCAATCCAGATGCCCAGTCCTGGAAAATTCCTTTGGAGCGTACCCGCCCATCATGGCCTGGGCTACTTGCGCTGGATGTTGAAATGCCAATGGACAGAGAAGTTTCCAAGCATTTAAGACAATTACTCATGGGCGAATCCACACTTCAATTGACCCGTGATACTGATCCCGCTATCCCAACACAAGTTGCAGAGTTGTTCTCAATAAAATCCCAATTGGAGGTGGTGATGCGACCGAGAATTGGCGAACCGTGGATATTCGGCCTGCACCACTGTGAAAATGAAGTGAAGCATGATAAAGACGCTCTTGGTCTTTTTTTGGCTATCGCACAACGAATATCTGAAACCCTGAGCAATTTAATTTCAGCCAAACGACTTCGCGATAGTGAGCAGGAACTCAGGGATATCACAGATTATTCTTCTGCTGTTATCTATGTAAAAGATATTGACGGAAAATATCTTCTGATTAATAAATTGTATGAATCCCTGTTTCATTGTAACAATAAAGAAATCAAGAACTTGACTGACTATGACATTTTCCCAAGGGCAGTGGCTGAAAATTTCAGAGCCAGTGATCTTGAGGTTCTAAGACTCAAGGCCCCAGTGGAATGCGAGGAGTACGTCCCACATGATGATGGTACTCATGTTTATATTTCCAAGAAATTTCCTTTGTATGATAAAGATGGACACATATATGCCGTAGCAGGTATTTCCACTGACATCACCGAGCGCAAGCTTGCCGAGAGGGAGTTGCAAAACATCAATGAGGTTTTGGAGGAGCGTGTTTTTCTGCGTACTCAAGAGCTGGTGAGTGCCAGAAAGCAAGCCGATGCCGCCAACCTTGCCAAAAGCCAATTCCTCGCCAACATGAGCCATGAGATACGCACCCCGATTAGCAGCATCCTAGGCATGACGCAATTAGCCCTTAAGAATGAACACAATCCAAAGCAGCGTGACTATTTAAATAAAATCTTCCAGTCCGGTGAGCATCTCCTCGGACTCATAGATGAAATTCTCGATTTTTCTAAGATTGAGGCTGGTAAATTTACTCTGAATTATGCCAATTTTAGCCTTGAGGAAACCAAAAATATATTGACCAATTTGCTTGCATGGAAAGCCGCTGAAAAAGGCCTTAAGTTGAAATTTGAATTTGAATCTGATATTGCAAGTAACTTGCGTGGCGATTCAGTGCGACTAAACCAAATCCTTATAAACTACATTAACAACGCCATCAAGTTTTCTAATCAAGGTGAAATTATCGTTCGTGCCAGAAAGTTAGAGGAAGGTGTTAACGATACCCTGCTGCGCTTTGAAGTACATGATAATGGTGTCGGCATCGCCGAAGAGAGGCAGCACAACCTCTTTCATGCATTCGAGCAATCTGATTTTTCCACCAGCCGTCAATACGATGGTTTTGGCCTTGGATTGGCCATCAGTCGGCGGCTGGCGTCACTCATGGCTGGTAAGGTGGGAGTAGAGAGCCAGCTGTACAAAGGCAGTACCTTCTGGGCTACCGTACGGCTTGGAAAGACCAGCAAACACGAATTGGATGAAAAAGTAGATCTTCAAGTTCGGGTAGGCCGGCTGCTGAAATCCAAGAATGCCATTCAGGGCGCAAGAATCCTTATCGTAGAAGACAACTTATTCAACCAGCAGATCGCCATCGAATTTCTGAATGATGTCGGTGCCACAACCTGCGTTGTGAAAAATGGGAAAGAAGCTCTGGACAAATTACGTAATGAACCGTTTGACTGCGTGTTGATGGATTTGCGAATGCCCATGATGGATGGTTTGCAAGTTACACGGCTAATTCGCGCCGATCCTGCCTTGGCGAATATACCTGTGGTCGCCTTGACCGCCAATGTGTCGAATGAAGACAGTGAGCGATGCTTTGCTGCTGGCATGAATGGCTTCATCGGAAAACCATTCGATCTCGACAATTTCTACACCACGATTTCCCAATGCTTGTTGACGCCGTTAAACATAGAGAATTTACCTGTTACGTTAACCTCATCTATCTACCAAAACTCATCATCCGATGCCTCCAATGTCATTGACTTTGAAATGCTAGCTGATCGGTTTGGTAATGATGTAAAGAAGATGCGCGAGTTTGCACACAAATTCATCGACTCCGCCAAGGAAGATATTGCACAAATTGAAGATGCGTTGGAACTTGATGACATGGCATTAGTGAGCGAGCTTGGTCATCGTGCCAAATCAGGAGCACTATTTGTGGGTGCGTTAGGTTTTTTCAATTTGTGTCAATCCCTCGAAAAGGGAAGGGATAGCATGGGGGCAGAGCAGGCACGCACCATTGTAAACAAACTACGCCCATTATTGGAAGGTATCAAGGAACAAATCAATTCACACTGGAATGACTGATAATCTGCGCTGTTTACGGGATGCATTAGCAACTGACAGATACGCCAAACCGCTGCGATGCACCAGAGTCTTTCTCGATACTGCCCTCCTCGGCAGTAAAAAAATCACAGATCCCGCCACCGGTTACTCCACTAGAGGCAATTTATTGGCGCACCTCAAGCGAAGAACTGGGTACTGGGTATTAACAAAAAACATGTGTATTTACTCATAATTAGCATCATGGAAATTATCGTAAACAATATAATATGAGTAGTCTATACATCACAAATTGAAACTTATTAGCGCGATATGCTGCAAATTTCACCATAGATTCACGCATAAACTGCAAGTTATATAACATATTGCTAAGACAATATATATTGTGGCTCGCGGATGTCCTAACAATACTGAAATGTTACTTGTGGTTCGACTAGCTGTATTTCACTTACAACCCGGCGAATAAATTTCATCTGGCGCCGCTTTATATATATCTTAATTCGGCTCTTGCGACTCGCAGTAGACCAAATCGAAATTATTACTTGTGTCCGCTTTACGCAGGAGAACGGAAGTTGCATGCCGCGTCTTACTTCCGCTGAGTGCCCATAACGGACTTGCGCTCCTGCAAATACACTGACTGAAAGCGGACTATTGTGAAGTGCCTCTCGCGACCAGGGCTTCCCACACTGATTCCCCCAATTCTCGGAAATCACCACCACACAAAACCCTATAATTCCCTTGGGTCGTCGGAAACCTGATAGTATGCTCGGGCCAGTTCTACAAGGCTGTTTTCTTTCGAGAACATACAAACTTTATATAACCCGCAATCCTTTTGGAGCATAAACATGAACTTCGCTTTGAAACTCCAGGCAAATTGGCCCTGCACGCATACAAGAAATGTACCGACCATCGCTCCTCTTAATGTGTCTTTGCAGTTGGGTCTGTGCCGCTTACTTTTTATAGTCGCAATCGCTGCGACATTTTCTTCGCGAGTGTTGGCTGATGAATCCACTGTAGAGGCCAGCAAAGTAACAACTCAGCAAACAAAAAATACGTCTAAGCAACATGCCGAAAAAGGCAAAGAGAGTCTCGCGACACAAAAAAAGGAAACCCCTGAAAAACTCGAAGCAAGACGCAAGGCGATGCGGGATCAAATAAAAACGATGTCTCCGGAAGAGCGTGCTATGTTGAGCGAGGAATTAGCCAAGCAACGCAAAGAATACCAAAAGCTGCAGTCTGAACAACGGAAAGAAATGCGCGAACATGTCAAGGCCAACTCCACGGCTGAAGAACTCGACGAAATGCACAAAACAGTCAAGGAACACATGGAAAATAAACCTGCCCAGGTGCCGATCAAAGAGGATGTCAACAAGAAATCTGCTAACTAACCTAGGAACCTGCCAGATCTGGATGCAGAAAACTGGCATGTATATTTTTCGTTTCGACCGCTCGCAATTCTGGAGCGGTTAATCGTTACCACCGGTGTTTCTTCTTCATGGTCTCATAGGCAACGATCGTACCGTCTGACTATAGGACAGCTGGAAGTCTCGAACTATTCTAGCTGATGGACTAAGGCAGTCGGCAGCTAACTTGTGCTAGTTGGACGGTTCTGCCGTTATGCTAATGTCTGCTGCACTTCTCGAAGCAGACTCATTGTGCATCTGTCTGGATCAGTCCGTAGCGTGCCCTTAGTTGCCGCTAACTAATTGTAATTGACCACCCAGCGGACGTTTACGCAATTCTGCCAAGCATTCTCTGAACATAGATATACGTAAGATTTAGTTATCCTCGCATGACCTTACCGCACGAGACGAATCATTAATATCAAACTTAACTACCTGCAAACAAATCCAATATGGAGTTCAGCATTGCCTATTTGAGTGGCAAAACAGAACAATGAACATTTCCACCAAAGTGGTGAAAATTGCTTAACACAAAAGTTGTTTCTAATCCTGCATTCTTATAGGCTTGCTTTATTTTTCTCTGGAGCGAATAAGGCTTGCCATTAAAAGTAATTTTCGTGTCCTGGAAAAGAGGAACGATGGCATTCAGGCTTCCATTATTTCGATGGGTAAAAGGTACGATATTGACAGGCGATCGGAACGTTCTTACCCAATCAGACAGCGTCGGTACATCAACAATACCAAATTCTAATTCCTCCAACGTCTGACGCACCTCTGCTATTACGCGCTTGTCATCGTCATTTAATGCGTTTGCGTCAACAGGTTTGATCACAGCCACCACTCCTGTCTTTAGCACTGACATCACCATGTCTAAATGGAATAAGTGCTTGCTATTCGGAATAATTCGAACTTCGTCTACGCCGGCTAGTTGTGTTAGTAATCCCAATACTTCATCTTCAGGCGGAAAGTAAAAGAATGCGTTGTAGAAAAACTCATTGTTAAGCTGCAGCTCATCTTTACCAACAAACAAAATGCGCCGGCCGTTGATAACGCCAACCAACAAGTTACCTCCCTTGAAGAACAACGGCACCCTCACCACCTTGTGCTTGCCCCCATCTAACTCACTCACGTAGCCGTTATCAGTACGAGACAAGTCATTAATTTGATAAAAAGCCAACGGTAGCAACAGTAATGAACGCCCATTTTCATCTGCAGAAGTCCAGAATAGGTCTCTTGTCCAGCGGGTAGTGTGATGATGTAGCGGAACCCCATTTTCAACAATATCGAACTCGTGCACGCCATGTAGCTTTACCCTATGTTCAATCCCAAGCGCTCGAAGACGTAAAGATACTTGCAAAACCGCCTTATCCGGCAAGAAAATATCGACCTTGGAGTAGTCTGGCAACGCATTCAGTATCGGTTCATACAGCGCTAGCGGTGATCTTGGGTTAATAGATCGATTTGGCGGGAGCGACATCACGACTTGCTCCAAAGTCTGGTCGTGTAGGGCAGGTTGGATCATCTGGTTGCCGTTAAGAATTCTATCCATTTCTTTTGTCACTCTTCTTAATACTTGGATGTTTCGCGCCCTATACTTGATTCTTTGCCGCACTTTGCTTTGAATCTCTGGAGGAAGGTTGTTAATCATATCCAATTGATGTGGCAACTTAAGTTTCACCCGGTAACCGTCGAATAATGCATCAATTTCCCAAGAGTCAGATGTTTTTGGTACATGCAGCTTCTGCAGTAACGTAGAATTAATAGGTGGTTCATGGGAGGGTATTTCGTCTGCACGACCCACCTCAATTGTGTGGGCCGACGTACCCAACAATAATAACAAGAAGAATAATCTTGCCTTACATGTACTCAATGAGCAGTGAATTCTCCCATCGAGAGTAGTATTTGAAAATTCATCAATCTTCACTTAAACCTCGTTAGAGAAGATTAGAATCGAAGTGATCACTGCTAAATTCAATACACTCTGACCGAGTAATAATAATTTTGCACGCTGGACGATTTTAATCGCGCACAAAAACAATACTCCGACATTGGGTAATATCAAGAGGTTTGAAGTATTAAGTCTTTAGTAGGAAATTGATACGAGAGAAAGAAGTTTCACTTCAATTGTCTGGTGCTTTACGGCCTAGTAATCAATTATTTCGAGTGCCACTTTTGAACATCTTGCACGGCAGCTAAACTTGCATGAAGAGCAAATATTTTGATGCTCCTAAGCAGCCAGCCACCAATGACCGCAAATGGGACCATGCGACCGGTCCGTCAATCTTCTTTGACAGAATTTGAACGGCAGCTCCAGAGCGGTATGCTGCCGCTCAATTACATGGGAATCAAATGACTAGACAGGCGAGATCGTCTTATAAGCAGAAATGGCCTAGCCAGAATAAAATCCTGCTACGAGAGCTAAGTTGCAGAAGGTAGCTTTGACTTTTTATCATTAATTAATAAGGGTGTGTAACAGGCGTAATCTAATTACGTTTAGCTGGTTCACGATTGCATTGTTTGCCAGCTTTTCCGGTTAAGCGGGGGAAATTGAAATCAGCGGAGCGTGGGCACGGGCCTCTGCATCCATGCAGGACGCAGGCGCTGTGGATATGACCATCTCCAGCAAACAAGCTGCGACATTGGTTGGAGCATCCACCCCGGCTTCCAAAACTGTTGAATTGCATCGCATGTGGGAAGAAAACGACATGATGAAGATGCGCGAGGTAATGGCTATCGAGCTACCGGCCGGCAAGCGTGTGAATCTTCACGACAGTGGTTATCATTTGATGCTTGATCAAAGTCTCCCTTGGCCATCAGCCCGACAATGGATTGTACTGCCTCCACATGTGATCTCATGTTCTCCAACTGGTGTTGCTTCATTTCGGGTGATAAATCCAGAGAAGTACGATCATCCATTACATGCTGATGGTGCATTGAATGAATCATTGGAGCATCCTCAGCAAGCGACAGTCCAATATTCAGAGAGCTACTAAACAGTACCGCAACCAATGCCGATAATTTTTCATTTAATATTTATCCATCCACAAAATAATCCCAAATAGACACAGCTCAATTTGAAAGTGTGGCTGCTGGTTTGGTGGTTAACTATTAACCTGACATAACCTGGTTTCATGCCGCTCAATGCTCTACCAAAGTAATGAACGAAAGCTTGCTTACTCCGGCATGCTGCGCAATCGCCATCAACTCTGCCACGCGCCCGTAAGGCACGGCCTTGTCTGCTTCCACCTGCACCTGGAATTGCGGGTCGGCAGCGCTCTTTTTCAATGTTTCCACCAATTCCAAATCGTCCAACGTACGGTTGTTCAGGAAAATATTTCCTTGCGCATCCACCGTTAGGTGCACATGCAAAGACTTGTTGTCGGATACTACCGCCGTGGTCTTGGGCAGGGTGATCTTGAGTGATTGCGGCGCAAGCAAAGGCGCAGTAATGATGAACACCACCAGCAATACGAGCATCACGTCCACCAAGGGCGTGACATTGATCTCGCTCATCATTTTCTGTTGTGTAGAGTTGCCGAATGACATGATGACTTCACATTTTGAAATTTTGTTTCAAAGCCAGCCTCATGAAGTCGTGCGCGAAATTTTCCAATTCGGTGACTTTGACGCGCAGACGGCGCAAAAAAAAGTTGTAGGCCAGCACCGCTGGCAGTGCAGTGGCGATGCCGATGGCGGTAGCGATCAGCGCTTCGCCTATCGGCCCTGCCACTACGTCCAGGCTGGCCGAGCCACTCCGACCGATATCCTGTAGCGCGTGCATGATGCCCCACACGGTCCCGAACAGACCGACAAATGGTGCAGTAGAACCTATCGTCGCCAGTTCCGCCAACCCTCGTTCATGGTAACGCTGAATGTTCTGCAACTGCTGTCGCAACATTCGTTCCAGCACTTCATGAGGTGTGCCCAGATGTTGCAAATCCTGCTGTTCCGAACTAAAATTTTTTACTTCAGCAAAACCCGCCTGCCCCAGTCGCGCCAAATCACCCTCTCCTGACTTCACCACCTCCGCAGCCGCATGCCAGTCGAGTGCCTTCCAGAATCCATGATTGAAGGCGCGGTTGCGTTTGCCGTCCTGTATTCCATGCCACAATTTGATCAGCGCAATTGACCAAGTGACAACAGACAAGAGAACCAGTACCAGCAAAGTTGCGGTGACAATCGGGGAGATGCCTGAAAATAAATTATTCATGCTTCGTTGTCTTTCAATGAAAATTGGATAGGAATCTTGAACCACTTGGTGATAGGCAGGCCCGCGCGACTCGCTGGGACGAAGCGCCAGGTCTTGATCGATTCCATAGCTGCCCTGTCCAACACCTTGTAGCCACTGCTCTGATCCAGGTTTACCTGCCCGCTTACTCCTTCGACCAGTACCTCGACGTTCAGCACCACCTTGCCCTGTATACCCATGCGGCGTGCAACCAGAGGATAGCTCAGATGATTATTGAGATAGGCCGCCTTGTAGTCCGGCTCCACCACTGGTTCCACCTGACTGACGACGGGTGCTGCCGCGACCACCGGCGCAGGTACGGGAGGGATTTCGACAGGGACGTGGTCGACTTGCGGTTGTTCTGCGACCTCAACCGGTGGCGGCGCCGGCTGAGGTATTGCAACGCGCGGCTGCGGGACTGGTACGATTGTAGGCTGCATTTTATCTGCTCGCACCACGACAGCTGTGAACAGCATCGCAACCTCCATCTCGTGCCGCGAAACGGGTGCGCTCGGCGGTTGCATCAACCAGGCCGCGAATGCAGCGCAATGAAGAACTACAACGATAACGACAACTGCCGCACGTTCGCGCACGGAATCTATAGAAAAATAAAGTGGGGCGGAGTACAACACCGTATTGTCTGTCATGTTCTCACCTCTTAATATGTGTTGCCCTTAGAACTTCATTGACAAACTGGTGTTAATCGAACGCCCTATGCCGGGTACCGAAATGCCATAGGGAACGCCTGTCCCCATCGTGGCACCTTGACCAACATAGGCTCCGCCCAACGGATCTGAGTAGAACTTGTTGAAAAGGTTTTCAACACCGACATCCAAACGCACTTGCTTCCTTTCGTAGCTGCTATACAAGTTGAGCAAACCATAGCCGCCGGTTTTGAGCTCTTTCCGCACGGCCTGGACATCGGTCTTGGCATCCACCAATTTCGCCTCGATGGTATTGGTCCAGTTGCCCACGCGTTGTTCAACGGCAAATTTGATGTTCAACGGCATGATGTTGTAAAGATTATCTCCGGTCGTCAGGTTCTTGCCTTTTACATAACTCAACACGCCTGTGGTGCTGAAGCGCCCGTATGTGTCCGACTCGGACAGCAACAGCTTGCCGGAGACATCCGCGCCATAGAGGCGCGCGGATTGATTGTCCAGGCTGAGGTTGACGAACCCGTCTGTTCGCGCGGGACAGGTCACCCCTATCGTGGCACAGGCTACTGCATCGATATAATCGGTGACGCTTGTGTAGTAAGGCGATACCTTCAACTCCCACGTTTCATTCGCATCATCATGCCAACTGCCCGTCGCACTAAACGTATGTGCAACTTCCGGCTTCAGATTCAAATTCCCAACGTAGCCATTGCCATCTCCAAACCAGTTATTCATGTTCATGACCATGGTGTTGCTGTTCGACCACGCAAATCGTTCATACAGATTCGGCGAACGCGTCTTTTGCGCAAAACCAAGCTCGAATGTTTTCTGCTCATCAGGGGTGTAACGCGCCAACGCAGTCAGATCGATGTTGCTGTCGGTACGCTGATGATCCAGCGCATTGAAAGCAGTGGCGGCGGCAGTATAGGCAGGACTGTAGCCTTGCACCGTCCCGGTATCCATTTTCACGGTACCGCTACGCAACCCTAATTGCGAAACCCATTGCTGACTCCAGTTGGCTTCCCATTCAGCAAAAATATCCTGCCGATCGCGCTGGCCATTGTTGATATTCCAGAAAGTATTCGGCGACATCATCATCCCGGTACCCGATGGCGACCACCAGTCATCTAGGCGATATCGCTGATATTCGCCGCCCACCCGGAAAATATCGCGATCCGACACAACGATATCCGCCTTGACCAGTGCGCCCGTGTTCTTTCCATCAGTATCCATCGGCATGCCGGGGGCGTCGCCATACCAGAATTGCTTGTCATCACCGAAATTCATCGAATGCCTGGTATGCTCTTTGTAGGCGCGGGCCTCCAGTGCACCCCACTGGTACAGACCCTTATAACGCAGATTGATCTGCTTGCTGTCATTTCCGGTCATATCCATGCGCTGATTTGGAAAACCCTGATATGGAATATTTTGCAATCCCAGTTTCAAATCGAGCAGATGATTTTCGTGGCGCAAAGCAAACCCGAGCGCGTGATTTTCTGCTTTATATTTGGACGATCCCACTTCGTCCCCATCGAGCCAAGCTCTGCCTGTTGCCGCCAATCCGGCAGTCTTGAAGTCTCCACCTGCCGTGTAATTCTTTGCGGTAACAGTTGAGCCGGTATAACGCATCGACAAGGCCTCGCTCGCAATCGTTGCAGTAAGATTGCCGCCCTGCGCCTGATTGTTGCTGCTATAAAAAGCAGTGATCTGGCCTTTGCGCAACGTACCTTGTCCAGCCCTGGCAAATTCCGGCGCGGTAGAATCCACCTGTATTGTCCCGGCTATGCTGTCGCCGCCGGCACTGACGGGAGCGATCCCGGCAAACACATTGACGTTGTCGACATTGGCCGGATCAATGTATGAGAGCGGTGTGTTCATGTGGTTTGCACAAGCCGAAATCAGATCCATACCGTCGACTTTGACGCGCACCCTGTCATCGGCCATGCCATGAATAACCGGCATGCTGGACACCCCACCCGCACGATAAAAGCTGACGCCGGGCTGACCATCCAGCAGTTTTGCCGTATCGCTGGTATTGGCGCGAAGGCGGTAAAGGTTGGTTTCACCCAGAGCCGAGTCGCTCAAGGCGGGTAGTGGCTGGATTTTTTTCCCGATCACCTCAACATAGGGCAAAGTTGTCTCGGTCGATTCAGCCGCAAATGCGCCGTGCATAAAAGTCATTGCGATGCAGATAGTTATACTTTTAAATTGCATTTCTGCTTCCCCTCTCAGAATGTGCAGCAATTATCTTCACAATCCATTCCATTGAGAATGTGACAAATTGCCGCACCCCCATACCTGCCGCCCCTATTACAATGGGCGCATGCACAGCACGATACTTTCCTCCCTGCCCGGTCATGGCCAGCTGCGTCGCCTGGTGGCCTTGCGCAGCATGGCGATTGCAGCACAGCTCCTTACGCTTGCGGCCGTCTGGAAACTGCTCGAGCTGGAACTGAACTGGCAACCGATGCTGTTAAC
>JAHEDW010000054.1 GCA_024641025.1 Gallionella sp.
ACTCATAATCCTTTGGTCGCTGGTTCGAGTCCAGCACGACCCACCAATAAAACAATGACTTAGGCGCATACTCCTAGGTCATTGATTTTTGGAGAGTCCAAATGGATCATTTGGATAAAAAGACTGCTTTAGTCGTGCAGTAAATTTTACATCTGTCATTCTATGCGGATATCTTGTGGCCAATGGATGTGGCCGGCAAGATGTTCAAAAGTTAATGATAATAATATCTGAGGGAGTTGCTGCAACCTTATTGAAAACAGGTTGCCTCCTGCAATTTTTTATATTACTTATCCGTATCTTTCAAGATATTGAAACTAGGGATCTCGCATGAATCAAAGAAAAGACCTGTCTTTGTCCCAAGCACCAACGGTTGACGAAATCAACTTGCTTGTTGAGCTATATAACACACGCAGTTATGCAGAACTCGAAAAGAGAGCAGGATTGCTGATAGGTCAGTATCCTGGTTTTGGTTTCGGTTGGAAACTTTTAGGCGGTGCACTCCAGATGCAAGGTAAAGATGCCATACCTGCCTTTCAAACAGTCACCCAACTAATGCCAGATGATGCCGAATCTCATTTTAATCTCGGTGTTGCTCTAGGGGGTTCTGGTCGATTAGATGATGCAGTGACTAGTTACCGCAAGGCTATTTCACTCAAATCAGACTATGCTGAAGCGCACAGCAACCTGGGCAACTCATTCAAGGATCTTGGCCAATTCAAGGACGCAGAATCCAGCTGCCGCAAGGTAATTGAACTAATGCCTAAATATGCATACGCGCACTTCAATCTTGGCAGCGTTCTAGTAGAGCTAGGAAGCCTTGAAGAAGCAGTAGCAAGCTTTAGAAGGGCGGTGGAACTCAAGCCCGGCTTTGCCGTAGCGTACAACAATCTTGGAAATGTTCTGAAAGAGCTAGGCCAACTCGATGAAGCCGCTGCGAGTTATAGAAGGGCAGTGGAATTCAAGCCCGATTTTGCCGTGGCTCACAATAATCGGGGTAATGTTCTAATAAAGCTGGGCCAACTCGATGAAGCCTTAGCCAGCTATCGTAGAGCAGTAGAACTCGAGTCCTTTAACGCCGTGACGCACAACAATCTGGGCAACGTTCTTAAGGAGTTAGGACAAATTGACGCTGCAATTTCCAGTTATCGCAAGGCAGTGGAGATTGAGCCTGGATTTGCCGTGGCGCACAATAACCTGGCGCTTTGCTGTTTACACATTTATAAACTTGATGACGCTGAGGATGCTTCATTAACTGCGCTGAAAATTAATCCCAATTTGGTATCTGCACTATTGACTCTTGGAAATATATATAAGGAAACTGGCCGAATTGATGAGGCCATTGCTTGCTGTCGTCGTGCCATCGAACTTGACCCAAATTCTACTGCAGCCCGTAGCAATCTTTTATACCTTCTTTCATTTTCTCCTGGCCTGAATGATTCTATGATATTGGCAGAAGTAAAAAATATTACATCTTCATTCAACTCGATTCCAACATTGGAGGCTTCACATTTTGGGCGAAACAGAAAGCAGGGGGGGCGCTTGCGTGTTGGTTATGTTTCGCCTGATTTCAGGAATCATTGCCAGTCTTTTTTTACCATTCCACTCTTATCGAATCATGATCATGCTCAATTTGAAGTATTCTGTTACGCTCAACTAGCAAAGGAAGACGATATTACCAGGCGCTTGCGCACATACGCTGATGGATGGCGAAATACCCATCTAAAAGATGACCAACAAGTGGCCGAAATGATCATTAACGATAAAATAGACATACTTGTTGATCTTACAATGCATATGTCCAAGGCGCGCCCGAAATTATTTGCGTCCAAGCCTGCCCCGGTACAGGTTGCATGGTTGGCATACCCAGGAACCACCGGTATCAAGGCGATAGATTACCGGCTTACAGATCCATGGTTAAATCCACCTGGGGATGGCGATGACTGCTACTCGGAACAATCGATTCGACTTCCTGACACATTCTGGTGCTATGACCCACTAGTACTGGACTTGAAACCAAATGCATTGCCTGCGCAGGCTAATGGATATATTACCTTTGGTTGCCTTAACAACTTCAGTAAGGTATCTGACGATACCTTGCGCCGTTGGGGAAAAATCATGGCAAGGGTGCCATCGTCACGGCTGATCTTGTTGTCTCCCGCAGGTAGGCACCGCAAGAAAGTTTTCGACTTGCTTGGGCATCATGGCATAGATGCAGAGCGTATTGAATTGGTGGAATTACAACCTCGACTAAAATACTTGCGGACATATCACCGAATTGACATGTGTCTTGATACTTTGCCGTACAACGGACATACCACAAGCCTTGATGCCTATTGGATGGGTGTCCCAGTTGTTACACAAGTGGGTAATTCCATTGCTGGAAGGGCGGGTTGGAGTCAGTTAAATAACCTTGGCCTAACTGAACTTGCAACTTTTAATGAAAAAACTTTTGTTGAAATTGCCGTCGAACTTGCAAACGACTTGTCACGTCTAAGCCAATTTAGGCAGTCACTGCGTGGCAAAATGGAAACAAGTCCCTTGATGGATGGCAAGCGCTTTGCAAAGGCAATTGAAAATGTCTACAGTGAAATATGGCAAAGAGGTTGAACAGCCTACATGAGGAATGAATGAGATCCCTTTCCAGTTTAAACGGTACGTTCATTTATTTGTAGTTAAGAGGTTCTATTGGATATTGATTCAAACCAAGATTAACAAGCAATCCGTCAATTATGCCTATTGCTAGGGCAAATTACTGCAAAGGCATTGTCGAATCTTCAAAACCCGGGGAGCAGGTAAGCGTTTGTATGAGTCAATCAAATGCCTGACTTGAAATAGAAACATTCGACAGATCTTGGCAAAACTTTTGCGGCTATCTGTTTAAGAAGATTATATTTTCGAAATGAATTGCAACGCATTGGTGAAAATCTAGCTTGATTCGCTTGAAAGCACCAGCATTAGCGTGCTTTAAAAGCATACTGTTACCTTTCCGCTGCTACACAAATAATGTCGAGTGACAATAATCCTGAGAATGATTGGACTTTGCATGAGCTGCGAACTGGTTGAATGAATACGGCTTGCTGTTTGCTGTGATGGGAGCCTCAATATAATAACAATCGAGTATTGTAGGCACTTCAGGGCAGCACCCTAGCGTCGCAATGTGGAATGTTTCGCGAAGTCTGGCATCAAGTAGAACTTGCAATAATCCGATTGGCCGTGTAACAAAATTTATTTGGATATATATTGAGCATAGTGTTATCAGCAGGCGCTTTAAAACGCAAGGAACGTCTAGATTCCCTATCAGCAATTGAATTTCCTGCCGAGCTTCCGGTAGTTGGCAAGCGCGAAATTCTTGCGCGTGCGATTGAGGAAAATCAGGTTGTTATTGTTTGCGGTGAAACTGGGTCGGGCAAGACCACTCAATTGCCTAAAATTTGCTTGACAATGGGTCGCGGTCTGCTTGGTTGTATTGGACACACTCAGCCTCGAAGAGTGGCGGCACGAACCGTTGCAGCACGTATTGCTTTTGAATTGAAATGCGAGTTGGGTGGTGTGGTCGGCTATAAAGTACGTTTCCACGACAAGATATCTCCAGGCTCAAGCATAAAGTTGATGACTGACGGCATATTGCTTGCCGAGATCCACAGCGATCCGCTACTGAAGAATTACGATACGCTGATTATCGACGAAGCTCACGAGAGGAGTCTGAATATCGATTTTCTTCTTGGCTATCTGAAGCGCTTGTTGCCTCAGCGTCCAGATCTTAAGCTTATCATCACTTCCGCAACGCTTGATGCAGATCGTTTCGCGAAACACTTTGACGCACAGATTGTTGAAGTGTCTGGCCGTAGTTATCCGGTAGAAGTACGCTATCGCCCATTACAGGTAAATGAGGAAGGTGAAGCCCAAGATGTGCCCCAAGCAGTCAGTTCCGCTCTGGATGAACTGGCGGCCGGAGGACTTAAGGGAGACGTACTGGTTTTCTTGCCAGGCGAGCGAGAAATACGCGATACCTCGGAGATTCTACGCAAACATCACCCAAAGGGCATTGAAGTGCTGCCACTTTATGCGCGATTGTCGGCAACCGAACAGGATAGAGTATTTAAGACAGGCGGACAAAGGCGTGTGGTGCTCGCAACGAATGTTGCTGAAACATCTCTTACAGTGCCTAACATAGGCTATGTGATCGATTGTGGACTTGCCCGGGTAAACCGTTACAGTATCCGGCAAAAGGTCGAGCAACTTCACATCGAAAAGATATCACGTGCTGCTGCCAACCAGCGTGCAGGCCGCTGCGGCCGTGTGATGAGCGGGGTATGCATCCGCTTGTATGAAGAATCAGACTTAATGTTCCGCGCAGAGTTTACTGATCCGGAAATATTTCGCGTGTCTTTGGCGACCGTAATCCTGCGCATGAGTGCGCTTGAGCTTGGAGCTGTACAGGAATTCCCATTCATCGAGCCACCTTCACCACGAATGATTGCGGATGGCTATCAAATTCTGGGGGAATTGGGAGCAATTGATGTTGCAAGAAATCTTACCAAGCTTGGAGTCGAGCTTGCTAAGTTGCCGCTTGACCCGAAAATCGCGCGCCTATTGCTGGCAGGAAGGCAATATCACTGCTTGAGCGAGATATTGATCATCGCCAGCGCATTATCGATACAGGACCCACGCGAACGGCCCCTTGACCGGCAGGAAGCTGCAGACACAGTGCACAAGGGCCTTTCTGATGAGCGTTCCGATTTTTTGGCATATTTGAAAGTCTGGGCATGGTTCGAACAAGCAGTAGCTCACAAGAAATCGAATCGACTGCTGGCGGAAGAGTGCCACAAGAATTTCCTGTCGCCACTGAGACTGCGTGAATGGCGAGAACTTCATCAGCAGTTGCATGCGCAAACTGCCGAGATGGGAATGCGAGGTAACGAGCAACCTGCGACCTATGAGCAGATTCACAAAGCACTATTGTGTGGATTGATCGGAAATATCGGCGTGAAAGTCCTTGAGAGCAGCGAATACCTTGGGGCACGTGGCATAAAGTTTCTCATTGCACCTAATTCTGTGTTGGCCAAGAAAGGTAGAAAATGGGTTATGGCAGCAGAATTGATCGAGACCCATCGGTTGTACGCTCGTTGCGTGGCGCGTATTGAACCTGAGTGGCTGGAGGAAGTTGGTGGCCATCTTATCAAGAGGCAATATTACGATCCACATTGGGAGAAGAAGGCTGCGCAAGTCGTGGCATACGAGCGAAGCACCTTGCATGGACTATTGCTGAATGCGAAGAAGCGCGTTAATTACGGTCCGATGAATACGGCTGAATCACGTGAGATTTTTATTCGTCAGGCACTGGTTGCGTGTGAATTTGAGACTCGTGCCTCATTTCTTGTTCACAATCGAGAACTGATTGCAGATATTGAAGCGCTGGAGCACAAGGCGCGCCGTCCAGATGTACTGGTGGATGAGGAGTTGATCTTCGCCTTTTACAACAGCCGAATTCCGGAAGGTATTTATAATGGTGCTGCATTTGAACAATGGCTAAAGCAGGCGGGGCAGTTGGAGCCTAAACTGCTATATCTGAAGAAAGACGACTTGATGCGCCATGAGGCGGCTGGCATCACCACCGACCAGTTTCCACCAAATCTGATAATTGATAATGTCAGTTTTGCATTGAGCTACAACTTTTCGCCGGGTAAGAGCGATGACGGAATTACACTTACAGTGCCACTAGAGTTGATCAATCAGGTTTCTGCAGCTCGATGTGAATGGCTGATTCCTGGTATTTTGCCAGAAAAAGTTATGCAACTGGCCAAGACGCTGCCACAAAGGTTACGTCGCCATTTGGTACCGATTCCGGAATTCGCTGCGACATTCTGTCAAGATGTACCTGCATCGAATATATCACTATTGCAGGCATTGGCGCGATACATTCGCGATCAAAAGCAGTTTGACGTGCCGCTTGATGCGTTTCGGCCAGAGCAATTGCCGCCCCATCTGCTGATGAACTTTCGCATTGTTGATAGGCATGGGCGTCTACTTGGTATGTCAAGGAACTTTCCCCATTTGCACGCCCAACTTGCGCCCAGTATTGATGTAGCCTCGGTCATGTTGACTGAAGAAAAGGGTGAGTCTGTTTCAGCCCAAAGGTTCACATCATGGAATTTCGGGGACTTCGAAGAAACGCAAGTTGTAAAGCGTGCCGGGCAGAACATCACGATTTTCAATGCGATAGTTGACGATGGTGATGCGGTAGTTTTGCGTCCATTCGATACCCGCGAAGTTGCGCTTGCAGCACACCGAGGCGGGCTTAGGCGCCTGTTTATGCTGCTGCTGAAGGAACAGCTGAAGTATATTGATAAAAATCTGCCCGACATTCAGCGTCTCGGTATGATGTTCATGCCTTTCGGCACGCAGCAGGAATTACAGCGGCAGATACTAGTAATGGCCTTCGATCGCTGCTGCCTTTTTGATCCCTTGCCGATGAAAGAGGCTGATTTCATCTCGCGGGGAATGGCAGCTAAGAATCGCCTGTTTCTGATAGCGCAGGAAATCGCTCGTTTAGTTGGAAATGTGCTGAATGAATTTCAAGTCGTACAAAAAAACCTGTCTCAAATTAAGGTCCACAGTCAGGCCGTCCAAGATATTCGTGCCCAGCTCGAATGGCTTTTGCACAATGGGTTTATCGCCGATACGCCATTTGAACGTCTGCAGCATATACCTCGATATCTCAGGGCAATAAATTTGCGCATCGAGAAATTGCGCAGCAATCCTACTCGAGATGCGCAATGCATGAGGGATTTGCAATCGTTGACCCAAACATGGCTAAGACTGCTTCAGACACAGAAAGATAAAGTCGATCAGCGCGTAAGCGATTTTGGCTGGATGCTACAGGAGTTGCGTGTGTCGCTGTTTGCGCAGGAATTAAAGACACCTGTAATTGTGTCGGTCAAACGTCTGGAAAAAATGCTCTTGGGAATTAGCGCATAGTATCGGTTACACAGGATTAAAATCTGCTTCCTGAGTGTGTGCAGCCAAATGTCCGGAAATTAAGCCGTAACCTATCATGCTCGTAATGAGAATTGCGTGGAATTATTGTAGCAGGATAGATATCGGCGCGACGTAGATCATTTGGCTACAATTAAATCTATAATCCAGCTTTGAGAAGTTTACGCTGGATTAACAAGAAGACGCTTAACTTTTGCAAAGGAAAGCAGTCCACGCAATCGGAATTCATTTTGTTCTGTTGCTTCCATCACCGGCAGGTGAGTTACGCCAGTTTCATTGAAGACTTCCAAGACATCCCCTACGGTCGATTGCTCTATGTCGTTGATATCGACTACTAGCCAATCATTTATCCTTTGCATTATATCCTTTACCCGCACTTCATCATGGCTAAGGCGAGTAAAATGCATGTGTCGTTGAGGTTTTTCGCCCAATATATCGTAGGCTGTAAGCATGCCTACTACACTGTTCATGTTCTCATCGGTGACAAATGCGCATCTGACACCAGCGTGCTTCATGTGTTCAAGTGCATCATCTAGAGACGCTGATTCCGGCACCGTTACCGATGAACGAGTTCGAAAATCGATCATTACCGACATGGCTGGATTTGTCGAGCGCACATACCAGGGCTCGAGACCAGGAATTGGAAGGCCGTCACTCTTAATGGAATTTAATTTCAATTTTGAGGCAGGTAACATCTTTAGCATCGTTTTTGTCATATCCGGTATTCCTTTTCTAATTTGTAAGATGGCAGGTGGAAACTGCGCTTGGCTGTCCGTGATTCAGCATGATTGACATAATTGAAGGGTATTTTCAGGCTGGCATGTGGTCAACGAATACATGATGAATGGTTGGATTTTCTGATGAGCGGCATTCGGGATTGTTGAGTGACATATAGAATGTGACAGTCATATCCAAGAGGTTATATAAAGGCGTACGGTATAATCACAGTCATTCTATCAGGCAAGGAAACTAGCAAATAATGGACAAACAATTGCGTGAAGCAGCACTGCAATATCACCGCCAGGCACCGGCAGGGAAGATTTCAATCAGTGCTACAAAACCGATGATCAATCATCGAGATCTCGCGCTGGCCTACTCGCCAGGGGTTGCTGCTGCTTGTGAAGCTATAGTTGAAGATCCGGCAGAGGCACGCAATCTGACTGCGCGTGGAAATTTGGTTGCGGTAATCAGTAATGGCACTGCGGTGCTCGGCTTGGGCGCAATCGGGCCACTGGCAGCCAAACCGGTGATGGAAGGCAAGGGAGTGCTCTTCAAGAAGTTCGCAGGTATCGATGTGTTCGATCTTGAGATAGACGAGCGCGATCCTGATAGGTTGGTAGATATCATAGCATCACTGGAACCTACTTTTGGTGGGATAAATCTGGAGGATATCAAGGCTCCAGAATGTTTTTACATTGAGCAAAAGTTGCGTGAACGGATGAAGGTGCCGGTGTTCCATGACGATCAGCACGGCACTGCAATCATCGTCGGTGCCGCGTTACTGAATGGCCTCAAGGTGGTTGGAAAGGACATAAAGAGAATTAAGCTGGTTGTTTCTGGTGCTGGTGCGGCAGCACTAGCTTGTCTGGATATGGTAGTCAGTCTAGGTGTTCTTCTGGAAAACATCGTTGTCAGCGACATCAAGGGCGTTGTATATAATGGCCGAGCCGAGGAAATGGACGACAACAAGGCAAGATATTCAGTAAAAACTGAGGCGCGAACTCTGGCGGAAGTGATAGGAGGAGCAGATGTATTCCTCGGCTTGTCCGCTGGCGGCGTATTGAAGCCAGAGATGGTGAAGCAAATGGCTGACAAGCCGCTGATCTTTGCCTTGGCTAATCCAACACCAGAAATATTGCCTGAACTCGCAAGATCGGTGAGACCAGATGCGATTCTTGCTACTGGACGATCTGATTATCCCAACCAGGTAAACAATGCGCTTTGCTTCCCATATATATTCCGTGGCGCACTTGATGTGGGTGCTTCTGCCATCAATGAAGAAATGAAACGTGCTGCCGTATACGCAATAGCTGAATTAGCGCAAGCGGAACAATCCGATTCAGACGAGGGCGTATATGGTGAGGAAAACCTGACCTTCGGTCCGGAGCATTTGATTCCAAAACCTTTTGATTCGCGCTTGATTACCCGCATTGCTCCCGCGGTAGCTCAAGCTGCAATGGATAGCGGTGTGGCTCAGAGGCCGATTGCTGACATGGAAGC
The DNA here is from genome assembly GCA_024641025.1 of Gallionella sp. Taxonomy (GTDB): domain Bacteria; phylum Pseudomonadota; class Gammaproteobacteria; order Burkholderiales; family Gallionellaceae; genus Gallionella. Next base: position 9,217 of record JAHEDW010000054.1, read on the forward strand.
GTACCGTGAGCGACTTGACGGGTTTGTTTATCACTCGAATATGTTGATGAAGCCTGTGTTTGATGCGGCAAAACAGGATCCAAAGCGAGTGGTGTATGCCGAAGGTGAAGATATCCGAGTTTTGCACGCAGTGCAGACCGTGGTTGATGAACGCATCGCCTTTCCTATCCTCGTTGGCCGTCCAGCAGTAATCGAGCAAAGAATCGCTAAACTTGGTTTACGTATCCGGGTTGGAGAGCATTTCGAACTAGTGAACCCCGAGGACGATCCGCGTTATCGCGAATACTGGAGCGAATATCATCGACTAATGGAGCGCAGAGGTATAACCCCTGAATCCGCGAAACGTGATATGCGTAGGCACAACACCCTGATTGCGGCGATGCTAGTACATAAGAATGCGGCGGATGCAATGTTGTGTGGGACGGTTTCCCTGCCACTCAGGCATCTGCGTTATATTGATGCTGTAATCGGGCATCGGCAAGGTGTGAACGTGTATGCATCAATGAACATTTTGATGCTGCCAAAGAATACCCTGTTCATATGTGACACGCATGTAAATCTCGACCCGAGTGCTGAACAAGTTGCAGAGATGACAATGCTTGCTGCCGAAGAGATGCGTCGATTCGGTCTGACTCCAAAAATCGCGTTATTGTCACATTCAAATTTTGGAAGCTTTGATAATCCTTCAGCGAGGAAGATGGCTCGAGCTCGCGAGTTGCTCGAAAAGCTGGCTCCCGAGCTTGAGATTGAAGGCGAAATGCACGGCGATGCCGCATTATCTGAGAGCCTTCGGTTGGAGACTTTCCCCGCTACGAAACTGAAGGGCGCCGCAAATTTACTTATCATGCCGAATCTAGATGCGGCAAATATTTCCTATAATCTACTTAAGATGGCAGCGGGCGACGGTATAACGATAGGATCGATTCTGCTCGGTGCGAACAAATCGGTTCATATTCTGACATCGACAGCGACAGTTAGACGAATAGTGAATATGAGCGCGCTTGCGGTTGCCGGAGTCAAACATACCAGGGAGAATATTTATGAACAAGCAGGAAGTCGAATTGCTCAGCAATGAGATTGAGATGTTGATGAATGAGCGAGCCAAGTTGCTCAGGGTGGTTGGCTCGGCTGCAGTTCTGGTTGCCAATACCAATGCGGGAACTTTGCCCATCGCCGCGATGGGTGCTGCAGATATGCTATCCGAGTCGTTAAATGGCTTGCCCGATGAAACACTGAAAGATGCGCTCGAATCGGTTCAGGCGCAAGTTGGATAGAGAATCAATGGATCATCGCACGGGTCTGATACTTACCGGGGGTGGGGCGCGTGCGGCCTATCAGGTCGGTGTTTTAAAAGCGATTGCAGAATTTTTGCCTCGCCGTTCGTGCAGTCCCTTCCCTGTTGTCTGTGGCACTTCGGCCGGCGCGCTCAATGCTGCTACGCTTGCGATAAATGCAAAGAATTTCAGCATGGGTGTCCAATATCTGGCAAATACCTGGAAAAACTTTCACGCCAACCAGGTTTATCGTACTGACGTTGTGGGGGTTCTGAAGAACACCATCCTCTGGTTCGCAGGTTTGTTGTTTGGATTTTTGGGCATCAACAAGCTAAAGCAAGTTTCTCTATTGGACAATTCGCCACTTATTGAGTTTTTGGGGCAAATCTTGCCTTGTGAATTGATTCAGGAGAACATAGATGCTGGTTATCTCCATGCGCTTAGCATTACTGCGTCAGGTTATGGTTCTGGGGAGTCCGTGACATTTTTTCAAGGTGTTAACGAGCTAGGACCATGGCGACGTACCGGACGTGTGGGTGTTCCTGCGAAGATCGAGATAAAACACCTGTTGGCTTCAGCCTCACTTCCATTTCTGTTCAAGCCAACATTGATCAACCGTGAATATTTTGGCGATGGATCGATGCGCCAGATTGCGCCTCTCGGTTCGGCATTAAATCTGGGCGCAACACGCATAATGGTTATCGGCGTAACAGCTAATGAATATGTCGATAAACCCGAGCGTAGCGAAATACATGACTATCCAACACTGGCTCAAATAGCAGGACATGCCCTTAATAGCATCTTTCTCGATAATATGGATGTCGATCTTGAGAGGTTAAAAAAAATCAATGATCTGTTTGCAATCATGCCAGCAGAGATGAGAGAAACCACTAGGTTGAAGCATGTCGATGTGATGGTAATTTCGCCAAGTCAGCCAATCGACAAAATCGCCGAGCGCTACATCAAAGAACTGCCTTGGACGATAAGGTTGCTATTGCGTTTGATTGGTGCGGGTCATAACAGTGGCGTAACTTTGGTGAGCTACTTGTTGTCTGAAAAAAAATATTGCAGGGCTTTGATTGACCTGGGCTATCAGGATGCTATGGAGCGACAGGAAGAAATTATGAAGTTTCTAGAACTAGAGCCACGCAGCATGGCCGAGTTGCCTCAATGACAGAAGGGTTGACCCAGTCGCGGGCTTGGAAATTGTTGACCATGCTGGCGGATGGTGAATTTCATTCTGGTGAGGTTCTGGCGGCACGTCTAGGTGTGTCACGTGCTAGTGTGTTTAACGCGCTTGCTGAAGTTGAGAGACATGATGTGGTTTTGCACCGGGTGCGCGGTCGGGGTTATCGACTGGCACATCCGTGGCAACGTCTTGAGAGCGATGAGGTGGTGCGCTGTCTGGGCAATGAAGCAGATCAGTTCAACATTGAGATATTACCTAAGGCATCCTCGAGCAATGCGCTGCTCTTGCAGCGTTCCAGACTTGTTGCATACGGGGGTGCACCAAGTGGCAGCGTATTAGCTATTGAGTTGCAGACTGAAGGGCACGGACGTATGGGCAGGGTCTGGCACTCCGGCTTGGGTACTGCGTTAACTTTTTCTTTGTTGTGGCGATTTAGCTGTGGCCTGAATAGTTTATCCGGCCTCAGTCTGGCAGTGGGCGTGGCTCAAATGCGAGCACTCATTGATTTGGGTGTTCAGGGTGTGTTCCTCAAGTGGCCGAATGACATCGTTACCGAGCAAGGCAAGCTTGGCGGTGTGCTCATCGAGGCTCAAGGTGAAATGATGGGGCCAAGTGCGGTGGTGATTGGCATCGGCTTGAATTTCACCTTGCCACATGAGTTGGCAAAGCGGATAAATCAGCCTGCATGTGCTCTGGATGAGTTATGTACATTGATGCCCACCCGAAGCAAGTTGCTAGCTATCATACTAAGCGAGTTGGCGCGCGTGTTGCGCCAGTTTGAGCGAGGCGGATTTTCCTTGTTGCGTGAAGAGTGGGAGAGATACCATATCTATCAGGGAGCCCGCATCCAGTTAAAATTGCCAAATGATAGTATCGTCAGTGGAATTGCGCTCGGAGTAAGTGATGACGGGGAATTGTGTCTTGAAACCTCGCAAGGCGTGGAGTATTTCAATTCCGGCGAGGCCGGTGGTATAGCCAGATGATTTTGCTTGTCGATGCAGGCAATTCGCGCATCAAATGGGCTCTTGTTCATGGGCGAGAATGGTTGATCAGCGGGGTGTTGCCAGTTGGACATGCTAGCGAATTACACCAACAACTTACCTTGCATTGCGATAAGATCGGTAAGCAAATACAAGAAATTACAGAAGTATGGGTGAGTAATGTTGCCGGTGAAGCGATAGGGATTCACATAAGACGATTTGCTGTGGATATTAACGTTGAAATGCATTTCATAGTCTCTCGGGAAGAACAATGCGGAGTAAAAAATTTTTATTCAACTCCCGGGGAGCTTGGAAGTGACCGCTGGGCAGCACTGATCGGGGCATGGAAGTTAGTTTATGGAGAATGTCTAGTGGTCAACTGTGGAACGGCAACCACGATAGATGCCTTGTCCGGGCAAGGGGAATTCTTGGGAGGCTTGATACTCCCGGGGGTCGATCTGATACTTAATAGCCTGCGCAACACAACAGGATTGTTGACGAAAGTACAATTCAATAATCAATCGCCAGGTAATGCTGGGAATCTTGTATCTTTTCCAAAGAATACTGCTGACGCTATGTTCAGTGGTGCAATAAAGGCCAGTTGCGGAGCGATACGGGAGCAGTATGAGATGCTGGATCACGATAATTCTCCCGTGGTGTTAAGCGGTGGGGCTGCTGAAGTATTGCAGGGACATCTTAATTTGCCTCTTCGCATCGTAGATAATCTGGTTCTGCGGGGCTTGTGCATTATCTCGCAGGAAATGAGTCAATCATGAGGACGTTTTTCTGGATATTGTTGCTGACAAACGTGATTTTTTTCGCGCTGATACAGAAAGGATGGGTATGGCGTGAAGGGCCAGCTTTGCATGTCCAACCTGAGTTGAACGAAGAAAAGGTTATATTGCTGGATGATGAACTTTCATTACCACAGGTATCATCTCGTGCGCCCTTACCCCATCGGCCTGTAATTTCGCACCCACCTCCTACAGATTTGCCCGTGCCTGATGCAATTTCTTCTTCACTCGCAACCAATACGAATGATCAGTTGTGCATGGAGTGGGGTGATTTCTCAGGAGCGGAACTGAAGCTTGCCTCTGCGGTGCTGTCGAGTATGCAGCTTGGTAATAAGCTTGATAAGCGTCAGGTTGACCAAGTTATCCGTTACTGGGTGTATATTCCACCTTTAAAAAACAAGACTGCTGTCCAGCAAAAAGTTGCCCAACTCAAGGCGCGTGGCATTGAGGAATATTTCATAGTTCCGGATAACGATCCTTGGCGGGGTGCAATTTCACTCGGTGTATTCAAGACACAAGAGGCTGCTAACAACTTCCATAATGTGTTGCGTGGCAAAGATGTTCGCTCTGCTCGGGTAGGTGCGCGTGCTGGCAAGCAAAAAGCCACGATATTTATCCTGAAGGGCATCAGCCCTGCTACAGAAGCCAGAATTAACTCCCTAAAGAAGGATTTTCCCGGTAGCGAGTTGAAAAATGTACCCTGTACACATTGACAAGCCGGCCTGAAATCTGGAGAATGCCGCGCTCTTTGCGGTGATATAGCTCAGGTGGTTAGAGCGCAGCACTCATAACGCTGAGGTCGGTGGTTCAAATCCACCTATCACCACCACCGTAATCAAAATGGAAGCCCCGCTAGTCGGGGCTTTTTCATATCTTAATGTAATAAATACAACCTATCACCAAACAAAAAACCAGCCTTGGCTGGTTTTTTAATTGGCGCTATGCGTTTTTATT
>JAHEDW010000111.1 GCA_024641025.1 Gallionella sp.
AAATATGTGTATAACTTTGGTTGATTGATTATATGATTTAGCTAAATGCAAAAGAATTTAAGAGATCGAATATTTGAGGTGATATCAATGCCAAATGAAGGAAGTAAATTCTATTCCTCGCTTGGACTCGTGCTTATCAGCGTTGCAATATTCCTGGGTGCATGCTTGCAAGCAGTTAACTCGGGATTCGTGTCAGATGACACTGCCTATATTCTCAATAATGTGAAATTAGCTGGTTTGCGCTATTTGGATCTATGGAAGTTGTTTGTCGAGCCTTACAATCCGATGGAATTTCTTCCATTGCGCGACTTTTCATATTGGATGGATATTGCTTTATTCGGCATTAATCCGATTGCATTTCGTATACACAATATCATTCTCTATCTGATTGGTTGTTTTATCGTATATGGGGTCACATTTTCATTATGGAAAGTCTTTAGACCTAATGATATTGAAAGCGCTGCTTGGTTTGCTGCAATCGTAGCAGCCATGTACTCCATCCATCCTGCTCACGTTGAAGCAGTTGTTTGGATAAGCGGGAGAAAGGATTTGCTTTCAGGCGCTTTTTCCTTGCTAGCAATATGGTTTGCAATTGCCGCCAGAAAGGGAAAAGGCCTGTCACACTTCTATGCGGTTGCAGCTTTGGTCGCGTTTGTGGCAGCAATGCTATCCAAGGCAACCGCAGTAGTAACGGCACCAATCATTGCAATTCTCTGGATTCTCTTTTGGCGGGATTTGCCGCCATCACTTAGACGCCGTAAACAATTGTTGTGGCCCTTTGCGTTAGTGATATTGGCAATATGCTTTGCTGTAATTTTTAATTCATCTAGTTCAGTAAGGGCCCCATACTATTGGGGAGTAGAAATTGTTGAACGTGCGCTAGTGATAATAGGATGGATGGTGCGAATTGGTCTTTCCCCTGAAGAGCACCATTTTTATTATCAAATTCTTGAGGACGATTGGCTTCCGATAATGGCCGCAATTGGACTTGGGGTACTCTTAGCTGCTATGGGTGGATTAGTAATGCTGTTTAAGCGGCGGTCACTTATCGGATTTGCCTTGGTAATGCTTATTTTGTTATGCATGCCCTATATTCAGTTGATTCCCTATAAAACACACTCTCTTGTATCTGATCGATTCCTGTTCATTGCGATTTGGCCGATTTGCATTCTTATTGTTGCTTTGTCATGGCGTTTAAAGCCCATCCCGCGGGGAGTAATATTGCTGATAATTTTTCTGCCCTGGTTGTATCAGACGATTGATCGTCCTAGAGACTGGGATAGTTTAGAGTCGCTTGCTGATAAAGATTTGAAGTCCTACCCAAACTATTACGTTCCAATTCGAATTAAGGCTATAACTGTTCAATTGGCTGACGGTGACTATCTTGATGCGTCCCAGACTGTAAAGAAAATTGACATCCCGGAAGTCAGGAAGATATTGGAAAGTGAAATAAAATCTGCCTATGTAGTGGAGGTAATAACGCCTTCTCAAGGTCAACCGAGTGCTGCGGTGGCACAGCTTTTGGAGTTTGCGAAGGATTTGAAAGATATTCCTGAAGAAGCTAAGTGGAATCCGCCGATGAGGTGGGTGTTTGACGGGAGCGAAAGTGCCCTTGCAAATCTATGGTGGAGACTGACGTTCTCCTTTAAAAATGATATCTCAGTGAATTATTATGCTGGATCGTGGTTGTTGAGCGTTAATAAATACAAGGATGCAATACCATATTTTCGCATGTTGGATAGTTCTTCTCATTTACCTGATGGAATGCGTGGAAGAGTATTAAAAGAGTTTGGTATCGCGCTTCTGAATACCGGCAATATCAAGGACGCGGAAATCAAGTTGCTTGGAGCGATAGATCAGCCGAAACCTGACTTGGAAGCATATTGCTCGCTGGCGCAACTTTATAAGTTGACTGGCCGATCTGAAGCTGCATCACATGCGGAAAATGAGTGCCGTAATTATGTTTCCATGACTAATTAAAAATTATATCGACCGATTCGTAGGACTGATTTCATTGCTAGTGGAGTTTTAATAGCTGCTTACTCCACTTTCATCCTGGCTAGTTTGCCGCAAATATGACTATATTCAGTTCAATGTCATAATCAACGATTATCAATACGAAAAAGCCAGTTAGACAGGGTCACCGCAAACAAAATCACAATAAAGGCCAAAGTTGCCAATGTCACTAGGTTTGCAAATTTTTGCGCGGGCGAAAAATTGAAGGAAAGCTGCTTGTAGTTAACAAAATCTCGCGCCTCTTTGAACTGAGTGACGGAAAAATGATCTCCTGGAGCGCAGCCATTGCTTTCTGCATATATGTAGCACGCTGGATTTTTGATATTCAGAAAACCATTCCTTTCCTCAAAAACATTGCCTGGATGTAGTGGTCTAATCGGGAAGTGTTCCAAGCGATACCCAAAAATTGGATTGTAGCAAGCGAGTTGTGACCCATTTGAAGCAAGGGCATCGTTGCCGTTTATTCGCATCTCCACTCCATTTTCAGAATTAATAAATGCACTGATGTGTTGAATCGTGGGCACACTATTACCAGAGTGTAAGTTTTGCCACGCTTTGATTATGGTGTCCGGGTTGTAGGGTTGCGATTTATAAAATTCACGATCTGAAACCGCATTGATCCAAACAAGCCCAATTAACGATATCAATAGAATGATAGTTCTATAGCTGCTATGTTTTGAAATAATGTCCAGAAATAAAGCGGAAGCTACAATCACTAACGGAATGTATACAAGAAACCAGCGCATCAAAAATATGCTCGACTTAATAATTGGAATTTGTTTGAGGAAGGCATTCCAGCTTGGGTGGTATATATTCAATGCTAATGGAATTGCGAGGACAAGCATGAATATTAAAAGCCAAATCAACCTGGAAGAATTTAATCTTAGACGAATACCTTGAATGTTCTTGAGTATGACCATAGTGCCAGTCACAATTATCAATAAAGGTACAAACGTAACGCCATATTCCCATTCTTGCCGTCCAAGATGCCATTGCCTGTTTCCAACCAATGGAAGAGCAGTTTCGGCAATATCTGCTGGAGAGAAAAAAATTGTACTAAATAATAATTGCAAAGCGCTCCAAAAGCTGAGTATTCCTGGCAATAGATAATCGCTTCGTGGAAAATTGTTGAGGTACAACAATGCTGCAGTCAATTTTGCCGCTGACAGACATGTTGCAACTAGAGCGGCGACCAGCAGTCGATGCGCGAAAACTGATGAATTCGATTCCCGTTGGGTGAAACGATATAAACTGGCAATTCCTAGTACTGCAAGTATAAAAGGAATTATTAGGTGCACCATTCCTGTGTAGGTGCAATAAGCAAGCAAAATGCCAGCACAAGTGCCATTAGTCAGGGTGGATAATACTGATTTTCTGGTTGGTCTTAACAGCAAATAGGACAACAGTGGAATCAACATGATTCCGTGAAAGGCGAAATGACCCTCTAGCATGCGATGGATGAAAAACCCATTGAACATGAAAAGCGCTCCCCCCATTACGGCTGCCTGCTCACTGGAACAAAAACAGAATCGTAGTAACAGGTAGAAACCCCAGTATCCGATTGATGCGAACAAAAGCACTGTTGCATACACACTTGTGAGCGGATCAAAGAAAATAGTTAAGTACTGCGCGACTGAATAGAATCCAGATTCAGGTGCACCTAGAGCGGGCTGTCCACCACAGAATGCAGGAGTAAACCAGAAAGGTTGGAAGATTCCATTGCTTTTGAACCAGAAATAGCCGTCTAGCAGGTCAGGAAGGATGCGTGAATAATCTTCGCCAAGTGTGCCATTAATGGTGGGAAAGAACTGTCCAAAAATAAGGTGATACGCGATTAAAATTAAAATGAAGCAAGAGGATGCTAACCAGATGCCTTGACCGAAAATATTACATTTATCTACTTTGA
>JAHEDW010000055.1 GCA_024641025.1 Gallionella sp.
AGCTCGAGAAGCGGCACGCAAAGCTCGCGAGCTAACAAGACGCAAAGGTGTGCTTGATGGAATGGGTTTACCTGGAAAGCTTGCAGACTGTCAGGAAAAGGATCCGGCTTTATCAGAGTTGTATCTGGTAGAGGGAGATTCGGCTGGTGGATCTGCAAAACAAGGTCGAGATCGAAAATTTCAGGCGATATTGCCGCTCAAGGGCAAGATTCTTAATGTGGAAAAAGCGAGATTTGAAAAACTGATCGCTTCACAGGAAATCGCGACTTTGATCACGGTGTTGGGTACAGGTATAGGAAAGGAAGAATATAACCCTGAAAAGCTTCGCTATCATCGAGTCATCATCATGACTGATGCTGACGTTGACGGTTCTCATATCCGCACCCTGCTACTTACTTTTTTCTACAGGCAGATGCCAGAGTTGGTTGAGCGTGGACATATCTATATTGCTCAACCACCGCTTTACAAAATAAAGCAAGGCAAGGAAGAGCGCTACCTAAAAGATGATCAGGAGATGAAAATTTTCATGCTCAAGGCTGGTCTCAAAGATGCAGCACTGTATCCGACCGCAGATGCAGAACCAATTCAGGGTAAGGCGCTTGAGCAAATTGCAAAGCAATACTTCTTGGCAGAAGCAGTCATTGAAAGATTGTCGCGATTTACCGCACCTGAAGCCAGTCATGCTTTGTTGACTTTGCCAACACTCTCGCTTGACGACGAGAAACAGTCATATGACAGCGCTAAAAAAATCGAGACAGCTTGTGGCGGAAACATAAAAGTCATTGTAGAAACCGATGAAGCAGGTGAACATAGATTGCGCCTTGAAAAACTATATCATGGCAACTATTCAGTCAGTTACATGGATAAAGAATTTATAAAGGGAAGCGACTACGTGCAGATTCGGCAGACAGCAGAAGTCTTGAACGGATTGATTACACCTAGTGCATACATTGCTCGAGGAGAACAAAAGCGTGCCGTATCGAGCTTTAAACAAGCTATAGAATGGTTGCTCGAAGAAGCCAAACGTGGAGTCAACATACAGCGATACAAGGGGCTAGGAGAAATGAACCCCGAGCAACTTTGGGAAACCACCATGGATGTGAAGAATCGAATTCTCCTTAGAGTGCGAATTGAAGACGCGATATCAGCAGATGAAATCTTTACAACGTTGATGGGTGACATCGTAGAACCCCGTCGTGCGTTTATTGAGAAGAACGCACTCGGGGTAAAGAATTTGGACGTATAGTAATAAAAATTGTCCATAGGCGACAATCCAGCAGGAACAATAACGCAATTTTCAACCACAATAGGGAGTAAATCATGGCAACAAAAGGTAAAGCGACAAAAAAACCTACTACTAAAACAGAAATGCTTGCTCTTATCGCGGAAAAAACCGATATGAAAAAGAAAGACGTGAGTGCTGTGTTTGAAGAGTTGTCCAGCATTATCAAGCGCGATCTGAAAAGCGGTCCAGGCGTATTCAATTTTTACGGCCTGATGAAAGTAAAGTTGGTACGCAAACCGGCAACCCCAGCACGAAAAGGCATCAATCCATTTACCAAGGAAGAGGTAATGTTCAAGGCTAAACCTGCACGTAACGTGGTTAAAGTACTTCCATTGAAAGCACTCAAGGATATGGTTTGACCAGAACTAGGTTATGAATGCCATGACCTCGCATTCCAGGAAGGGAATCGTACTCGCGGGTGGTTCTGGCACACGTTTGCATCCAGTGACTCTGGCAGTATCGAAGCAGTTATTGCCGATTTATGATAAACCCATGATTTATTATCCCTTATCCACGCTGATGTTGGCGGGGATAAGGGAAATTTTGATAATCTCTACACCGCAGGACACTCCGCGTTTTAAACAGTTATTGGGTGATGGGGGAGAATGGGGTCTGAATTTACAATATGCGGTACAACCTTCTCCAGACGGACTTGCTCAAGCGTTCATAATTGGCCGAGACTTCATCGGGAATCATCCTTCGGCGCTCGTACTGGGCGACAACATATTTTATGGGCACACATTCCAGCAACAGTTGCATAATGCAGCACATCGAACTGACGGAGCCACAGTCTTTGCTTACCATGTACGTGATCCGGAACGTTACGGGGTGGTGAAATTTGATGCCAGCGGCCGTGCAGTGTCACTGGAAGAAAAGCCATCAAAACCAAAATCCAATTATGCGGTCACTGGATTGTATTTTTACGATAATCAAGTTGTGGATATTGCTGCTAACCTCAAACCATCTAGGCGAGGAGAACTGGAAATCACCGATGTAAATCGTATTTATTTGGAACGCGCCGGGCTGTCTGTTGAAATCATGGGTCGGGGATATGCATGGCTGGATACAGGGACACATGAATCACTTCTTGAAGCAAGCCAGTTCATTCAAACAATAGAGCGTCGCCAGGGGCTCAAAATAGCCTGTCCGGAAGAAATCGCGTATCGCATGAATTTTATTGACGCGGCACAACTGGAAAAGCTTGCAGCCCCTTTGTTGAAAAGCGGCTACGGGGATTACCTGATGAGGGTACTGAAGGAAAAGAGTATAGATGAATGAAAGCCATTCAAACATCAATTGATGATCTACTTGTCATCGAACCCAGGGTGTTTGGTGACGATAGAGGATTTTTTTTTGAAAGTTTCAATCGTAGCAAGTTTGCAGAGTTGACGGGACGCGACATTGATTTCGTGCAGGATAATCATTCGCGTTCTGTTAAGGGTGTTTTGCGCGGTCTTCACTATCAGATTCAGCATCCTCAGGGAAAATTGGTTCGGGTTACTCAAGGTAAGGTAATTGATGTTGCAGTAGATATTCGCAGAAGTTCGAAGACTTACGGCAAACATATAGCAATAGAACTATCTGCTGAAAACAAACGTATGCTCTGGATACCAGAAGGTTTTGCGCACGGGTTTGTTGTCATATCTGAGTCCGCAGAATTTCTTTACAAGACTACCGATTACTGGTTTCCGGATCATGAGCGATGCATACGCTGGGATGATCCGACCTTGTCAATAAATTGGGGGCTCCAAAACCAACCTACCCTATCAGCAAAGGACACACAGGGAAAATCGTTGAACGATGCAGAGCTGTTTCCGTGAGCCTACCTATACTTTATAGAAGGTTAGTTGCCGCTCAATCTGCTCCTATCAAATTCCTTCAAAACAAGCTGCATTGATCGCTCTGTTGCTCCGCGATTGGCGCTCACAAACACCTCACATTGGCGGCGCATTTCAGTCATAGTATTTGGGCTTCCCAAAAGGTTCTGAACGCATTCAAACAAGCCCACATGATCTTTCACCTGTAATGCAGCTCCAGATTTAACCGCTAGCTGGGTTACCTCGGCGAAATTATATGTGTACGGTCCAACTATCACTGGAGTACCAACCGAGCAGGCCTCGATCAGATTCTGTCCGCCAAATGAAAGTAGACTTCCACCAATGAAGGCAAGGTCAGCAGCAGCATAATAGCCAAACATCTCTCCCATGCTGTCGCCCAAAACCACTCGAATTTCACTTGGAACAGATTTGTTTTCACTTCTTCGCTGGTAAGCGATATTTCGTTGTTCTAATATGGCTGCGACATCTCTAAATCGCTGTGGATGACGCGGTACAATAACAAGCAGCAGGCTTGGAATGGTCAATTGCTCAAGAATGTCCAGGATAAGCAATTCCTCTCCATCGCGGGTGCTTGCTGCAAGCAGGATCTTGCGATCTGTGCCGAATTGTTCACGCAACTGTTTTCCCAAATCAAGCATGGCCATTGGTGGTTCGATGTCGAACTTGAGGTTACCCATTACATCGACATCCGTGCCTCCTAGCATTTTCAATCGTGTTGCATCGTCTACGGTTTGCGCAGAAATGGCTGCAAGATTAACCAAAGCGTTGCGGGTTAATCGGGAAAATCGACTATATCCCTTAGCTGACTTTTCAGACATCCGTGCATTCAGCAACAATAAGGGGATACCGCTAATTTGGCAGAAATGGATCAGGTTGAACCAAATTTCCGTTTCCATAAGGATGCCAAGTTGTGGGCGGAAATGACGCAAGAAATTATTTACCGCAAAAGGATAATCGTAGGGTAGATAAACACGCATCACCCTGCTGCCATACAGTTGCTCTCCGGCGACTCGTCCCGTAGGAGTTGTGTGGGTGAACAATATCTGATGAGTCGGGAATGCGGTAGACAACTTATCAACAAGTCCTTGTGTGGCTCGTGTTTCACCTACGGATACAGCATGCAGCCAGATAACTGGTTTGTCGCATCGAAAGGAATAAAAGCCAAACCTTTCAGGAATATGACGCAGATATTCCGGCTGCTTGCGTGCACGCCATATCAATCTGAAAAAGGCGTATGGCATAAGTAACCAAAGTATGAAGGTATATAGCAATCTCATGATCAAGAAGTGATTAGCTTAAGAGACTCAAAAACTGATAATGCGTCAGGAGATTGGTTGATACCACCGAGATTAATGGCTTTGTTGCCAGCATATAATCCTGTCAAAGTTGGATCAGTAGCAGTGTAGATACCTATAGTGGGTACATTCAATGCAGCTGAGAGATGAGCAAGGCCTGTGTCTACACCAATCACTGCATGGGCATTACCAAGTAAAGCAGCAGCATCTTTCAGACTGAGACGAGGAGGCGTCACTGCCCCAGGAATTGAATGTCCGAGTCTTAAACTGCGCAATCTTTCTGATTCACTGCCCCACGGCAAGATACTTCGTATTCCCTCTTCCTTGAGAATTCTGCCAAGCAATATCCATTTTGCTTCATCCCAGAGTTTGTCGGTTCGACTGGTAGAATGGAGTAGTGCTACATATGTACCCTCTTCTAACCAATTGAACCTTCCTATAGCGGGAGGTTGGATCCCGTAATCGGCGCTTTCATCCAGTGGATAACCGAGTACTTTGGAGACAAGTTGCCGATTTCTTTCAACTGCATGCTGGCCAATTGAGATCGCAAATTTCATTTGATAAAAATTTGATGCAAGCGATTCTCGAGCACTTTGGCTATCATATCCACAGCGCAATCCGTGAGCACCATGCATCAGCAAGGCACTCTTTAACAATCCCTGAGTGTCGATTGCATAATCATATTCCCGCGCTTTTAATAGAGCACGAAAGGCTTTGATTTCTTGCCAAATAGAGGGTCTAAACAGCATTTTTCGCCAACGCCGCAATGCTACTGGAATGACATCTTGTACAGCTGGATGCAATTTGGGCAGAGATGCAAAGCTTTCTTCAACCAACCAGTCAATTTTCGCATCAGGAAAATGGTGCCTGATATCAGTGACTACAGGAAGATTGTGCAAGACATCCCCCAGAGACGATGTCTTGACTAACAGAATTCGCCGTGCGTGATGATTGGCATTATTTTTCACCATAGGGAAATATATACACGAAAGGGTTGATAGGATACATCTTATAGGATGGAGTAAGGATTAAGGAAGGACAGATAGGGGTCAAGAAATTCCTCTTGTTTTGGAAGTGAAATCATCAATATTCAAATTACGACAAATGGTTGACAGGACTGGTGATCGGCTGATGTAATTCCATGCGTTCAACAATTGAACGCATGATCTTGCTCGAATAGTAGCCAAATAGGCGGATTGAATAAACGGAATTCAATCCGTATATCGAAACTTGTAAAGCAAGATACTAAGTGTGTGGGACTTCAGTGACAAAGTCTGCAAACCAGGTAATTGATCACTGGTTCCGCAGTTACACCAAATACAATAATCCGCAGTTTGAAGTTGGGTTATGCTTGTCCTCCAATTACATAATAGAAATGAAAACTTTCCTTATCTTTGCTTAATAAAAGCAATAAAATAAACAGCTTGCAGTGAAATGAATAATAAATATCGAATCAAAGCAAAAAAATTGCTGGAGAAAAGAAAATGAGTGAACCACAAATTAATGCAGTAATACTGGCTGGTGGTAGCGGCAGTCGAATGTGGCCACTTTCTCGGCAACAGTTACCCAAGCAATTCCTTGCGCTGGACGGGAAGGATTCGATGATACAGACAACCATCAAAAGGTTGTCACCGGTAATAAACGCAGAAAGGGTTCTAATCGTTACGCAAGAAGCTTACGCCAAGGGTGAGGCGTATCACACCCTATTGCCCTATAAATCAATATTTGAGCCAATCGGACGGAATACAGCGCCTGCGATTGCGCTGGCTGCAGCATACCTGACAGCAGGGGGTGAAGATCCTGTAATGGTTGTGCTGCCATCCGACCACATCATTAAGGACGAAGTGCGTTTTCGCGAGCTCTTGAATGTTGCTATAAATGCAGCCGAAAGTGGAAAATTAGTCACCTTTGGAATCCAGCCAACCCGGCCTGACACAGGTTTCGGCTATATAAAGGCACACCGTAGTGAGGATCCAAAGATATTTGAGGTAGAGCGCTTTACAGAGAAACCGGACTTGGCAACCGCTGAAAAGTTTTTGAATGAGGGCGGATACTATTGGAATTCCGGGATGTTCGTGTGGCGAGCATCTGCAATACTTGCGGAAATTGAAAAGCACCTACCTTCTGTATATCTGGTCTTGCAGGACATCCTTGCTGAAAGCAAAATCAAAGGTTCGTTTCAGCAGGCAGTTGAAGGTCATTTTGCATCAATGCCATCGATCTCGATCGATTACGGCGTGCTTGAAAAATCCAGCCGTGTGTCGTTAATTCCTTGTGACATTGGCTGGAATGATGTTGGCAGCTGGCAGGCAGTACATGAGATTTCTTTACTGGATGACAACAATAATGCGCTTCAGGGAAAAGTAATTGCACTTGATTGCAAAAACAGCCTGATCCGAGCTGAAAAACGACTTGTTGCCGCAATCGGTGTTGAAGACTTGTGTGTTATAGAGACAGCAGATGCAGTGTTGATCTCAAAGAATGACCAAACTCAGCGAGTACGTGAAGTTGTTGAAGAACTGCAAAATCGGGGTGCTACGGAGCATTTATTTCATGCCAAAGTCAATCGTCCGTGGGGAAGCTACACAGTACTAGAAGAGGACCAGGACGGCTTCAAGATCAAGCGCATCGAAGTAGCACCTGGAGCAAGGCTCAGCCTGCAAAGCCATCGCAAGCGTTCCGAACACTGGGTCGTGGTGTCGGGTACGGCAACTGTAACCAATGGCGATGAGGTGATAACTGTACAGAAAAATCAGAGCACCTATATTCCTATCGGTGCAAAGCATCGTCTGGAAAATCAGGGCAGCGAGCCGTTGCACATTGTTGAGATTCAGGTTGGACAGTACCTGGGTGAAGACGACATCCAGCGCTACGAAGACAACTACGGCAGATAATCATAAACACAAATATTACTTGCGAGAAAAGAAATGAAAGAGAAAAGAAAAGTAGCTTTGATTACTGGAATTACGGGACAGGATGGAGCATATCTTGCCGAACTATTGTTAAAAAAAGGTTATGTTGTTCATGGTGTGAAGCGTCGTTCATCCTTGTTCAATACCGACAGAATCGATCACCTCTACCAGGATCCACATGTCAAAAAAGCCAGCTTCATTTTGCACTACGGTGACCTGACAGACTCTACCAACCTGATTCGTATCATCCAGCAAGTCCAACCAGACGAGATATACAACCTGGCTGCGATGAGTCATGTGGCGGTATCGTTTGAGACCCCTGAATACACGGCAAATGCCGATGGCATCGGTACGTTGCGAATTCTCGAAGCAATTCGCATTCTCGGGCTGGAACAAAAGACGCGTTTTTACCAGGCAAGCACTTCAGAGCTCTACGGCCTTGTACAAGAAACACCCCAAAAAGAAACCACGCCTTTTTATCCGCGCAGTCCCTATGCAGTGGCCAAACTTTATGGATACTGGATCACAGTCAATTATCGAGAGGCTTACGGAATGTACGCATGCAACGGCATTCTTTTCAATCACGAAAGCCCAGTGCGCGGGGAGACCTTTGTTACGCGCAAGATAACCCGTGCACTAGCACGAATCAAACTTAACCTGCAGGATTGCCTCTATCTTGGCAATCTTGACGCACTGCGCGATTGGGGTCATGCCAAAGATTACGTTGAAATGCAGTGGTTGATGCTGCAACAAGAAAAGCCTGAGGATTATGTTATCGCAACTGGCGTCCAATACAGTGTTCGAGACTTTGTAAATGCAGCAGCTAAGGAACTCGGTATGAAATTCACATGGCGCGGTAATGGAATTGAAGAGAAAGGCTATGATGCTTCAGGAAAATGCATCGTACAGGTAGATCCACGTTACTTCCGTCCCACTGAAGTAGAAACGCTGCTGGGTGATCCTTCCAAGGCCAAACAAAAACTCGGTTGGACGCCAAAGATAAGTTTCGATGAGCTGGTTGCGGAAATGGTAAGAGAAGATCTCAAGAGTGCCGAACGCGACGAATTAGTCAAGAAGCATGGATTTGCGGCCTACGATTACCACGAGTAGAACCTGCAATGAACAAGAACGTAAAAATCTATATTGCGGGACATCGCGGCCTTGCGGGAAGCGCAATCGTTCGTGAGTTGCACCGGCAAGGCTATACAAACATGATTACGCGTACTCATGCCGAGTTGGATCTGGAAGATGGACAAGCTACTAAGAAATTCTTCGAGCAGGAAAGACCTGAAATCGTATTTTTAGCTGCAGCAAAGGTCGGTGGCATTCATGCCAACAATACCTATCCGGTGGATTTCCTGATGAGCAATCTTCTTATCGAGGCTAATATCTGCCGTGCTGCACATACAACTGAAGTAGAAAGGCTGATCTTTCTCGGCAGTTCCTGCATTTACCCGCGGGATTGTCCTCAACCGATCAAAGAGGAGTTTTTACTTACCGGCCCGTTAGAAGCAACAAACCGTCCATACGCGTTGGCCAAAATTGCAGGTATCGAAATGTGCTGGTCCTACAACCGACAATTTGGGACGAAGTGGCTGGCTGCAATGCCTACCAATTTGTACGGCCCAGGCGATAACTATGACTTGAGTAACTCCCATGTCCTTCCCGCATTGATACGCAAAATGCATGAGGCAAAAGTATCTGGTGAGCACGAAGTGATACTTTGGGGTAGCGGTAAACCGAGGCGCGAGTTCCTGTATGTTGATGATCTAGCTAACGCACTAGTTTATCTGGCAACACTTGATGATAAAAACTACGTCCCACTGGTTGACCCATCGCAATGTCCCCTGATTAATGTTGGCACGGGTACGGACCTGACTATCCGTGAATTGGCAGAAGCGGTAGCACAGGTTGTAGGCTACACCGGAAAATTTGTTCAGGATACTGAAAAGCCAGATGGCACGATGCGCAAAGTAATGGATGTATCAAAGATCGCGGGCTTGGGTTGGAAAGCTAACACGACACTTCAAAAGGGAATAAATATTACGTACAAAGAGTTCTGCAAAATCCATGCATAAGTGCATTCTAGCTATAGCCAATTGGAAACAATTTAAAGAAATGATGTGGTTGCACTTAACCGACTGGTCCTTGTGAAAATCAAATCATCCTCAGTGAAGTTTTCAATCGCATACCTGCTTACGGTAACGATGCTGGGTAAATGCCTTCTGAGTCTAAACTTTAAAAGTTCCCCTTGCTAAAAATATTCTGGCAGCAACTACTTGAATAAACCATATCGTAAACATAGAAATGAATCATTATTCTCCTTTGATATCTGCATTCGTCACGCTATTGTTGACGTTGATTCTGACCCTTAATAAAGAAGGCTTATTGCAGGACATTCCTAACGATCGTTCGCTTCACTCAGAACCGATACCACGAACCGGTGGGATCGCTTTGATGGCAGGGATCTTGTCCGGATGGATGTTGATGATCCAATTCTGGGCATGGTGGATCGTGCTACCTGCGCTGGGACTGTTCGTATTGTCCCTGGTAGATGACATGCGTGATCTTGCACCAAGAACCAGGTTAATCGGACACTTCATCGCTGCGATGACCGTAATTTACGGCTCAGGAGTTGGTTTGTACTGGATATTGCCGGTCCTGCTGTACATTGTGTGGATGACGAATCTATACAACTTCATGGATGGTGCCGATGGCTTGGCAGGCGGCATGGCACTCTTCGGGTTCAGCTTCTACGGCCTTGCCGGATTGATGCATAATGACGAGAACTTTGCGATGATGAATTTCTCGATAGGTGCAGCAGCATTGGGATTTCTATATCACAACTTTAATCCAGCCAAGGTATTTATGGGGGATGCAGGATCCATACCGCTAGGGTTTTTAGCTGCAGCATATGGTGTGCTGGGGTGGCAACAAGGGTACTGGCCTTTTTGGTTCCCAATATTGGTTTTTTCGCCGTTTGTGGCCGATGCCACCTTTACTTTGTTGAAGCGATTGCAGCGTAAGGAACAGCTTTCTCAAGCACATCGAAACCATTATTACCAACGCTTGGTACAAATGGGTTGGGGACATCGCAATACTGCGCTTGCCGAATACCTCTTGATGTTTCTCGCGGGTGCTTCTGCACTATGGGGTATTAACCTTGATGTACAGGGGCAAGGAAACCTGCTGGCGTGGTGGGGTGCAATCTATCTTGGTTTGACGATGTGGGTGGATCGTAGTTGGATGCGATTTCAGGCTGAAAAGCAAAATGAAGCAAAGGAATAGCGAAGAAGTATAACAAGTGCTATCCCACAATTGTCGTAAGCATTAGTAATGTTTTAGGAATTTTTAATTGATATTTAAATCGAATATTCGTACCGCTTTAGCGGTATTGCATGACGCAATTGCTGCCGCAGTGGCGTGGAGTTTTGCATATTTGCTTCGCTTCAATTTTGAACTACCACATGCATTTGCTCAAGAGCTGAAGCAAACAATGGTATGGGTGGTCCTGATGCAATTGGTAATCTTTTGGCGCTTCAAGCTGTATCGTGGTATTTGGAGATATGCCAGCACGACGGATCTACGCCGCATATTTCTTGCAGTCCTGCTATCTGCAGCGATAGTTCCATTGATGTTCGTGATGCTGCGTATGGATTTTGTGCTGCCACGCTCGGTGCTTGTGATCAATCCCTTGTTGTTGATTCTTTTAATGGGTGGCAGCCGCTTTGCATATAGGATGTGGAAAGACCAAGTTCTATACCGTGACTTCAAAGTCCATGGAGAACCTGTTCTGATATTAGGCGCAGGAGACGCAGCTGCAAGTCTGGCCAAGGAACTGGTCAGGAATAATGAATGGCGACTGGTCGGGTTTCTGGATGATGATTTAGGGACGCATGGGCGTACCTTGAACGGCGTACAGGTTTTAGGTGCATTGAAAAGCTTGCCTGAATGGGCTGACAAATTTTCAGTATCGCAAGTTATCATTGCCATGCCTTCGAATTCCCACCAGCAGCGAAAGCGAGCGATACAAATTTGCAATCAAGCCAATCTGAAAGCCCTGACTGTCCCTTCGTTTGACGATTTGATGAGCGGTAAAGTATCGGTGTCGCAATTGCGTGCAATCGAACTTGATGATCTACTGGGCCGAGACCCTGTGGTATTGGATGATGCAGGGTTACATGAGTTGCTTTCTGGCAAAGTGGTTATGGTGACAGGCGCAGGTGGTTCGATAGGCTCGGAGATGTGCCGCCAGATTGCACGTTTTGAACCAGCCAAGTTGGTGTTGTTTGAAGCAAATGAGTATGCGATGTACACCATTGAGCAAGACATGAAACAGCGATTTCCCTTATTGAATTTCGTCTGTCTAGTTGGTGATGTGCGCGATGCTTCACGAGTTGATGAAGCCATGGAACAGCATAAGCCGGTTGTTCTTTTCCATGCTGCTGCCTATAAGCATGTACCCTTGATGGAACAGCACAATGCATGGCAGGCAATACGCAATAACGTAATGGGAACCTGGATTGTTGCGCGTGCATCTCAGCAACATGGCATCAATAAGTTCGTAATGATCTCAACTGATAAGGCAGTAAATCCCACCAATGTAATGGGTGCTAGCAAGCGTTTGGCTGAGATGGTCTGTCAGGCTTTACAGCCCGCAGGTATAACGCGCTTCGTAATGGTGCGCTTTGGAAATGTACTTGGCAGCACCGGCAGCGTTATACCAAAGTTCCATGCACAAATTGCACAGGGTGGACCGGTTACTGTTACCCACCCCGAGATCACCCGCTATTTCATGTCAATACCTGAAGCTGCACAACTGGTCCTTCAGGCTGGTTTGATGGGAAATGGCGGCGAGATTTTTGTGCTCGACATGGGTGAGCCTGTGAAGATCGTAGATCTGGCCAAAGACCTGATACGCCTTTCAGGCTATACAGAGGAAGAGATCAAAATAGAGTTTACCGGTTTGAGACCCGGTGAAAAGCTCTATGAGGAATTACTGGCCGATAGCGAGCATACCCTGCCTACACCACATCCAAAGCTGCGCATCGCACAAGCAAGAAAGGCCGACGCTGTCTGGTTGGAAGATCTATTGAACTGGATTGCTGTAACTTCAATGTCGGATGAAACAGTAAGATCTGGTCTAGGGAAGTGGGTACCGGAATATCGGCAAAATGGAAATTCTGTTGGGGAAAAATCATGATACCAGTTTTGATTTCAACTTGATATATATTCATGGGCAAACTCTCCGTCATAATAATTACCAAGAATGAAGAGGCGAATATACGCGCTTGCCTTGAATCGGTAACGTGGGCGGATGAAATAGTTGTGGTGGATTCAGGTAGTAGCGATGGAACCTTGGATATTTGCCGAAAGGTGGGAGCAAAAGTATATATTCATGATTGGCAGGGATTTGGTGTTCAAAAAAATCATGCGCTGTCCCATGCTAGTCATGATTGGGTATTTTCAATTGATGCTGATGAGCGCGTTACAAAGGAATTGCGTGCATCGATTGAAAATGCAGTAACTCAACTTGAAGGCGAATTCGTTGCTTACAAAATTTCCCGTCTCTCGAGTTATTGCGGGCGTTATATGAAACATTCAGGATGGTATCCTGATCATATCGTGCGATTGTTCAAACGCAATAAGGCTCGCTTTTCCGACGACCTCGTTCATGAACGGTTGATTGTAGAAGGGAAAATTGGTCTGGTTGACGGAGAATTGTTGCATCATCCCTTCAACACATTTGAAGCTGTCCTGCGAAAAGTCGACCAATATTCATCGGCTGGTGCAAACATGATGCATCAACGCGGCAAAAATTCATCACTGGTCGGAGCAATTATTCGCGGACTATGGAGCTTCCTAAGGACATACATCTTTCGGGCAGGCTTTCTGGATGGTCGTGAAGGTTTCATGCTGGCTGTCTCCAACGCGGAAGGTACATATTACCGATATCTAAAATTGATGCTGCTGAACAAAAAAATGTGATGCGTATAGCACTGATTATCACGACCTACAATCGTCCCGATGCGTTAGCAGCAGTTCTCGAAGGTTGCCTAATACAAACGGATGAGAATTTTGAAGTAATTGTTGCAGATGATGGCTCTACGAAGGAAACTGCAGAGCTGATCACTTCATATCAGATTCGGGCGTCATTTTCCATAACACATGTTTGGCAGGAAGATCTAGGGTTCCGTGCTGCAGCCATACGCAATCGCGCATTGGCAAATACCCATGCCGACTACATCATATTCATGGATGGTGATTGCGTGCCTCCACCAGAGTATGTTTCCAGCCATCGCAATCTGGCTGAACGTGGCTGCTTCTTGTCCGGTAATCGAATTTTACTAACAAAGAAGTTTACCGATGAAGTGTTGCGTGACAAGGTGCCGATACATGAATGGAACGTATTGGATTGGATAAAAGCACGTAAAGAAGGAGATATAGTAAGGCTGCTGCCGTTGCTGCGCCTACCTAAACTTGGCTGGTTGCGCAAACTATTCCCGAGTCGCTGGAAAGGTGCAAAAACCTGCAATCTGTCTGCTTGGCGAGATGATTTGCTGCGCGTAAATGGTCTGGATGAAAGCTATACAGGTTGGGGACTGGAAGATTCAGATCTGGTGATAAGAATGTTGCGTGCTGGGATTAAGAACAAGTCGGCTAGATTTTCTGTGCCGGTCTTTCACCTCTGGCATCGTGAGAGTGACCGAGCTAGTCTTGAAGCTAACCGCATGCGGTTGCAGGAAGTATTGCAGGAAAAACATATCGTTGCAGCACTAGGCGTTGACCAATATCTATGAGGCCACCCGATAAAATATTGGTGGTGGTGACGCGCCGTATCGGTGATGTCCTGCTGACCACACCACTGATTCGCTCGCTGCGACGAACATGGCCTAAAGCCAGGATTGATGTTTTGGTATTCAAAGGTACTGAAGGCGTGATCTCAGCCAACACCGACATCAACCAGATAATAA
>JAHEDW010000112.1 GCA_024641025.1 Gallionella sp.
CCCTCGAATCTTTCACGGAATCCCTGACGGAATCGCGCCTGCCCGGCTTCGTCCAGTGGAAATTCGCGCGCTGGCAACAAGCGGATCTCCGGCACCGGATAAAGCGTGCGTTGGGTGTCGACGTCGAAAGTGGCGATGGTCTCGATATCATCGTCGAACAGGTCGATGCGGTATGGTAATACACTACCCATCGCGAACAGGTCGATGATGCCGCCGCGCACACAATATTCACCTGGAGACAATACCTGCTGGACATGGCTGTAGCCAGCCATCGTCATTTGCTCGCGCAATCCGGAAAGGTCGAGTTTCTCGCCACGCTTGAGAAAGAAAGTGAAGGCAGCAAGATATTCCACAGGGGGTAGTGGATAGAGTGCTGTAGAAACAGGTACCACAAGAACATCGCATGAATTGCTGCGAACATGGTGGAGGGTTGCGAGTCGCTCCGAGATCAGGTCCTGATGGGGAGAAAAGTGATCATAGGGCAGAGTCTCCCAGTCTGGCAGCAAATGCACCCGCAAATTAGGATCAAAATAAGGTATCTCCTCGACCAGTCGCTGCGCTTCAAGCGCATTCGCAGCGATAACTACCAGCGGTGAGTGTTGCAAGGCGTATTGCGCCAATGCCAGCGAGTCGGAAGAGCCGCATAGATTCGTGTAACGTGGGCGGGTATGTGATGACGAGAACAGCATGTAAAACAGTCTGAATAAGGGTGCGCATTATACGTGATACGTACACCTTTACGTGACGCATAACGGCAGGGCGTGATTCAGGTACTTCTTAGCGTGTTGATTCTTCTCCTGAATTCCGAAGGGGATTTTTTCTCCGTCAGATAATGCTTGAACAAGATGTCATTTTTTCCGTGCCTTTTGACTTGATACATTAGTTCGTCGGCTGTCTTGATTGCTTCATCAAGCCTAGCTGGGGGCATATCGTATGAAACGACACCGATGCTGAAGCCGATAGGCCAATTGTTTTCCTTCATCGCATTACTGAGATCGTTTTTCAATTTGGAAAAAGTCGATCTGGCACCAATTTCGTTGGTTTCAGGAAGTATAACGGAAAATTCATCTCCGCCCAATCTGCCCACTACATCGGATTTGCGCACGGATCTAAGGAGGATGTCACCAACCATTTGAAGTACCTTGTCCCCTTCGAAATGGCCGAACCCGTCATTTACTTTCTTGAAGTTATCAAGGTCGATGTAGGCAATGGAAGTCGGTCTGATATGTCGCGCGCCGAGTTCGAAAATCTTTTCTGCCACTTCGGTGAATCCTCGCCCATTCATCGCCCCGGTGAGCTCATCAGTCCTTGACAATTCCTTTTCGGTGTTCAAACTGGCTTTCAACTGGATCAGCAACTGTACCGTGATCAAGAACAAGCCCATTCTTATAATCGAATTCCAGTAGGGAGCAAGAGGATTGTTATAGGAGTGAGCGGACGACCCGATGTCGACCAGGTACCAGGTGAACGTGGAAAGTAGGCACATGATGACGCTGTTACGGAAACTCCCATACCATGTGGTGAGCGCGATAGGTATCAGCAAAAACAATGAGACGGTGATTTCGTATCCTACCAGATAGCCAACCGCACTGATAAAACCGAGCAACAATAGTGGAATTGTCAATCTGCGTGTGGCAGAGTGTTGGCCAAATATCAAGTCAAGTTTGTGCAGTATTCTGTCCATATCTCCCCCTATTTTTGCATAGAATCATAGCAGATAAGGCTGGGAAACCAATTCGCTTTAACAGAAAAATCGCTCGTCCCATTTTTCCATTACAATCCATCCATGCCAGAATTTAACGCATTGGTTCCTGCCGCCGGTTCGGGTGCGCGCATGGGGCTCGATCTACCAAAACAGTATCTACCGCTAGTCGGTCAGCCTATGATCGCGCACGCCCTCGGCACATTGTGTGCCTGCCCCGAGATCACAACGGTTTTCGTTGTTCTGGCTCCTGGCGATTTGCTGTTTCACAGCTACGACTGGTCCCGCTTCGGTGAAAAGCTACAGACACTTTATTGCGGGGGAATGACGCGCTCAGAAAGCGTGCTTAATGGTCTGCTGGCATCCGAGCTTGAGCCTGACGAATGGGTGCTGGTACATGATGCAGCACGGCCCTGCCTGTCCCGGACGGATCTTGACAGGCTGATTGCCGAAATTCGGAATGACGAAGTGGGCGGCATTCTTGCCATCCCTGTAGCAGATACTCTGAAACGGGATGATCGCAATGGCAGAATCTTGCGAACCGAAAATCGCGAACAGTTGTGGCAGGCTCAGACTCCACAAATGTTTCGAGTTGAGCTGCTAACGGAAGCCCTCCAGCAATCGGGTAGTTATACGGATGAAGCATCTGCTGTTGAGGCGCTGGGTTTAAAGCCAAAATTGGTGGCAAGCGAATCCGGCAACCTTAAAGTGACATATCCTCAGGACATGCTGCTGGCTGAGTTGCTTCTGACTAAACAAGGTAAATAGCATGAGAATCGGCCAAGGTTTTGACGTGCATCAATTGGTAGAAGGCCGGAAGTTGATCATCGGTGGTGTAGAGATCACTTACGATAAGGGACTGCTCGGACATTCTGATGCCGACGTACTGTTACATGCGATCACAGATGCCATGTTGGGTGCTGCTGCTCTGGGTGACATCGGACGGCATTTCTCAGATACTGATTCCAGCTTCAAGGACATCGATAGCCGCATCTTATTGCGCAAGGCACTACACATGGTTCGTGAGCAGGGATTTCGCGTAGCCAACGTGGATGCGACCATCATTGCTCAGAATCCAAAGATGGCGCCGCATATCTTTCAAATGGTGGCAAATATCTCTTCCGATTTGCGAGTAGAGAAAAGTGCTGTCAACGTTAAGGCAACCACCACTGAGAAGCTAGGCCTGACCGGACGCGGCGAAGGGATTGCGGCTTTGGCGGTGGTTTTACTGCTGGCGGACACTTGATGCAAGTATTGGCGCTGGATACATCCACCGAGTATTGTTCGGTTGCGCTGTGGCAGCATGGTGTGGTCATAGAACGTTGCGATCTGGTCGGTCAAAGACACTCCGAATTATTGATGGAAATGGTGGATTTGCTGCTTCGCGACGCAGATGTAAAGCTTGCACAACTCGATGGCATCGCATTCGGCATGGGCCCAGGTTCGTTCACCGGGGTGCGTATCGCCTGTGGTTCTACGCAGGGCCTTGCTCTTGGTGCGAATCTTCCAGTTACAGGAGTATGTACATTGCAGGCCCTCGCAGAGGCTTCAGGAAATTCGCACGTAGTTGCGGTACTGGATGCACGCATGGGCGAACTGTATCTTGCTGCGTATGAAAAACGCGAAAGGGAATGGATATCCGTGATTGAACCTTGCCTGTGCAGACCGGAGGACGCACCTATATTGCCTGGGGTTGACTGGTCGGGCGTGGGCAGTGGTTTTTTGTCGCATCGAGAGGCGTTGGTTAGGAGATATGCTGGTCAATTGAAGGGTATCGATGGCTCAGCAATACCCCGGGCTGCAGCGATCGCAGTTCTTGGTGCGGCACGTTTTACAATTGGTCAAGGTGTGGATGCGTCTGCAGCATTACCATTGTATCTGAGGGACAGGGTGGCACTGAAGACCTTTGAGCGTGCACAGCGCTAGGGAGCCAAAAAGAATATACAGACTAGCCAAAATGCAAGGTGTGGAGAAAATCCGTCGAGTCACATTTGTTTGGACATTTAGGCAATGTTTTCCCCCAAGGCAATAGTTGGGATGTGGTGCGGAAATTGAGGGGCCATTGATGCGTATCATGACGCCGGCTGACCTGGATGAAGTGCATGGTATCGAACTTGCGATTCAAGCCTATCCTTGGACGCGTGGTAATTTCATGGATGCATTGAA
>JAHEDW010000056.1 GCA_024641025.1 Gallionella sp.
AGATTCGGGTCACCCATTGTAGTACGTCCTCTGCTGGTCGTTGATGTATAAAGATCCTGGTTTGCCGGGGCACGGAAAGATCTGCCAAATGAGGCGCGTAGCGTTGCTGTATCACTTGATTTATATACAACTGACAGTTTTGGGCTGAGTGCGGTTATATTGCGAGTTGGATAAAGTGTATAAGGTGGTGTGGCAGAACTATTAAAGCTATCTCCACTGGTTTTCCAGTTGTCGAGTCGCCCTCCGAGGTAAACAGTTAAGGAATCAGATGCGCTGATCTCATCCTGAGCAAAAACGGAGGTTATCGTAGAATCGCCATTGTAGTAATTTCCTAAACTGGTCTTTGTGTCGGGATCACGCCAATTCGAGAGAGCGTAGATTTTCTGATTCACGGCGTCATTATGCAATGCCAATCCAGTTACAAGAATCTGTCTCGATCCAACTGGAAAACTCAACTGGACCGTGCCATCAAGTCCAGTGTTTGGCGTGTCATATAGGCTTCCTGATCCACTGTCCCAAGTAGACATGGGGCTTGCGAATGAAAAACTGTACTCGCGCTTGATCTTTGCCACGTCTAGTTTCAGCGTATAGTCTTTACCAATTACGCCGTCAAAGCCTACGAAATATCTTGTTGCGGACTCATGCAGCGGCAGAGATGACCAAAGCGTCCAATCGAAGTTGGTCAAGTAAACAGGTTGACCGTTGATGTCGAGCAATCCGCTTGAAATTGGGGCACCTGTAGTTGCATCCCTGAGATAGGTGTTGAAGTGTGAATAGTAAAGGTTGGTTTGCTGGTAATTGATCCCGGTATAGATCTTGTCAGTATCATTCAGGTCATAAGAAAGCTTGGTAGTTGCATTGGCGGCATTCCAAGGAACGGTTCCCAGGTCCCCTACTAGATAGGTGGGGACACCTTCACGTGTGGTAATGGCCTGCCACCCAGTTACGGTTGTCAGGGGTGTGCAGGAAGCAGGGGGGGGTGGGCATGAAGTCGGTTTACTGACAAAATCGTTTACATAACTTTCGTGGTCCTGGTAACCAAGCCCTGCAGCAATACCTAGCCCGTTATCGAGTTTTTCTCGTAAATAAATACTGGCATCCTCACCGCTCGCATCGCCCCAACCCTTTTTTAATTTGGCGGAGAGTTCATGCCTGTCTGGTTTTTTGGTGATGATATTGATGACACCGCCTATAGCATTGCTTCCATACAGCGAGGAAAAGGCTCCGGGTACGACTTCGATCCTTGCAATGTCTTCTATGAATGGAACGCGCCACTCTACCTTTCCTGAACTAGCATCCTGAATAGGTTGTCCATCGAGAAGAACGAGGGTCTTGTTCTGGTCTACACCGCGCAAAGACATACCGCTCGTCCCAATAGTTCCTTGTGACTGGCCCAATGCGCCACCACGTAAATAAAGACTTGGAACTTGATCCAGTACATCGCCAAGTCTCGAGGCGTTCTTTGCCTTTATTTCCTTTGTAGTTACCACCGTAACTGAAGCTGGGGCTTCCGAGATTGAGACGTTGGTTCTGGTTGGTGTGGTTATTACAAGGATCAATTCCTCGCTATCGGTACTTTCAACTGCACAAGCAGCATGTGTCAAACCAAAAATACAAAGCAAGGTAATTATTGCTCGTCCATGCTGCAAGAATGTACACATCGGAATTAACCTTGATTTGTTATGGCAATGTCGGATGAAGAAAACCTAGATGAATTGTAGCCTTATTAAAATCGAAAAACTTGGAGCGTTCTTCGATAATCATAATCACTATTTTATTTCAATAAGTTACATCCAACTAAAAGGGCGGGATAACCCGCCCTTAATTTCATGACGGTGCGTCAACTACCTTTAATAGATATCGTGCATCGTATTGTTGACATTGAAGTGTCCCGTGGGAGTAACTAGCCTTTCATCAGTAATTACGGCCTTCAACTTTCGGGTCTTGTCATCGACCACGACTATGGCAGATTTCAGGTTAGAGGCACTCCAGACGGAAAACCATACCTCATCGCCTGCCTTGTTGTATTCAGGCTGCACTACTCGTTTTGCGCCATCACCTAGGTTTGCCCACTCGGCGATTGGCAATACGGTGACACCTTTTTCAAGGTTATTAATATCAAGCACTCCGATCGATTGGCTGATCTTGGCGTCACCGTTGAGAGGTGCATCAACCCATAGGTTCTTGGATTTTGGATGGGTCTTGATGAACAATGATCCACTGCCATGGCCAGGAATCTGACGTACCATTTTCCAAGCATTGGCTTTATGTTTGATTGGATCAGTACCTATGACTGCAATGGTATCGTCGCCGAGATGACTTGTGGCCCACACCGGACCATATTTTGGGTCTATAAAGTTTGCTCCCCTACCTGGGTGTGGAGTCTTGCCAACATCGACAACGGCTGCCAACTTGTTTTCCTTGATGTCGATCACTGCAATTTTGTTTGATGCATTTGCCGCATCCATGAAGTAGCGTTTTGTTGATTCAAAGCCGCCATCATGAAGAAACCTTGGGGTATCTATCGTAGTGGTTTTCAGGTTACCCAAGTCGGAGTAATCAACTATCACCACTTTACCTGTCTCTTTCACGTTGACCATGAATTCGGGCTTGTAGTGGGATGCCACAATAGCAGCCACACGTGCTTCTTTGACGTAATCACCGGTCTCTGAGGCAATCCCGCTGGTTACAACAATCTTTAATGGCTTCAGCGTGTCGCCTTCATGTATTACATACTGTGGAGGCCAGTAAGTGCCGGAGATTGCATATTTATCTTCCCATCCCTTGAACTTGGAGGTTTCGATTGAACGTGCTTCAACTCCGGTTTTGACTTCTGCTACCACTGAGGGGGTTGGCATCCACAAGTCAATCAGACTAAGTCTGGCATCACGACCGGTCACATAGAGATAGCGACCGGAAGCCGATATCCTGGAGATGTGTACAGCGTAGCCAGTATTTAGGGTGGTTATGATCTTCTTAGTGTCACCATCTATCAGTGCGACTTTTCCGGCATCGCGTAGTGTCACGGAAAACAGGTTACCAAGATTAAGTGTGTTCATTTGCTTGGTGGGACGGTCTTTTACTGGAACAATAAGTTTCCATGTTGAAATGATGTCCTTCATGCCCATTTCCGGGGGAGCTACAGGGGTCTGTTGTATATAGCGCGCCATCAGATCGACTTCAGCTTCAGTCAACTCCCCGCTAGATCCAAAGTTCGGCATTCCACCAGGAGAACCATACCCAATGAAAGTCTTCAGATACTCGGTACCTTTATCAATGGTCAAATTGGGTGTTAATGGTTTTCCAGTTGCACCCTTGCGCAGCACGCCATGACAACCAGCGCAGCGCTCGAAAAAAATCTGGGTGCCTTTAGAGAATTCTGCTTCAGTTATCGTTGGTGCATTGGGTATTGCGTCGTGGTGTATCGCATCATCAGTTGAGGCGATTGCGTTGCTAGTGACCAATGGCAGGACTGCCATGAGTGACAATGCAGTAAGTAAATTTCTAGTATTCATGATAAGTCCTCCCGAAGTTATGTAAACAATTATTTGCATTCGCTGTTGTTATTATGGTTATTCACTGAACATTTTTATAACCTGCATAAGCAGTCACCAATTAAAACATGCATGCTGTATACATGTGCAAATGATACATATTATGTAATGAATTGCAAGATATTTATTAATTGATTGAATTGTAAGGAAATGGCCGGCTAAATTTCCTAACCGAAACCAATAAATCATTTAGTAGGTTGGGTGTTAGGCGAGATACGAAAGAATATATATTCTTCGCGGAATATAAAGTCGGCTATGGATATTATTGTTGTTTAAATGGTCGTTCAGTTTGGATGTGAATTTTATCTAGATCTTTTGACTGACTTGCAGATCCAAAGCGTATGTCTCTTCAATCAATATTTAAATCACAATCGCTACTTGCTAGCTTAGTAAAGCTCTGTGAATTGTAATTCAAAGATAATTGGAAGTGATTCGCGACTAATGGCGTTAGTGTTTTTTAATGCGGATGCTACTTATTATTCTGGCAGGAGCCCAAGAGCTTCCCGGAATAGAATTGAGACATTTGTATATTTTCAGAAGATAATTTCATCAATCCTTTCATGGTGGATTCAGTTATAGACATCTCTCCACTTCCATTCATGGGATCCCTGCTGGGGCAGCGTATATTCCAGGTTGTCCTTTCTTGTGAAACCTTGATATCGGAAAATTTGCAATACTTTTGATGTGGCACGCTTTTTGGTATGAATGCTTCACCTTTGGGCAAACATACAATCTGCTTCACTTCTGGCATCGGCATGCCTGGCATTTCAGTCTTGATGGTCATTTCCCATAAATCATCTCCTTCTGCTGAGCTTGCATTAGTATGAATTGATATTGTCATGAGCAAAATTATAACCAAGAAAATCTTCATGCTTCAACTCCGTAGCACGATTATGAAACAAAGGTTGGTGGGTTGCCGTAAACCAAATTATTAATATCAAATAATCGTTTGTTAGAGAAGAGATCTAGCCTTCTATGTGGACTGATGGTATCTCGGAATGTTACAACTTTCCCTTTGCAGTGCGCTTTGTCGGATGTACTGAGCGGGGATAGAACTTAATTGTTGATGTTTGAGGAAGCGGTATCAGAGCAGCCTCAAGTGTTTTATTGCTTTTAACGAGATCTGCAAGCGTTGATTGTCTCAACACGCGAAAGAATGCTTCTCGAGCGTCATCAAGTACCCCACTCAACTTACACACATTTGATATGACACATTGATTATGCGCTCCAAAACACTCGACCAGATCAAAGTTATCTTCAGTAGCGAGAAACGCTTCCTCTATGGATATTTTTGTTGGATGACGGGCCAGGCGTACACCGCCACTTCGACCTCGAGTGCTTACAATCAAACCTGAACCTGTCAAGTGATGCGATATCTTTACCAGATGATTTTTTGAAATTGCAAAACGAATGCTGACTTCCTGAATAGTAACTGACTCGTCATAGCGTAATGCCAGATACATTAGCAGTCTTAATCCAAGATCAGAGTAGTGAGTCAGTTTCATCCTTATATCCTAGGTAATACTCCATATAGCAAATACAGCATTTCTTGATGTGTGACTACAGTTAATTGATCACTTTCCGGAATTATTTTAATCCGAGCTCAAGTGCTTGAATGATTATAGGATTTATTAGAAGAACATCAATACATGTATAAAAGATACAGCAATAGAAGCTATTTAGCAATAAAAATCGAATCCTTTCAAAAATATCTTGACAATACATGTTCAAAGTAATATGGTTTATACATGTATAAAAAATGACAATATAAGGCGTATTAATTATCCAAGTCATGAATACATGAAATTCAAACACTTGTAAGAGGGGGAGTTTCCAATGGATCCAATCAGCTCGGCAGATCGGTCAGGGCACTTTTTGCGGCAGATGATACAGAACAAGTTCTTGCTTCTTACTGTGTTGCTCGCAGTTAGTGCCGCGGCCTATTTCGCTATCGGCCTTTTCGTTTTGCTTAGACACTGAATATCCGTTCAGTGAATTTCATAGTATTAGCTAATGGCGCTAGCCGTTAATCGTCAAGGGAGGAATGAATCATGTCAGAAGCGAATTCAAGAGACGTTAAGCCTCATGCCATGCAGAAGTTGCTTGATAACAATTGGCTTTTATTGTTATTAGGAATAGCCGTCCCAGCAGTTTTTTACACCTTGTGGGGGCTATGGGATGTGATCAATATTCCAATCGCCAAATAAACTCGCGCATTTTCTTAATAATGAGGAGAAACTAGCATGGGAACTTCTTATACTCCCCCGACAAATCCTGACTGGTGGCGTGAACCGATTGAACGCACTGAGTTGATTTGGATTGTGCTTTCATTTACTTGGTGCTTGTTCATGTTCGGTTGGATGATCGGTTGGCACTGGATCGGAAATCAGAATATGAGCAACGAGACCTACAAGACCACACCTGAGGCATTTGCCCAAAAGGTGGCAGATATGCAGGCGAAGTTCACTGTCCGTAAAGATGAGGCGACTGGAGAAGATGTCGTGGCTCCTCCTCCTGGCACCGATGTCTATCTGGCTGGAATGCAGTGGCAATGGCGTCCCATCCTCGAGTTCCAAAAGGGCAAAACTTATCGCCTGCATATGTCATCCCTTGATGTCGGACACGGATTCTCACTACAACCGGAGAACATCAATTTTCAAGTCTATCCCGGATACGAGCAAGTGCTTAATCTAACCCCGAACAAATCCGGTGTTTTCAGCATAGCCTGTGGAGAATACTGCGGTGGTGGCAACACGATGGGTCACCAAACAATGCTGGGTAGAATTTACGTGAAGGAGTAAACAAAATGACGACGACCACATTGTCTGAATTTCGTACTGATCCAGTGTCCGGCCTCAAAGTCAATAGGACTGCCAACACACTGGTAAAGTGGAATGCATTTGCAGCCGTAGTGTTCCTGCTTGTTGGAGGTATTTTTGGTCTTGGAGTGGCACTTACTCGTATGCCAAGCGTACAGTTACTCTCTCCGGAGTTCTTCTATTTGGCCCTGACAGCGCATGGCCTTATCAATCTCGCGGTGTGGATCATTTTCTTTGAGATGGCAGTATTGTATTTCCTTGGTGCGCATGTGCTGAGCAACCGTCTGGCGACACCGAGGTGGGCATGGGCACAGTTCTGGCTAATGCTGGTTGGCGCAGCAATGGTTGCGGTGGCTGTATTGGGGGGGAATTCGAGCGTGATGATGACCTCTTATGTGCCATTAACCGCAGAGCCGCATTTTTATCTGGGGTTGATTCTGTTTGCTGTGGGGGCGCTGATCGGTTGCTTCGTGTTTCTTGGTACTTTGGTTGTTGCAAAGCGTGAGAAAACATATAACGGTTCGCTACCATTGGTGGTATTTGGTGGTGTCACAGCTACAGTCATTGCCGTTTTTACTATTGTATCTGGTGCGCTGATCCTGATACCAACTTTCCTCTGGTCAGTGGGTTTGATCAACCATATCGATCCGATGATGTATAGGATCATCTGGTGGGGATTCGGGCACTCATCTCAGCAGATCAACGTAGTAACCCATATTTCTATCTGGTATTTGATTGCATCGCTGGTATTCGGTGCCAAGCCAATGTCTGAGAAAGTGAGTCGCGGAGCATTCCTGCTGTATATACTATTTTTGCAACTTGGTTCTGCTCACCACTTATTGTCTGATCCAGGTTTGACTTCTGCATGGAAAGTTTTCAATACCAGTTACATGATCTATTTGGCGGTGCTGGCTAGTATGATTCATGGCTTGACAGTTCCTGGTTCCATAGAGGTCGCGCAACGCAAGAAGGGTCTCGATACCGGTTTGTTTACTTGGCTGCGTAAAGCACCATGGGGTAATCCGATATTTTCTGGAATGTTCCTGTCGTTGGTTGGCTTCGGGTTTATAGGGGGTATTACAGGTGTTGTGATGAGCGTGGAGCAAATCAATATGATCATTCACAACACCATGTACCTACCTGGCCATTTCCATGGAACCCTTGTTGCAGGAACGACAATGGCGTTCATGGCAGTAACCTATTGGTTGATCCCTGTGGTGTTCCAGCGCAAGCTGGCCTTAGCAGGTGTTGCTAAATTGCAACCATATGTTTTTAGCCTCGGAGCATGGGTCTTTTCGATTGCTTTGATGGGCGCTGGCACGATGGGTGTGCAAAGGCGACACTCTGACATAACCTTTGCCGGTCAACCATTGGCATATCAGTATCCTGAGATCGCCAAAGGCTTAATGGATATGGGCGAAATATTTGCTGTGATCATGACGGTTGGCGCGATTATGTTTATCGTGGTCGTATTGGCATCAATTTTTACGGGTGAGCGTATCGCTGAGGATTCAGCTCCATGGCCGAAAGTAGCAGATGCAGATGTTGTGTTCGAGAAGTCGGGCAAGAAGCACATTGGCATCGGTGGCATGGAAGCTCCTGGAACATTTGTTCTGGCGATGATCTTGTTTGCAACGATTGTCTTGTACTACTTCATCAACTTCAAGTATCTGTCCACTGTATGGGGAATGTCCTGAAGAAAGCCCAAGATGGGAAGCGACTTTCACATTTCGCTTCCCAACTCATCGTACAGTTGCTCAGGGCGAAAATTACTTACGGCCATGGCGATGGTCTAACTGAGAAACTATTATGAGACTCAGGGTGGTATCAATAACTTGACCAGAATTTTCCCCCGATATTTTAGGGGAAGAATACGGAGTGAAGATCATGTTTAAACAATACGTTAATGTATTCAAGTTGCGCATAGGTATGGTGATTGCTTTGGCCGCACTTGGCGGTATGGCGATTACTCCGGGGGAATCATTGCCTGTTTGGAAAATCCTGGTGCTGTCATTGACGGTACTGATGGGATCGGCAGCTGCCGGTGCCTACAATCAGTACAGCGAGCGTGATATGGACGCAAAAATGCTGCGCACCAAAAATCGACCATTCGTCACAGGTGTGTTTAGTCATGGCCCAAAGTGGCTGATTGCAATTGGTTTGCTGCTATTGATCGCAGTGGCAACTTCGGCATTTGCACTCAATGCAATGGCAGCGCTGAATATTTTTCTTGGTGCATTTACATATGCGATCGTTTATACAGTATGGTTGAAGCGGCGTACTTGGCTGAACATCGTATTCGGCGGTTTGTCGGGGAGTTTTGCCGTACTAGCAGGTGCAGCAGCTGTTGACCCTACCTTTGGCACACTTCCTTTATTACTCGCGTTAGTGTTGTTTTTGTGGACACCCCCACATTTTTGGAGTCTGGCAATTGCTTATCGTGATCAATATGCTTCTGCGGGAGTGCCGATGCTACCGGTGGTTAAAGGTGATAAGAAGGCAGCACGAATCATTCTTGGACATACGATACTTCTGGTGCTGGTTTCGCTTATGCCGATGTACTATGGTTTGAGCTGGATATATCTAGCAGGGGCCTTATCGGGCGGAATCTATTTCCTGATGAAAAGCGTGCAATTGGTGCGAAATCCAACAAAGAAAGCCGCCATGGGTAATTTTTTTGCTTCGATGGTGCAGCTGAGCTTGTTGTTGTTTGCATTGATGCTTGAAAGTTTTTTCGCTTGATTGGCATTTCAGGCTGAATATAACAGTAATAGTTTGTCCGAGAGACTGGTTTTGTGTGCATGCAAATGGAAGTATCTAACACGCTGACTTAATTGGTTGCAGCAGCAATACGGACAACTTCACTTGATGGAAGCCTAAATCATGCAACAATCTCTTATCCCGTATTTTTTTGCGGCCTTTTTGATTTCAACGCAGACTTCACAAGCACAAGATAGTGATGCCACAGGTTCAAGGCTTTATCTGGACACTGTTGCGACAGCAAGGTCGCAGATACAGCCTGTTGATGTATCCCAGTATTTTGATGAGAAGCAGGCGTTGAAGATTAGCCAGGCTGCAATTGGCAATCAGCTTGGTGATTACACTTTTCTGAATCGCAATGGACGAAAAGTTCGCTTGTCTGATTATCGGGGAAAGCCGCTTGTCATCAGTATGATCTACACGCACTGTCCTTTCATTTGTGCGACTACGACCCGTAACCTGAGCGCTCTCAAGTTGTCCCGTGAGGCATTAGGTGCCGATAGCTTCGGCGTTCTGACAATTGGCTTCGATACCGAGAATGATACCCCCCAAGCGATGGATGATTTCGCAAGACGCATGGAGGTGAAGTTGCCGAATTGGGAATTCGTAAGTGCTGACGAAAATACAATCAAAAAATTGAGCAAGGAATTGGGGTTTGTATTTTTCCCTTCTCCTGTGGGAGGTTTTGAACATATTACGCAGACAACATTTGTAGACGGGAAAGGCATGGTCAATCTACAGATTTACGGTGAGGAATTTGAAAACAAGACGCTGCTAGAACCTTTGCGGAACATGATATACAACGTCAAATCTACAGATCCGATTTACAATTTCGAGACATCGGAATCTGGTTTCGCTGGAATTGCAAAAAGTGTAAAGCTATTTTGTACCGTTTATGATACTAAAACTGGAAAATACACACTGGATTACAGTTTTTTCTATGGGATAGGCATGGGTATTCTTATGTCAGTGCTTATCATTTGGTGGATCATAGGAGAATATCGACGCAGCCCCAAACGGAATCATCCCAACCATGCTTAACTTGATCAGTGAAAAATTGAGGCACGTCCGGGTTTGATTCTCCCTTAAGTAATACTCCTTGGAGTTATTTGGTGATTAAACTCATACAACGGGTTGGTCAAAGCGTATTCCTGCGATTGGAAATCGCATTGAATGGAACATTTGGGTCTTCTTTCAACCCGTTCTACTATCTGGGTGCTATCACCTATTTGATGTTCTGGATCATTGTGGTAAGCGGTTTCTACATCTATGCTTTTTACGACACAGGTGTTGAAGATGCCTACTATTCAGTGGAGGCCATTACACATGGGCAATGGTATTTGGGTGGTGTAATGCGAAGCCTTCACCGCTATGCTTCAGATGGCATGGTGCTAGCAGCAGTTTTACACATGCTTAGGAATTTCGTGTTTGATCGCTACCACGACTTCCGTTGGTTTTCGTGGTTTACTGGCATGGTGGTGTTATGGCTGGTATACATGGCAGGCATAAACGGTTACTGGTTGGTTTGGGACAAGTTGGCTCAGTTCGTTGCAGTAGGAACCGCAGAGTGGCTGGATGCCCTGCCGATCTTCAGCGATCCCCTTGCGCGTAATTTTCTTGAGCAGGGCAGTGTAAATGATCGGTTTTTCTCCCTGCTTTCATTGATACACATTGGTGTTCCTCTAGCCACCTTTGCGATCATCTGGGTCCATACGCAGCGTGTTCCCGAGGCAAAGACCTCCCCTCCCCGGATTATAAAAATCGGGTTGATCTTCTCATTGATTGTGCTTGCCTTCGTTAAGCCTGCACTTAGTCAAGGGCCGGCTGATCTG
Organism: Gallionella sp.; assembly: GCA_024641025.1. Classification (GTDB taxonomy): domain Bacteria; phylum Pseudomonadota; class Gammaproteobacteria; order Burkholderiales; family Gallionellaceae; genus Gallionella. The sequence goes on from JAHEDW010000056.1 coordinate 10,966, forward strand.
GATTCAGCACCGTCAATATTGAATCTGGATTGGTTCTACCTGTGGACCTATCCACTTCTATATACTTGGGGACCAGGTAAGGTTTGGGCTTTGGCAGTTGGTGTCACAGGCTTTGCACTGCTTCTTCCATTTATTGGAGGGAAAGGGCGCGGTAAGAACGAATATCAGATAAGTGCAATTCCATGTGGAAGGATGATTACAGCAAAAAGAGGCGAGACAATACTTGAGGCAGCACTTCGACAGGGTTTGACACTACCATATCTTTGTCGTGATGGTGCCTGTGGAACCTGCAAGGGTAAGTTACTGAAAGGCGCAGTCGATTATGGTACTTATCAGCAGGGCGTGCTCACCGCAGCTGAAAAAGAACAGGGTATGGCATTGTTCTGCTGTGCCAAACCGATATCGGACCTAGATATAGAGTGCCATGAAATAGATTTGTTGAAGAGATTCCCCGTTAAAAATGTGGAAATTCGGCTGAATATTATGGAACGTCCTGCAAGTGATGTCATGTTGCTTGAATTCCATATCGAGGGCGGTCAGCGGATGGATTTCATTCCAGGACAGTATATCGCCATATTGCTGGAGGATGGCACGCGACGCAGTTTTTCCATTGCCAATTCGCCGGGTCAAACCGACCAATTGCAATTACATGTACGTCTGGTGGAAGGTGGTAAATTTACCGGTCATGTTTTCAATGGAATGAAGGAGGGGGATTTGTTGAATGTAGAAGGCCCCTACGGAAGCTTCTTCTTGCATGAAGAAGGCGAAGGTCCTGTCATTTTCATGGTGGGTGGTACAGGCTTTGCTCCGGTAAAAAGTATGCTGGAGCATGCATTCGATGCTGGAATCAATCGAGAGATTAAATTTTACTGGGGTGCCAGAATTCCAGAGGATCTATACCTTTCCAAACTACCGGAAAAATGGCAGCGGGAACATGACAACTTCGAGTTCATTCCAGTTTTGTCCGATGCAAAGCCGGAGCATGACTGGCATGGAAGGGTTGGCTTGGTTACTGAAGCCATACTCCAGGATCACTCGGATCTAAGCAGTTATGAGGTTTACGCCTGCGGTTCGCCGGACATGGTTGAAGCCGGAAGAGCTGCTTTTCTTGGCAATGGTTTGCAGGTTGACCGATATTATTCGGACGCATTTCTGGTGACTCAATATAAGCCACAGGCAAAAGCAGTCGTTAAATCCAGCAAAGGGGACGCGCATGCCTAAGCCACTACAGTATATGGGTCAGGTGTTGTTCTATTTGTTGTTCGTGGTAGTAATTGGATTCTTTTCTACTTCACCTACATATACTCACCTTCCGCCTGATGAAACATTGATCAAGCTGAGCTTCAGTCATGCGGGTCAGCATGTAGGAGCATGTCGTGAACGAACACCAGAGGAATTGGCCAAATTGCCTCAATACCAGCGGAAGGTTACCACGGTATGTCCCCGTGAACGTTCTGATGTTGTAGTTGAGCTAGAACTGGATGGCAAGAAGCTTTATCACGTGGTCATGAAACCAGCTGGTTTCTCACGTAGCGGTAATTCGAATATTTACCGGCGTATCCCGGTGAAAGCTGGCAAGCATACCCTTAAGGCACGCCTTAAGGATCATGATGGCGATGATTATAATTATGTCCGAGATGAAACGGTAAATCTCGTGGCAGGCCGAATCATGGTGATTGAATTCAAGGCTGAAACCGGCGGATTTATTTTCAAAAACCATGCATCCTGAGGATAACCTATGAGTACCGCATCTCAGCAAGAAGGCATCAAACAAGAATATAGCAGTGATAGTGGGTTTGAACTTTCAATGCCATCGGAAGCTAATCGCAGATTAACTTCAGGGTGGTTATGGTTGGGTATAGCATCGTTGGTGGGAGCGGGGTTATTTGCCATCCTTCTTGTGCTTGCGCGCACGCCTTATATTCAAGATATTTTTCCATGGGTCGATTTTTTTCACTCGGCTCTTGTTGTTCATGTAGACCTGTCGGTATTACTGTGGTTCCTGGCCTTTGCAGGGTCGTTGTGGAGCTTTGATTCATCTTCCAGGCTCATTGGGACAGGCTGGATAGCCCTAATTCTTTCGGCCTTAGGAGCTGCAATGATCGCGCTTTCTCCTTTTGTGGAAGAAGGTGAGCCTTTGATGAGCAACTATGTGCCGGTCATTCAAAGTACTTTCTTTTTTTCTGGGCTCGTGTTGTTTGCATCCGGCATGGTAGTTCTCGTAATACGTAGCTTGGTGGCTATTCCTTCTGTCCAACTGTGGCGTGGAGGTGAAGGTTCAATACGCATTGGATTGCATGCGGCTTCGATCTCGATGCTATTTGCATTGGCGTCATTTGCATGGTCATATCTCATCGTACCAACAAATTCGCTAAGCACGATTTATTACGATCTATTATTCTGGGGCGGCGGCCATGTGCTTCAGTTCACCTATACGCTGCTCATGCTGTCAGGATGGTTGTGGCTGGGTCAAGCATGCAATGCCAAGATCCCGATTTCACCAAGAGTGGCAACTACTCTGCTTGTTTTTGGATTGCTACCCGTATTCTATGTACCGTTCATATATCTTTCATATGATGGCTTGTTGATGAATTATATGGGACAGTTTACGCAGTTGATGCGTGTTGGAGGTGCTTTCGCAACCGTACCCATCGGCTTGGCAGTTCTTTACGGGATCATGATAGGGAAGGGAACATCTCAGACCGCCCCTCAGCGTTCCGCGCTGATCTCATCAATATTGCTGTTTGCCTTGGGGGGAGGGATAAGCCTTATGATCAGAGACAGCAACACGATCATTACGGCGCATTATCACGGTACCGGCGGGGCAGTCAGCCTAGCGTTCATGGGACTGACCTTTCATCTGCTTCCAAAACTTGGCTATCGCGAACCGGATTTAAAATTGGCCAAATTGATGCCATATGTATACGGGGCGGGACAATTGCTCCATATTTTGGGTTTGCTATGGTCAGGGGGATACGGCGTGCAGCGCAAGGTAGCAGGAGCGGCACAGGAACTTCATGGATTTGCCCAAACCGCAGGCATGGGGTTGATGGGCTTGGGTGGACTAATAGCTGTTGTAGGCGGCATCATGTTCCTTGTGGTTGTCTTCAAAGCAATGCGACGTCCGACTAGGATATGACAACAGAGTCATTCTTG
>JAHEDW010000014.1 GCA_024641025.1 Gallionella sp.
GCAAGGATATCAGCGGATCTCCGAATGAAGTAGGTTTTATCTTGGATCCGCATGCGTATTTTTTCAATAGTGCTGACCGCTAGGTCCGGCCATAACAGTTAGGAGTCAAACATGCCTGCCTGGCTAATCCCCGTGCTCAAGTCCGTTCTGCCGTATGTAGGTACTATCGTGTCTGCGGCTGCGCCTGTATTTACCAAGAAAAGTGCTGATGCTGCAGCCAATCAGACGATATTGCAGCAACAACAGATCACGGAACTTCAGGCAGCGGCTTCCGAAAACGATGCGCACATAAAGGCTTTGGCAATACAAATGCAAAATACAGTGGAGGCTTTGGAGCAAGGTGTATCACTTGCTGACAAAAGGCATCTGCGTATCATGGTTCTCAGTATCATGGCAATCGTCTTATCCCTGATTTCTCTGGGTGCTGCTTTGTATATTCTGTTTTTGCAGTGATTGCTGAGCATTTATGATAAGTGTATTTGAAGCATCCTCTGGCCTGGACGCCCACATGATCCTGAACCTTCTCCAACAGCAGGGTATTTCAGGGCGTATCGAAGGGGAATATCTACAGGGCGGCATTGGCGAACTTCAGGCGATGGGATTTGTGCGTGTGGTCGTCAGCGAAGAAGACCATGCTGCAGCCAAGAGGATTATCGGCGAATGGGAGGCACTTCAGCCTGACCTTGAAGATATCAAACCAGAGGCAAGGACATTTAGTGGAATACAGATTTTCGTTGTAGGAATCCTGGTTGGCGCTTGGCTGATGTACTGGGTATTAAAGGGGTCCTATTAAGATGAGCTTTTAACCTCATGATTTAGCTCTTCGAAAGAGCATAATGAACATTGAACAATTCAGCTGGGAGCATGCTTATGGACACATTGCAACTGATCTATAGCAAGTTAAAGGAAATCGCATTGATTCCTTGGTTTTCTATTGCAGATACACAGATCAGTTTGCTTAGCATATTTGGCCTGATCGTTATAATCGTTATCGTCTGGCGCGTAGGCATTCTTATTGAGCTAGCCATCATCAGAATAGGGCATAGGCAGGACAGGGAGTTTAGCCCAGGTTGGTATGCCTTGAGCCGCATCAGCCGTTATGTTGTATGGATAATCGGATTGATCATAGGTTTGGGCTACCTCGGCTTTAGCATGGCAAGCTTTGCGTTGATCGGTGGTGCGATCGGCGTAGGACTGGGATTTGGTCTACAGCATGTAATCAGTAATTTTGTAGCAGGTATCATCATTCTGCTTGAAAAGATCATTAAGGTTGGTGATTTTGTTGACTTGCAATCCGGGGTAATGGGGAAAGTGACTGAAATTAATTTACGTTATACCCGTGTTACCACGACAGACCTGATCGATATCATTGTTCCCAATTCAGAGTTTACCAGCGGCCGGGTGATCAACTGGACGTTGGGTGAGCGCGAGCGTCGGTTGCATGTGCCGTTCAGCGTTGCCTACGGAGTCGACAAACAAAAGGTAAGAGAGGCTGCCATTGCAGCAGCACTTGGCGTTTCCGGAACCGACATTGCACAGGGACGCGAGCCTGATGCATGGCTAGTCAAGTTCGGGGAGAGCAGTCTGGACTTCGAGCTGGTGGTGTGGGTGGGAGCAGATCTGATCGTAACGCCTGCCAAAACGCAGGCAAAGTACTTGTGGGCGATCGAGGATGAGTTAAGGAAGCGACAGATTGAGATACCCTTTCCGCAAAGAGATTTGCATATTCGTTCAGGCGCGCTGGCAGTAACTGTGAACAAGTCTGATTGATTTACGACCTGACTGAGAAGTTACCCTAAACAGACATTGTAAACATCGAAATTTTCTAGCTCCTCTCCAAAAACCGTTCAAGGTGTGCAAGGAAAGCGCGTGTCTTGGCGGGTAAATAGCGGCGCATCGGCGTAACTGCCCACGCAGGTATGGCGGGTAAACACCAATCTGGCAATATCCTTACCAGACGCTTGAGGCGTACATCTTCTGCCACGAAGTGATCTGGCAGTGCGCCGATACCTGCGCCATCGAGCAGAAGCTGTTGTATCACGTCCATGGAATTCAGGGTGAGCCTTCCTGATGGGATTCCTTCCCAGGTAGCCTTTCCTCGCATCAACTTCCAGATGACTGGCGTCCCTCGTGCTGACATCAAGCGCACTGCTGAATGTTGTTCCAGTTCGTCAGGCTGTCTCGGTGCCGCATGAAGTGCGAGATAGATTGGGCTGGCGTAAAGGCCAAAGCTTTGCTCATCTATCTTGCGTGCTACCAATGCCGAATCATTGTCCAATGTACCCATGCGTATCGCAAGGTCAAAGCGTTCCCCAATCAGGTCTACGCGCCGTGATGTCATATCGAGATCGAGCTGTATCTCGGGAAAGGCCTCAATGAAGGTGGCAAATGCGCGCGAAAAATTCTGCTTGGCATATTCCCCGGGCATCGAAACGCGCAACCTCCCGCGCGGACGTTCTTCCTGGCTGTGCACGAAATCATTCGTAGTGGCGACTTCTTCGGCAACGCGCCGGCAACGATCGAGGAACTCCTGCCCGAATTCAGTAAGCGTAAGCCGGCGTGTGGTTCGTAATAGCAGTCGCTGTCCCAATGATGCCTCAAGATTTGTCATCCGCCGTGAAACCGTGGCCTTGGGCATGCCGAGGTGTTCGGCAGCACGAACCATACTCCCTTGGTCAACAATGGTGACGAACAGGATGTAATCGTCCGCAGAATTATTCATTTGTTCCATATATGGAACAGTCTAACTCAATTACACGGATTTATATATCATTTTGAGCTTGTTATGATGCAAACACTTTATGTCCTTTGAGGAATGAATCATGAAATTATTAGCGTTTGCAGCCAGCAACAGCAAGACATCGATCAACAAGCAATTGGTGATTTATGCCGCCACCTTGTTAGAGGGTGCTGTAGTTGAAGTGCTTGATCTGAATGATTACGAATTGCCGTTGTTCAGCGTGGATAAAGAGCAGGAGCTAGGCCATCCTGAATTAGCCAAGGACTTCATGTCAAAAGTTGCAGCCAGCGATGCGGTAATGATCTCTTTTGCCGAGCACAATGGTTCCTACAGTGCAGCCTATAAGAACCTGTTTGATTGGTGTTCGCGCATCAGTCAAAAAGTATTTCAGGACAAGCCCATGGTCATGCTTTCCACATCACCGGGTGCGCGTGGCGGAGCAAGCGTATTGGCCGCTGCAACCGGTTCAGCGCCATTTTTTGCGGGCCATGTCAGAGCAAGTATTTCAATACCGAGTTTTTACGAGAATTTTGATGTTGAACGCGGCACGCTCAGGAATCAATCGCTAAAGGCTAAATTGGCCGAGGCCGTGAACAGTTTGAAGGAACTTGTACCTGTTTGAATAATACACTCACATTTGAAATTTAGGAGACAACATGAACACCATTACTCCAGTTGCAATAAATGAATCACGCAGCATCGAGCGCATCATCGAGGGTATTGCCACTTCAGATGGCGCAGGCGTGAAGCTGACTCGCGTACTCACGGGAAATTTACAAAAGCGTCTTGATCCCTTCTTGATGCTTGATGCCTTCAGGAGTGACGACCCTGATGACTATATTGCCGGATTCCCGAATCATCCGCACCGCGGCTTCGAGACGGTGACCTACATGCTGTCTGGCCATATGCGGCATCGTGATAGCGCAGGGCACGAAGGATTGCTTGAAAATGGCGGTGTGCAGTGGATGACAGCTGGACGGGGTGTGATTCATTCGGAGATTCCTGAGCAAGAGGATGGAATGATGGAAGGCTTCCAGCTATGGCTCAACCTGCCTGCGAAGAACAAGATGATGGACCCTTGGTATCGCGATTTCCCCAGTGCTTCAATCCCGGAATATGTCACTCAGCAAGGTGTCAAAGTGAGGGTGATCGCCGGAACCAGTAATGGGGTTGCAGGAGCAGTTTCACGTGAGATCACCCTGCCTTTGTATCTCGATATTCACCTACCTTCTCGGATTGAATTTTCAACCAAGTTCCCGGATACATACAATGCATTTATCTATGTTTACAGCGGCGCGGTGTCGGTCAAAGGAAAACAAGTTGAATCGCATCGAATGGGTATCTTGAGTAATCAATCGGGAGCCGATGGCGTGACTCTCTCTGCTACAGAAGAATCGCGACTGATCCTGGTCGCAGGAAAGCCGCTCAACGAACCTATTGTTCAGTATGGACCATTTGTCATGAATACTCAGCAGGAAATACATCAGGCACTGAGTGACTTCAACAACGGGCAATTTGCCTGAATAAAATAACATTAAGCACCAAGGAGAATGACATGGGCAATACAAATATATTCAAACGGATCTCAGGCAGTATCGCAGAAGTGGTCTCCAAGCCAGTTATCAACACCTTGCTGACTATCGTTGCGAGGGCATTGGCATCATTGATCTTCATTGGTGCAGGTTTAAGCAAGTTGGGTGTCGGCTACACGGCTACGCAAGGCTATATGTCCTCAGTAGGTGTTCCCGGTGAACTTCTTCCTTTGGTGATCGTGCTTGAGCTAGTCGGAGGTTTCGCGTTGCTAATCGGATTTCAAGTCCGTCTGGTTGCATTTCTTCTGGCGGGATTCTGCATAATTTCAGGGTTTATATTCCACTCAGGCGCAGACCAGATGCAGCAGATCTTGCTGATGAAAAACCTTTCGATGGCAGGTGGCCTGCTTGCATTTACAGTGTTTGGTGCCGGGCGATTAAGCATAGACGGAGAACACCGGGCATAGTCCTATCAATTTTACTCCGATACAGGCATAGAATATTTGCTGGGGACAGTGCAGTTGTGATCTGACCTGTCCGTGTCAGTATCACTCCATTTCCAGATCGTCTGCTACTGCTGCCAGGCCAGCCTTCGCACAAGCTTCATCGGTCAATCCGGAAGGTGCGCCGCTAACCCCAATGCCGCCCATAATGTTGCCACCGATGTTGATGGGAATTCCACCTGCAGATATTACCAGTTCCTCTATCTTCGGTACGTTGTAAGAACCCTTGAAGCGATCCTCCATCGCTGAAGTCGGAGAGTTGAATTCCATCGCTGTGTAAGCCTTTTTCATGCTGATGGGTATCGAAACATCCATAGCCAAAGTATCGCGCAATACAACTTGAGCATCTCCGCCACGGTCGACTACTGTCACAGTGATCTGGACGCCCTCTTTGCGGCACTTTTCAATCGCCGCTTGGCCAATGCGCAGCGCGGTATCCAAGGACAGGCGCTTGATATTTACTGTCAGCGGCATACCTGTGCCAGTTGCAGCGAATGCAGGACTGATAAACGCAAAATTAAACAGGCTTAACGCTGCGACTGCTAGGGCTCTGGTTTTCATCTTTGTTCTCCTGTTAAGATTCAATCAATATTGATTTCAATCATATTTGTACCTCCACTGTGCCGTTCCGAAACATAAAAATCAAGAGGCAGTCAGCAAAATAACAGGCTGGCATCAAGTTTAAATATTACAATGGTTTGCATGAGACATGATGAAATGCACAGGATGCACAGAATCGGATGGCTCCGTGCCGCAGTACTTGGTGCTAACGATGGAATTGTTTCAACCGCCAGTCTTATTCTCGGTGTCGCGGCAGCAGATGCCGGTACAAAGAGTATTCTGATCGCGGGTGTCGCCGGCCTTGTTGCAGGCGCGATGTCGATGGCTGCCGGCGAATATGTTTCCGTGAGTTCGCAATCAGATACCGAGCGCGCAGACTTGGAGCGGGAGCGTAAGGAGTTGGCTTCTGATCCTCAGCATGAACAAGAGGAATTGGCCGCTATCTACATACAACGCGGCCTTGATGCGGACCTTGCTGCAGAAGTTTCCAGGCAATTGATGAAGCATGACGCACTCGGTGCACACGCTCGTGACGAGTTGGGCATATCCGAGATATTGACATCAAAACCAGTACAAGCTGCCATGGCGTCAGCCGCCACGTTTTCGGTAGGTGCCGTCCTGCCTTTACTTGTGGTGCTGATAGTGCCAGTGGCTGTGCTGATGTGGACAGTTTCGCTCGGTTCATTGCTTTTTCTTGCTCTGTTGGGCTCTCTGGCTGCAAGCGCAGGCGGTTCTTCTATGATGACTTCTGTGCTCAGAGTTACCCTTTGGGGGGCCTTGGCGATGGGCTTGACTTCCGGTGTGGGTTATTTGTTTGGAGTAACAGGCTGAGTGATTCCTGCCAATCATGGCTTAGCTAACCATCATGGAATAGCATTTGCGGGTCGATGCATATCGGTTGCGGGAAGCACCGATCCGATACAAGCTTGGAAGTCTAGTTGCGTTATCATGTTTAAAAGCAATCGCCTCATGTCACCACCTGATGTGACCATGTCCGCGCCTCAGCTCCCGGTGTTTTTCGCGTTGCTCATTAGTCAGGATGCTATTGATGCGGTTGTGTGCATCAACCGAATTGTCCTCCATTTGCCGACACAGATCATCCATCACACTTTATTGCTGTTTGATTGCATTCGAATCCTGCGTGTCCGCGTCATAAAGTTCCTGAAGCTTATCTTGAGCATCAAACATTTTTCCCATCAGTGGCCACTGATTTTTCCACAATTCTTTCCGGTTCGGCGAAAGAGAAGCTGACAACTACACAGAACAACGATGCTGCCAGGATGGTACTGAAAATTCGCAAATGGATTTTCATAATATTTACCTATTACTCCAAATAATAACGCAATGATTCAGATTGAATCTGAGGGATAGTGGCGTGAACTTAAGAGTTAGTTGGTGAGAAAACCGCCGGAAGAAAATCACGAGACCGGTATCAGAAGCAGAAAATGGTACCCCTTTTCATTCGCTATTCATCAACGCGTAAAGAAGTGAGAACCAGTACTTTGAAAATTCTGCTGGGGTTTGATATAAATCAAATTGCTACCTACGTTTAAGCGTATTTTGGCGATTCTTCATCAAACTAAGGAGATTAACTTGAAAGTTCGTTATGTCATGGCAATTATTGCTGCAATCAGCATTTCTTCGAATGCAAACGCTGCAGATGATGGTGAAGCCCTGTTCAACAAAAGTGGCTGTACTTCATGTCATGGCATTGACAAGAAGGTAGTCGGTCCAGCCATGAAAGATGTTGCTGCAAAATATGCCGGCGACAAGAATGCGCAAGCCCTGCTTGAAAAGAAGGTTCGCAGCGGTGGCTCCGGCTCTTTCCCTAATATGCTCATGCCCATGCCTGCCACACCTGCGTCAGTCAGCGATGCAAGCATCAAGACCTTGGTGACGTGGATATTGAGCCTTAAATAATTTTGATCAATCAGTAATAAAATGGCCGGTGCAAGCCGGCCTTTTTATTTGTATTTACAGATGATGCGCTCACCTTGAATTTTCACCGGGGTGATCTGTGACATGCCATGAGCAGAGGGCAACGCATATTCAGCCCTGATTATGTTTTTCCGCGGCAAGAGCTTGGTTGACACTCACGTGTGATATAAAGCCAGGTGGAAGCGACCAGAACCTTGAACGAACCCTTGCGTCCGAACATCTGCGGATAGTAGTTCCCAGCAAGTCGATTTTGACCACACCCAAAGTATTAGTTTTCGTCACAATTCGGTGTTGTTCTAGTGCTGACCTTCCTTGGCTCGTTCATAGTTTGCATTTTTCATTCCCCTTGGCAGAGGAGGTGGTGGCTCTGGTTGAAGCTGGTTAAATCGGCTTTTCTGGACGGTATGCGGGTTATGGCATTCAGTGCAGACCCACCACCGCTTCTTGCCACCTGTCTTCCATGAACCAATTCGCTTGCCATGCACGCCCTTGCGCCAGTCGATATAGTTTTCGCCATGGCAACTGCCACATAATTTCTGTGGCTGGTTGAAGCTGAACTCGTTACCCTGACGATCGATCAACTTGTTGCGATTTTGTGCGCTATGACAATTAAGACACCACAATGCGCCATGCCCATGCATCAACTGCATTGAGTTTTCAACAATATCCTGGTGCATGCCAATCAACCTGGGCTTGGTATTCTTTGGAATGGGCACTATCTGGCCGTTATGGCACGTCTCGCAGCCGTTGGGCCCTATGTTGTAATACGTCAGCAGGGGTGTTCTCGGCTTCACCACCGCATTGGCGAAATCGCCACGAGTTTCATCCGTAATTTCCGGCATGCCGCCCATCGGGATGGTGCCGGCAAAGGGGTCACCCCACCACAGAACCCCGCTTGTCGTTTGCGAACATTTCACATTCGGGTAGCCATATTCAGGTACGACATTTTCGGTCCGAGTGACGGAAGAGTAACCTATCCGGCTTTCGAAACAGTCCGTGACCGGTTGTGTACTTTGGGTTTCTGCATGCTTTTCTTCTTCGCAATAAGCGATGCCATGTATGCTCAAAGCAATGGCAATGAAGCCATACAAGGCGAGAGCGGATAGGTTTGTAGATCTATGAAGGAAGTCCATTTCAAATTCCTCCTTGAGTTCCGCTTGGGGAAACAGCCGGTGCACTGTGATGTCTTACCTGACCGGTTAGAATGCCGACCGCACCTTTCAGCATAAGCGTCAATGACATAAATCCAATGGCCCAGACAAACAGCACGTTGAAAAACTCGATCAGGGTGACGTGATATTCCGTATATTCCCCCAGCGGTGAAGGGCTGAACGAGGGAAAGATGAGAATCATCGGCTTTTCGATCAGGACGGCGAAGAACACAACGAAACATACCAGCGGTAACCAGCGATCGTAGCTGTGCCGCACTCTGCGGAATAGCAACGCAATAAAACTGGATAACAATGCGATGATCGTCACCCAGAAAAAGGGTACGTAATGGTTGAGGCCTTTGTGACCGAACATGTTGTATACCAGAGAGGCTGCGTGCTCGGTGCTCGGATAAAGTAAAGTGAAGAACTCGGAGGCGAACACCAGCGTCAGGATGCCCAAGCTCCACGCAATAATGGTGGCCATCAAGTCGATCGCGGGATTGCCGATCTCTAGATCAGTAAATTTTCGGAGGAGCAGGAATATCAGTACGACCAGTGCAGGTCCTGAGGCTCCAGCCATACTCAGGAAGGCAAAAGGCAGGACTGCCGTCGCCCACATTCCTACCCTGGCATTGCTGCCAAGTACGAACGCTGTAACGATGTGGATCAACGGCCCCCAGGCAATGGCCATGAAGACGATGGGCTTGAACCAGATCGCCAGTTGCTTCTCATGAAAAGTACCGGCATATTTCTTGATCAGGATGTAACTGACACCAATCATGTTGAGCAACAGGTAGACGTTCAGGACGATTGTATCGAATGAGAGCATCGAATTAGGAAAGTTCATGTAGCCTATCAGCGGGATGATATGCCAAGTTCGATCCGGTCTGCCCATGTGGAACAGGACGAATGTGATGCCCGTCGCCACGAAGACCATGGCAATGATTTCGCCAATTACGGCAAGTTCCTTCAAGTCTTTGCGATGGTAGAAATAGCCGGGCGCGACGACCAGCACGGCAGCAGCAGCGATGTGTGCGGTGAAGACAAAATTCGCAAAGAACGATTCCATTGTGACTTGGTCGGTTGCACCGGTTACGATCAGCCCTTCGGTGAACTGTATATATGCCGTATAGGAGCCGACGAGGATAAAGAACGCCAGGAACAATAGCCAAGCGTAATACATACGCCCGCCCTTGAAGGCGTATAAAGTGAAGTCCTTCACAAAAGATAATGCCATATTCATTTCGTGACCTCAGCCTATGTAATAGAAGAATTTTGGATAGGTGCCGTACTCTTCCTTGAACCTGAACACACGCTTGGTGGAAAGTACCCTTCTCACGTCACTTTCGGGGTCGAGCAGGTTGCCGAATTTCCTCGCGCCCACCGGACAGGCCTCCAAGCAGGCGGGATCCCTGCCTTCGCGCGTGCGTTGTACACAGAACGTGCACTTTTCCATCACCCCCTTCATGCGCGGACGGTTACCGAAGTAGTGTGTCTTCGGGTTCATCTCCTCGGCAGGCAGTTTTGGTTCAGCCCAGTTGAACCGGCGGGCATGGTAGGGACAGGCCAGCTGACACATGCGGCAACCGATGCACCAGTTGTAATCAATTAGCACCACACCAGCATGGTCCCGAAACGTCGCTCGAACCGGGCAGGCCTTGACACAGGGTGGCTTTTCACACTGCTGACACTGAACCGGCATATAAAAGAAATCCTGGTCCGGTACGAGCTCGTCGTTGTAATAATTCTGCGCATCTTCGGTAGAAAGACCCGCCGTCCTGTAGGCATTTCCGCCAACCTGGACGCCAAAATCGCCGAACTCGCTCTTTTCGGGATAACCCTTATCCAGATTCTCCGCGGTAAAGGCGATATTCCCTTTCGGCATCTTCATCACTTGTATCCATTGCACTTCAGGATTATTGCGTGATTGATTGTTCTCCTTCACGCAGGCATGGACACAACGCCGGCAGCCTATGCATTTCGAGATATCGAGTGCATAGCCAAACAGAACATCATCCGGAGCTGCTGTATCAGAAACCGTCGTTTTCTTCTTATACTGAGCTGAATACCGCTTTTCAAGCCGCGCGATTGCCTGCTTTTTTTCCTCATCAGACATCAGTACAAAATTTCCCTGGAAGAACTCTGCGACGGTAACGTCGGCGTCCGGGTTGGAAGCTTCGGCAACAGTCCCTGCTGACGCAGGTGCCGCCACTAGCGCTGCTGCACTCGAAACACACACATTCTTCAGAAATTCGCGACGGCCTTGTTGCACATCATTTGCCTCTTTCAATTCCCCAATTTTTTCTTCCGACATGAATTCCTCCAAAACTGATAGTAACTAACTGAAATCTATGCAATCTCTTGGTAATGACAATTCAACAACTCATCTAGCCGCTGTTCTTTTTCATCGTCAGTCATAACGATCAGTTGATTCGCCTTCACAGCCTTTTCCTGCATGGCAATATCAGTCGCATACTTTTCGCTTGCGCCGTCTGCCGACGCAGAGGACGCAGATATCATATTTTTCGTGCCAGCCGCCGCTGCAACAACACCTATTGCCGCCGCCGCTCTCTTGAAAAATGACCGTCTGGAATTCTCTTCCTTAATCATGACAACTCCTTTATTCCAATTTTTATCATTCCGGAACAGCAAATTAATAAACTCAAGCAACCTGACCAAGCGGGAAAAACTCTCAGGATAATTACCTACCCATACTTCTCGGGAGATGGGCGCGCAAACGATTAAGCGTATCTGTCAAAACAGAATAACGCTCAAAGAACTCCAAGGTAAGTTTCGAACCCTCCTCTTCACTAGTTTCCGCATTACCAATCCCGCTCATGGCGACGCGCATAAGCCCTGTCAATTGATCGTGAAATTCTGAAATCTCCGCATCGGATTTAAATTCCAGCATCTTGCTTTTAGGGTTGTATTTCATGATGTTGTATGTCGACCGGTATTCGTAGTATTCGGCAATCCTGCCGGGAGGTTGGTCCAATGAGACAAGTAACAACGCGCAGAACAACCTTTATATAGTCACAGCCTAGCAGGGGATGAGGAAGACCAATTGATTTATATCAATTACGCCTATTGTTCTAGAGGGACATGCCTCAGAGTTCCAGTCGGCTCAGGCAATAATTTGCTTGCTGCGCAACACTTCGATGATCTCTGGTATCACGCCCGGATCATCAATGGTCGACGGTACCATGTAGGGCTTACCGTTGACGATATTGGCAAGCGTCTTGCGCAATGTTTTGCCGGAACGGGTCTTGGGCAGTCTGGCTAGGATAACAGTGTCCTTGTAACAGGTGATCGCGCCGATGGTCTCGCGGATTCGGCTGATTAACTCCTTTTTCAGATCTTCTTCAGCAATTGTCACGCCGGACTTGAGCAACACCAATCCCATCGGCACTTGACCCTTGAGATCGTCATCGCGCGCGATGACTGCGCATTCTGCAACAGCAGGATGTGTGGCGATCACTTCCTCGATCTCGCCGGTGGACAGCCGGTGTCCTGCGACATTGATCACATCATCTACGCGCCCCATCACGAACACATAACCATCTTCATCTATATAGCCGCCATCGCCACTGGTGTAGTAACCGGGCAGAAAAGTCAGATAACTTTCGCGGAATTTGTTTTCATCACCCCAGACATGATTCAGACAGGCGGGGGGAAGCGGTAACTTAAGCGCTATGTAACCCTGTGAGCCACGAGGAACCTGCTGACCATTTTCATCTAGGATTTGCACATTGAAGCCGGGCACCGGCACGGTGGACGAACCCGGCTTGATCTGCATCGGTTCGACACCTTGTAGGTTGGCGGTTATCGCCCACCCGGTCTCAGTTTGCCACCAATGGTCTACCACTGGTTTATTACTGTTGTCGGTCAGCCATGCTTCGGTTGGCGGGTCGAGCCGCTCGCCTGCAGAGTAAATAACCTTCAATTTTCCCAGGTTATGTTTCTTCATCAATGTTGCATTAGGGTCTTCCTTCTTTACTGCGCGGAATGCAGTAGGTGCGGTAAATAAAGCCTTTACACCATACTCGTCGCAAACGCGCCATAGCGCACCAGCATCCGGCGTCATGATCGGTTTACCCTCATAGACGATCGTGGTGCAGCCGTGCAATAAAGGACCGTAGACGATATATGAGTGCCCGACCACCCAGCCAACGTCAGACGAAGCCCAGTAGACATCGCCGGGCTCGACGTTGTAAATGGCCTTCATACTGTATTTTAGTGCGACTGCATGACCGCCGTTTTCCCGCAATACGCCCTTGGGCTTGCCAGTGGTGCCAGAAGTGTAAAGGATGTATAGGGGGTCGCTACCTTTGACAGTCGTGCACCCAACCGGTTGGGCATTGGCAAGCAAGGTTTTCCAGTCGTAGTCGCGTCCTTCCATCAAGGTGGCTGTAGCTTGCGGACGTTGGTAGATGATGCAATATTGCGGTTTGTGCTTGGCCAGTTCTATAGCGCGGTCGATCAGTGGTTTGTATTCCACCACGCGTTTGATCTCGATACCGCAGGACGCGGTAAGGATAAGCTTTGGTTTTGCATCGTCAATGCGCACCGCAAGTTCGGGAGGTGCGAAGCCGCCGAACACGACTGAGTGGATTGCTCCCAATCTAGCTACCGCCAGCATTGCGATAACTGATTCTGGAATCATCGGCATATAGATGATTACTCGGTCACCTTTTACTACCCCCATGTTGGTCAACATACCGGCAGTGCGCGCAACCGCATCAGTCAATTCGGCGTAGGTATAACTCAACTTGGTATTGGTGACAGGGGAGTCGTAGATCAGTGCAGTCTGCTTACCACGACCGTTCTTGACGTGATGATCCAGTGCCATATAGGCGGTGTTCATTTCGCCATCGGCGAACCAGTAGCCGAGCCCGTCGTTATCGAGTGAAAGTATCTGCTTGGGGAACTTGAACCATTCCAGAGCTTCGGCCTGCTTGCGCCAGAATCCCTCCGGATCCTTCATCGATTGGTCATACTCTGTTCGGTAGCTCATTTGGATTCCTCCCTTTTGCGCTGCCCGGTAGGGCACTCAGTTGATTGTAAACATCTCCATGAATTTATTGACCGGCGTTGATTCCAGCCTTGCTTTGTCAATGCATAATGACATGATTTGCTGGCAGCGCTGTTCTGGAAAGCGTGTGCGCAGATTGCTCAGAAATTTCTGCTCCAGTACCGGGATGCCTTCTGTGCGGCGTCGTCGATGGCCTATGGGATATTCAATTTCGATCTTTTCGGAACTGCTGCCGTCTTTGAAAAACACCTGGATCGCGTTTGCAATGGAGCGCTTGTCCGATTCAAGATATTCACGGCTGTACCGTGAATCTTCTACAATTTCCATTTTATCCCGCAACTGATCAATGATCGGGTTTGCGGCATGGAAGCTGTCCTCGTAATGTTCCGCAACAAGGTCCCCGAATGCAAGCGGCACCGCAACTATATACTGGATGCAGTGATCGCGATCCGCCGGGTTCGCCAGGGGCCCAACTTTGGAAATGATGCGAATCGCGGATTCGTGGGTATGGATTACGATCCTGCTGATCTCACTCAATCTGTCCTTCACCTGCGAATGCAAGCAAACTGCCGCTTCGCATGCAGTTTGGGAGTGAAATTCGGCTGGAAACGAGATCTTGAACAGGATATTTTCCATCACGTAGCTGCCATAAGGCTGAATCAAGGAAAAACAGCGTTGCTCTAGAGGTTTGATCTTTTGATCCTTGTTGGTTTTGCTGAACAGTACGTCGTAGAAGCCCCACTGAGGAGCGGTTAATACGCCTGGGATACCCATCTCTCCAGCCATCGTCATCATCGCTAAGCGCACAGCGCGAGATGTGGCATCTCCGGCCGCCCAGGATTTACGCGAGCCTGCGTTAGGCGAATGGCGGTATGTACGTAACGATTGCCCGTCAACGAATGCCTGGGACAAGGCATCTATCACTTGCCCTTCGTTGCCTCCCAGCAAGTGCGTCACCACGGCAGCCGATGCGACCTTTACCAGCACGACGTGATCGAGACCGACGCGATTAAAGCTGTTTTCAAGCGCAAGTACACCCTGAATTTCGTGCGCCTTGACCATCGCAGTCAGCACGTCGAGGATTGTTAAGGGCGCCTTGCCTTGGGAAACGTTACAACGGCTCAGATAATCTGCTATGGCAAGGATGCCGCCAAGGTTGTCTGATGGATGGCCCCACTCTGCTGCCAGCCAGGTATCGTTATAGTCAAGCCAGCGGATCATCGCCCCGATATCCCACGCGGCTTTGACCGGGTCGAGTTCATGTGATGTTCCTGGCACGCGCGAACCATTGCGAACAGTGGTACCTGGAACTAGCGCACCGAGATGCTTGGTGCATTCCGGGAAACGAAGTGCAAGTAATCCGCACCCCAGCGTATCGATGAGACAGTTGCGTGCGGTGTCGTAGGCTTCAACTGAATTGATCTCCTTGCTGCAGACATACTTGGCAATATCAACCAGCACCTGATCCGGTGCAGGGCGTTTGTTCATTTCCACGTTGGCGCTCATAACTTTTCCTTAGCGTTTTTCAATCGGTACCCAGGCCTGATTTTCAGGCCCAATGTAGTTTGCACTTGGACGGATGATCTTGCCGTCAGCACGTTGCTCAATTACATGCGCACCCCAACCGGTGATGCGTGAGATTACAAACAAGGGCGTGAACATGTTTGTTGGCACTCCCATCAAGTGATAAGACACTGCAGAAAACCAGTCGAGATTGGGGAACATCTTTTTCACTTCCCACATAACGGACTCAAGCCTTGAGGCGATATCGAACAAACCGTTCTCACCCTTTTCTTCAGCAAGATTTTTCGCCAACCTTTTGATCACTTCATTCCGCGGGTCGGATATGGTATAGACCGGATGCCCGAAACCGATCACAATCTCCTTGCGAGAAACACGCTCACGGATGTCGGCCTCAGCATCATCTGGATTTTTATAGCGACTCTGGATGCGGAATGCTTCCTCGTTGGCGCCGCCGTGCTTTGGACCACGCAGCGCTCCGATGGCACCGGTGATGCAGGAATATAGATCAGAGTTGGTCCCTGCGATGACACGCGCAGTGAACGTAGACGCATTGAACTCATGCTCTGCATACAAGATCAGCGAAGTGTGCATTGCACGCACCCAAGATGGTTTGGCTGGTTTTCCGTGTAGGAGATGCAGAATGTGTCCGCCTATGCTGTCGTCATCGGTCATTACATCGATGCGGCGGCCAGAGGTGCTGAAGTGGTGCCAGTACATTAACATCGAACCAAAGCAGGCCAGCATTCGGTCGATAAGATTTTTCGCTGCGGATTCATTGTGAGGTTCTGGTTCGGGTTCACAGGTGCCGAGCATTGAGCAGCCGGTGCGCATCACATCCATCGGGTGCGCATTTGCAGGTATTGCTTCCAGCGCCAGCTTCACAGGTTGCGGTATGCTGCGCAGGGATTTCAATTTTAATTTGTAGGCTACTAGTTGGGCGGTGTTTGGCAATGTTCCGTGGATCAATAGATATGCGATCTCTTCGAACTCGGCCTGGTCGGCAAAATCCAGAATGTCATAGCCTCGATAGTGCAGATCATTCCCGGTGCGCCCAACGGTGCATACAGCGGTGTTGCCTGCAATCGTGCCTGACAACGCAACAGATTTCTTTGGTTTGGGTAGTACGTTCTCTTCAGACATTATTTCTCTCCCTGATGATAGTTTTAATCTGCACCTTTTTCGGAGAACAGGCGGTCCAGTTGCTGCTCGTAGACGTGATAGCCGAGGTAGTCATATAACTCCATGCGAGTTTGCATCCCCGGAACTACATTTTGCTGTGTGCCATCGACGAGGATGTGCTGATATACATCCAGAGCTGCCTTGCTCATGGCCCGAAAAGCAGAAAGTGGATACAGCACCAGCTTGATGCCGACTTCAGTTAGCTGCTGAGTGTTGAAAAGTGGAGTCGCGCCGAATTCAGTGATGTTCGCAAGCACGGGTACATCAACGGAGCGTGTGAATTCGGCATACTGCTCCAACGTGGTCATCGCTTCGGGGAAGACCATATCGGCACCAGCTTCTACACAAGCCTGAGCTCGTGCAATGGCCGATTGCATTCCCTCTACAGCCAGTGCATCTGTGCGAGCCATGATGACGAAACTTTCGTCGTTGCGGGCATCTGCCGCCGCCTTGATGCGATCGGTCATTTCACCTTGGCTTACGATGGCCTTGTTGGGACGATGACCGCAACGTTTTTGCATCACCTGATCCTCGATGTGGAATCCAGCTGCTCCAGCTTGAGCGATTTCGCGTGTGGCTCGCGCGATATTGAATGAACCTCCCCAACCAGTATCGATGTCTACCAAAAGCGGTAGGTCGCATGCAGCGGTGATGCGGCGTGTATCCTCGCAGACGTCATGCAAGGTGGTGATGCCAAGATCGGGTATGCCAAGCGAGGAAGCAGCAACTCCTCCACCAGATAGATAAAGCGCCTTGTGACCGCACTTTTTTGCGAGGATGCCACAATAAGCAGTGACTGCACCGACGACCTGCAAGGGGTGATTATCCTCAACGGCTCGGCGTAGCTTGTTACCGGGAGTATTGCTCATGCCGCATCCTCCTGTACATGAAATGGGTATTTAAGTTGGGTATGACGGGTGGTGAGCATCTTTTGTAAGGATGAGGTTTGAAGGTATGCCGCTGCCCTGCAGCAATTCTTCTGTACTCCTTGAAGACAGCTCTCCAGGCTTGAGGAATCGTTGCTCAGTCCAGCGCAGTCCCGCTTCTTCCCATTCATGCTTCCTCCTTGTCAATCATTTCGCTGATACTTAGCCATGCACCTTGGATGTGGCGTCGCATCAACATTTCTGCCAACTCCCCATCGCGTTGTGCCAAGGCACCTACTATCTGGCGGTGTTGCTGCAATGCCGGGCCAGTGCGCTGAGCGTTTCTGCTGGTGCGATAACGACACATGCGCAGCAACTGGTACTGTTCGCTTCCAAGCAGATCCATCAGCATCTGGTTCCGGCTGCCTCTAACAATCTGGAAATGGAAATCGAGGTCACCTTCGCTCTGCGCGTAAACCTTACCGCCTTGCTCATTGATTTGTGCTTCATGTCGGTCTAGCAGTATGCTCAATTGCGAAATCTCTTCATCGGTCATTTGATCAGCGGCAATGCGGCAGGCCATTCCTTCCAACGCTTCGCGAACTGCATAAAGATCGGAAAGGGTCTTTCGATCGAGTACTACTACGCGCGCGCCAGCGTTCGGGATTCTCTTGACTAAGCGCATTCCCTCGAGTTGTCGCAATGCTTCGCGTAAAGGGCCTCTCCCCATGCCGAAGCGTTCGGCCAACTCTGCTTCGTTCAGCTTTTGGCCTTGCGCCAGTTCACCTGTCACGATGCTCTGCGCCAATCGGTGTGCGGCTACATCGGTGAGGGTGCTTTGTTGATGGGTATTGACCAACATGATTATTTAGTTTGTTGACAATTTGAACAAATACTAGCATATTTTTTTAAAAATATTGCAAATATTTCATATTTTGTCGACAAAATATGAAATATCAAGACGAAATCTTCAATATAGGCGGCTTGCGCATTTGAGATTTCTGAGTGGAAAATTGCCGAGTTCTAGGTATGCTGATAGGTGACGAAATGATAATCCAGCAGTTCAGGTGCTTCTTGTCGGCGTACTTCGCGAGAAACCTCCTTCCATTCGGACTTATCGAACTCGGGAAACGCGGCATCGCCCATCACATCCTTTTGTATCTCAGTGATATAAAGCGTATCCGCTAGATCTAACGTTTGTGAATAGATTTCTGCTCCGCCTACAATGAAAATCTGAGGGTCACGAGCGCAAGCTGCGATTGCTTCGGGGATGGATTGGACCACGGTGCATCCTTCAAGCTTCAGAGTGCGATCGCGTGATACAACCACTGTGGTGCGTCCTGGAAGTGCCTTGCCTATGGAATAGAACGTCTTGCGGCCCATAATTATATGGTGCCCCATCGTAAGCTTTTTGAAATGCTGCAAATCTTCAGGGCAGTGCCACGGCAACATGTTACCCGCACCTATTGTGCGATTCCTTGCCATCGCGACGATGATAGCAAGGTTCATACCGCGACTGGCGCCTTGATTGCAGGGTGAGGGTCATAACCCTCCAGCGTGAAGTCTTCGAACTTGAAAGCGAAGATGTCCTTTACATTGCTATTGATAATCATCCTGGGAAGCGGGCGAGGTTCGCGAGACAGCTGAAGATGGGCTTGCTCCATGTGGTTCGAATAAAGGTGGGCGTCACCGAAAGTGTGAACGAACTCGCCCGGTTGAAGGGCGCATACCTGTGCGACCATCAGCGTCAGCAGCGCGTAGCTGGCGATATTGAATGGGACGCCGAGAAAAATATCAGCGCTGCGCTGATATAGTTGGCAAGACAACTTGCCATCCGCCACGTAAAACTGGAAGAAGGCATGACAGGGCGCTAACGCCATCTTGTCGATTTCGCCCACATTCCAAGCGGAAACGATCAGGCGGCGGGAATCCGGATATTTTCTGATCTGAGCGACAACATCGCTGATCTGATCGATTACTTGTCCATTGGGTGCTGCCCAGGATCGCCACTGCTTGCCATATACAGGCCCAAGTTCGCCCTCACTATCCGCCCACTCATCCCAGATCTTGACGCCGTTATCCTTGAGATATTTTATGTTCGTGTCGCCCTTCAGGAACCATAGCAGTTCATGTACTATGGATTTCATGTGACACTTCTTGGTTGTTACCAGTGGAAATCCATGTGCAAGGTTGAAGCGCATCTGGTAACCGAATACGCTGACAGTGCCGGTCCCGGTTCGGTCGGATTTTACGGTGCCATGGTTGAGCACGTGCTGCATCAGGTCAAGGTATGCGCGCATTGAATTAGCCCAGAAAAAACTCTTCGACCATCTCAAAGAGAACGATTGTGAGCACAAGGATTCCAGCAAGTTTCAGAATGCGCATTTTGTTCGGCGTATTTGACACTAGCTGGATTTTTTCAGGATCGAGATCGGCACGAAGCAACTTCGTGTGGCAAGAACGCAAGTCATCTGCAAGATCAAGGGCACTCTGATAACGATCTTTCGGATCCTTTGAAAGGCACTTGATGACTATTGAATCAAGCTCGTAAGGAACTTCAGGATTCAAGGAGTTTGCTTTTTGTGGCTCCTCATTCATTATTTGGTAGATGATCGCATGGGTATTATTGCCCCAGAAAGGCATCCTGCCAGCCAGCATTCGATATAGCATGGTGCCAAACGAGAATATATCTGATCGATGATCTATCGGACTGCTCGATACCTGCTCCGGGGACATATATAACGGCGATCCAAGCAATTTGCCGCCCTGCGTGTCCAATCGCCACGAATCCATGCGTGCGATGCCAAAATCAGCAATTTTGACCTGGCCGCTCTTAAGAACCATGATGTTAGATGGTTTTATGTCACGATGAACGATGCCATGTTCATGTGCGTAAGCCAAGCCGGTGGCGACTTGAATCATGATATTCAGCACTTCTTTGACGGGCAGGCATTTCCCCTCCGGGAGAAGATTTTGCAGTTCGCGCCCCTCCATAAGCTCCATGGCAATAAAAGTTATTCCATCGCTGTCTCCTAGATCGTGGATTGTTACGATGTTAGGGTGGCTCAACCGGCCGGCGGAACGTGCTTCCAGGTAGAACCTGGCTTCGTATTCTTGCTTTTCCTCAGACTTCAGATCCTGAAAGTTGATGGTTTTAATCGCGACGATACGATCGATCAATGGATCTTTTGCTTCATAGACAACGCCCATGGCGCCATGGCCTATCTCTTTGATGATTTTGTAGCGGCCAAGATATTGGATCATTGTATTCCTTATTCATTGGCTCCGAATTGACTGTCATTGCGGAGCATACAGTTGAATCTGTTTATATAATGCACAATACTAATCAAATCTGAGGGCGTAATGCTAGCACAATTGACCGCTTCAACTTCGCTACCAAAAACACTGGAGGCATCACACCTGCTAGTGTTGTTGCCAAAGGGAAAGATCCTGCCACCTGATGTGCCATGCCGTGAATTGCTGTCAGCAGTACTCAAGCGACGCAAGATGAAAATTGAGGAAATTGCGACCTCGCCGATCATTGCAAATGTCACCATGTCCACGAATGACAAAACGAGTAGTCTTGTCGTTTGGGCGATGCTGGATTACAACAAGTCCAACTTTTCTTTGCAAACTCAGGTGCGGATTGCGTTGCAGCTTCTATTATCAGAGCAACCTTCAGGTATATCCATCGTTGTGCAGGGTGACGATTCGCAGCGAAGTCATGCTGCAGAATTGGCAGTGTATGCATCATGGGTAAACGGCGTCACACTGCCGCTTCACAAGAAAAAAGCAGATCAGCGCAAACCTTTGCAGAAGATATCACTTTACGGGTATTCCGATACTAAAGCTTTTTCCGAGCTCAAGGCTCAGGCGACAGGCAACATATTGTGCCGAACCTTGACGGTGCTGCCACCCAACGAACTCACCCCCGCCCTTTATCGCAAGCGGATCAGGCACCTCGCCAAAGAAAACAGATGGCAACTCAGGGAGCTCGACCAGAATAAACTGCGTAGGGCAGGCGCTGGGGCCTTCCTGGCGGTAGCGCAGGGCAGTCATGATGAGGATGCGGCAATCGTTCATTTACGTTATCGCAATGCGAAAGCGAAGAAAACCGTCGCACTTGTCGGCAAGGGCATATGCTTCGATACCGGGGGGCATAACCTCAAGCCTGCGCGTTACATGCATGGAATGCACGAAGACATGAATGGATCGGCAGTAGCGCTAGGTATCATGCTTGCAGCGACAGAACAAAAGCTGCAGGTCAATATCGACTGTTGGCTGGCGCTTGCACAGAATCACATTAGTCCGAAAGCCTACAAGCAGAACGACATCGTCAAGGCCCTGAACGGTACCACCATTGAAGTAATGCATACCGATGCCGAAGGCCGTATGGTTCTGGCTGATACACTCACACTTGCTACACGTGAAAAGCCAGACATGTTGATTGACTTCGCAACGCTTACCGGAAGTATGGCTGTAGCGTTGGGCAGTCGCTACAGCGGTGTGTTGGGAAATCGCGATGAACTGTTACGTCAGGCAGTACAGGCAGGACAGCAAAGCGGTGAGCGGTTGTGTGCATTCCCATTGGATGATGATTACGAAGCCGCACTGGAATCCAAGGTCGCAGATATCAAGCAATGTACGCTGGATGGAGAAGCCGATCACATTCTGGCTGCGCGATTCCTAAAAAGGTTTCTGGAGCACGATGTGCCATGGCTACATGTGGATCTGAGTGCAAGTCGTTGTGAGGGCGGATTGGGAGCAGTATCAAGCGATGTAACTGGTTTCGGCGTGGGTTGGGGATTACGGATGCTACAGTCCAAGTAGGTCTTGAATTAAGTTTGGTTTATTCAAATGGGTGTTTGTTAAATGAGAGAAAAAATTCTGGTTGCTGTTTTTGCAGTAGTCCTTTCCGCCGTAGCGTATGCGGGTACACCTGGTGAAGTCGAGATTGGCAGTTATCTGCGCGAGGCTGAGCTACAGGGTTTGTTTGGAAAGTCGAAAAAATTTTCCGATTACAAAGGAAAGCCGCTAATCATCAACGTATGGGCTAGTTGGTGCGGCCCATGCCGAGCCGAAATGGGGTCCCTGCAACGCCTTGCGCGCCGATATAATGGAAAGCAATTCAATATCATCGGAATCTCGACAGATGATGACCGCCGCGCGGCTGTCGAATTTATCAAGAAGTCAAAGGTTACATTTGATAATTTCATTGACAGCAATGTGTTTCTGGAAAACATGCTGGGGGCTGATTCGATTCCTTTGACCGTATTGGTCGACGCTCAAGGAAGAGTGCTTGAAAAAGCCCGTGGATCATTCGAGTGGGATAGTCCGGAAATCGTTGAAGCAATAGCACAGGTGTTTCAGATCAAGTTAAAGCATTAGACAAGATGGGTAACGAATTTGACCGTATCATCTCGCGCAACGGGACATGCAGCTTAAAATATGATGCGCGGATGAGTAAATTCGGAAGGAGCGATGTCCTGCCGTTATGGGTGGCTGATATGGATTTCGCCGTTCCCCAGCCAGTCCAGGATGCGCTGATGTCCCGTGCGGCTCATCCGATCTTTGGATACACTGCTTATCCTGATTCGCTGTTTGAAGCCCTGATCGACTGGTTGCAAATACGTCACGCCTGGACCGTTAAGCGCGAGTGGGTCGTTTTGAGTCCTGGATTGGTTCCTTCCTTGCATGCCGCTATCATCGCATTGAGTCAACCGGGCGATGCAATAATAGTGCAGCCACCGGTGTATGCGCCATTCATTGCTGCGCCGAGGAGCGTCGGTCGAAGATTGGTGCTTAATCCGCTAAAGTTTGAGAATGGCCATTACAGTTTTGACCTTGAGGGTTTCGAGCATATTGCTGAGCAAGGCGCTCGCTTGTTGCTGCTCTGTGCTCCGCATAACCCGGTCGGCAGGGTATGGCATGGAGAAGAATTGCTCGCGCTTCTAGGTATTTGCCGGCGTTACGGGATTACTGTGGTATCAGACGAAGTCCATGCAGACCTCATCTATCCAGGAATACATCACACACCGGTTGCAACATTGGGCGATGGTGCTGTGAAGATAATTTCCGCAGTTGCGCCCAGCAAGACTTTCAACATCCCGGGTCTCGGTCTTTCTGCCCTGATTGTTCCAGATGAAAAAGACCGTTCAGCGATAGAAAAGGCATTCGATACGTTGCATGTTGGCGCTGCAAACCCTTTTAGTATCGTTGCGTTCGAGGCTGCGTATCGTAAGGGTGCGCCATGGCTGGATGACTTGCTAGATTATCTTGATGCAACATGTAAATTCGTGCGCACCTATTTGGAGCAGCACTTGCCATTGATAAAAATGATCGAACCTGAAGGTACGTATCTGCTATGGCTGGACTGCCGGGCAATGGAGCTCGATGACAAGCAACTCGAGCTCTTTTTTGTCCAGCAGGCAGGGGTTGGCTTGAGTCCTGGAATCATCTTCGGTGAACAAGGTAGGGGTTTCATGCGGATGAATATCGCGGTACCAAGGAGCATAATCATCGAAGCGCTGGAAAAAATAGCAAGTGCCGAACGTTCACGAAAACAAAGCGATGAATCACGATTTCCCGGTGCGCAAAACCAGCCCGATTCCACCTAATATCAGTACTGATGCGATCAGTAAGCTCGGCGTTGCTGTTTCATTCATCAATAAGACGCCACCCATCGCTGCGATAACTGGAGCAGTGAGTTGCACTGTCGATGCAGTCATCGCTTTCATACACTGCAGTACTCGATACCACAACACATAACCCAGTGCGGAAGTTAGCGCGCCCGACAGAACCGCATACAGTATGCCTTGTGCATCAATCCGCAACCATGGAAGGGCGAGCAATGACAGTATGATGGTGATAGGTCCTGCACGCAGAAAGTTACCAGCAGTTGATGCAGCTGGATTTGCAGAACCGCGGCCGAAAAGGGAATATATTCCCCAAGCGATACCGCTAGTCAGCATCAGTGACGAGTTCAGCAAGGATGGTGCATGCGAACCAGGAATCACCAATATCACCAACCCGCTCATGGCTGTAGCGAAACCGATAATTTGCCAGTTGTTCATGCGCTCCCCGGCGATATAGCCTGCCAATATCATGGTCGCCTGAACCGCACCGAACAGCATCAGCGCACCTGCGCCAGTGTCTATCGTGCGGTATGCGAACGAAAGCGTTGCTGCATAGATGAACAAGGCCAGCGCACTGCGCCAAGAACCGTGCTCGAGCGGAGATTGTTTTTTCCAGCGCATTAGCAGCCAGAGCATCGCTACTGCGGAAAGTATTCGCACCGTGGTGAAACTTGCGGCATCAATTGAAGTTTCCTTGAGTGCAAGGCGACAGAATACTGAGTTGGCCGCGAAAGCAATCATGGTCAGTGCTGTATAGGCAACAAGTTGAATTTTGTTCACGGTCTTTTTGCTGTTCAGCGAGTGTACTGGGTGAGGTGGCGGGGTTCGTTGGCAGACAGGCTCAGGTAATGTACATTGAACAAGCCGTCACAGTCTGCCCACATCGTTTTTGGGTACCATCCCGACGCTAGCGCCAGTTTCTGGAATTCCTGCGCGGAGTATTTGTAGGAATTTTCAGTGTGTATGGATTCGCCCTTGTCAAAATGGAACGTTTCCTTTCCTAGACGAATGTTCTGCTTGTGCTTGCTGACCAGGTGCATTTCGATGCGCCCAAGAACGTCGTTGTAAAATGCGTAGTGTGTGAAGCCTTCTTGGTCAATTTGCGCGCCGAGTTCACGCCGAATACGTGCCAGTAGATTCAGGTTAAATGCCGCGGTATAACCATAGGCATCGTTGTAGGCGTCATTCAGCACGGCAGGAGATTTCTTGCAATCCACCCCGATTAGCAGCGCGCCATTCTGGCCGACCAGCTTTGCGGCATGCCGAAGTAATTCGACTGCTTCTTTGGGTTCATAATTTCCAATGGTAGAGCCTGGAAAGAAGATCACCCGCCGACTATAAGTTTGGTCATCGAGTACTATGTTGGATAGCTTTGTGTAGTCTGCGCACAGTGGTTGCATATGCATTGAAGGAAACATCGACTTGAGTCGTTGAGTGCTATGCAGCAGGTGAGGTTCGCATATGTCAATTGGCACATAATATGCCTCGTTGGCCAGGTGGTTTAGCAACAATGGAGTCTTGCTGGCACTGCCGCTGCCGAATTCGATCAGAACACAGTCAAGACCGATCAGCTTCGCCATTTGAGCGCCAAATTGCTCAAGAATTTCAGTTTCAGTGCGAGTCGGGTAATACTCAGGGGTGGTGCAGATCAGGTCGAACAGTTCTGAGCCACGCGCATCGTAAAAATATTTGGGCGGTATCTCCCTCGGTATCCGTCGCAGGCAATTACGGACAGTGGTGAGGAAATCTTCATCATTATCATCATGATATACCTTAAGTACTGGCGATTCATTGCGCATTAGCCATCCTCCGCCAGACGCAGCCCGGAAAACATCCATCGGTCAGCAGGCCGGAAAAAATTACGGTAGCTTGCGCGAATATGCTCTATTGAAGTGACACAACAGCCTCCACGCAATACCATCTGGGCACTCATAAATTTGCCGTTGTATTCACCCAGGGTCCCGGGCAACGGGTGAAATCCCGGATAGGATGAATACGCACTTTGCGTCCATTCCCACAAATCGCCATATAGTTGGGTAAGGCCGGACTGGCATGCAGCCTGAGGATGCATCAATCCGGACTCGAGAAAATTGCCTGATATCGGTATGTTCGAAACGGTGTGCTCCCACTCTGCTTCAGTTGGCAGACGCTTGTTTGCCCAGCGTGCGTATGCATCTGCTTCGTAATAGCTCAAGTGGGCGACCGGTTCATCAAGATTCAATAGATGCATGCCAGTTAACGTGAAATGTTGCCAGTCATTGCCTTCACGCAGCCAATATAAAGGTGCTTGCCAGTGCTGGGTATTGATGGTGTGCCAGCCATCGGATAGCCATAGTTCGGGGCGTTGGTAACCCTTATCGTTGATGAAATCAATATATTCTCGATTGTTCACCAAGCGATTAGCAAGACGATAATCCTTCAGCAAAACTTGGTGACGGGGGCGCTCATTGTCAAATGAGAAACTTGCACCGTCATGACCAATCTCGATTATCCCACCGGCGTTTGTCCGCCAGTTCATTGATGTGTCTGATACGGGCGAGGGTGGGGCGGCAAATTCGTGGTAAGCGGGTTTGAGCGGATTGATAAAGAAATTGAATTTGATATCCATCAGCAGCAACTCCTGATGCTGGATCTCATGTTCTATGCCCAGTTCGATACGTGAGAGAATCTCAAGTGCAAAACTTTCCTGAAGATTTGTTAGCAGCCCTTGCAGCGCTTCATCAACATGCTTGCGGTAGCGATAGATTTCTGCCACAGTCGGGCGCGATAACAGGCCGCGTTGCGCCCTGGGAAAAAATGTCCCTGCAGTTTCATAATATGAGTTAAAAAGGTGCGCGTAAGCCTCATCAAACACACGATAGCCCGGCATAAAAGGCTGCAGGATAAACGTCTCGAAAAACCAGCTGGTATGCGCTAGATGCCATTTCGGTGGACTGACTTCTGCACAGGCCTGGATGATAAAGTCCTCGATTTGCAAGGGTGAGCACAAGGATGCGGTGCGTGCGCGAACCGTATTTAGGCGGTCACCCAGCGTCAGTGCTTGTTCTGATGTGTCCGTATTTAATTTCTGAAAGTCCATGGTTTATTCTTCTGGCTTGACGTCATTCCAGAATGCGTTGTGATCCTTGATGCGTGTCGCCACACTGTAAAAATTGGAGTAACACCAAACCGCATCATCATTCATCCTTTCGTCAACCGAGATCGTAGTAGCTTGTGATGCCTTTCCATGTGCAACTGGTGAGCGTGTTGCTGTCTACAAGAATTCTTTCATAACAGCTGATAGCGGGAAGTACACATTACCTTCATCATAATGAATCATGTTGGTAGGTGCTCCGGCAATCACCCTCATTTCGAGGGATGTATTATTCAATGCAAAGCTTACAACAGACGAACTTCGATAACTACCCTGATGTCGACCAAAGTATTCGCAATAGGAGAGAATTCTCATTGCACATAATCTGCAATTGCAACGCGACTGCGAAGGAATCTAAAAAGGCGTAAAATTATACAAAGGTCAACCAAAAATTAGTTCCACCAGCGATGAGTCGAAAAGTCATTGTCCGCAACACCGCCAGCGCAGATGTTAAGCCGCTGATCGAACTTCAGAAACGCGTTTATCCTACGATCCCGCACTGGCAGGAGAATTTGCTATTGCATCAACTCAAGATATTTCCGCAGGGACAATTCGTTGCCGAGATTGACGGTGAACTGGTTGGTGCCTCCAGTTCGTTCGTGGTGGTATGGGATGAATGGAAAGTCGAACATACTTGGAGAGACATCACCGCACGCGGCAGCTTCGATACCCACAAACCTGATGGGCGCACGCTATATGCCGCTGAAGTATTCGTGCATCCTCACAAGCGCGGAACTGGGATCGGGCATGCCCTGTATCGCGAGCGTCGAATTCTTTGTCGAAAACTCAACCTGAAACGCATCATCGCATGCGGTCGGTTGCCGGGCTATCATTTATACGCCGACCAGATGACGGCACAGCTGTATGCTCAGAAAGTTGTATGGGGTGATATTCATGACAAGGTGCTCAGTTTCCAGTTGCGCGAGGGATTTCATTACTGCGGCATTGTCAGCGGCTACATACCTGAAGATCTGGAGAGCTGCGGCTATGCAGCACTGATAGTCTGGCTTAACCCGCGTTACAATGAAAAGAAACCGAGCCTGATCACATAAGGGGAAGTCACGTGAAAGTCCGTATCGCAGCCGTGCAATACTTGCTCCGTTCTATCAATGATTGGGATGGCTTTGAAAATCAGGTCCGATTCATGCTCAAGGCTGCGGCCGAATACAAACCCAATTTTGTTATGTTGCCGGAAATTTTTACCAGCCAGCTGCTTTCATTCCTGGATACGGATAATGACATCAAGGCGGCAGTAAGGCGCATGAATGATTACACGCCGCGCTATAAGGACCTGATGGCCGAGATGGCAAAAAAGTATCAGTATTATCTAATCGCCGGCAGCCATCCAAACCTGCGTGATGGCCTGCTTTACAACACTGCATTCATGTTCACGCCACAAGGCGACATGTTCATGCAGGACAAGATCCATCGGACCCGTTGGGAGCGCGACAAGTGGGACACAACGGCAGGCAGCAAATTGCATCTGTTCCAGACTGACTATGGTGCCATCGGTATCCTGCTTTGTTACGATATCGAGTTTCCCGAGTTGGCAAGGATGGTGTGTGAGGCAGGAGCGGACATTCTATTTGTCCCTTCTTCAACTGACGATCGCCAGGGATTCTGGCGTGTGCGTTATTGCGCGCATGCGCGTGCCATCGAAAACCAGGTCTACGTTGCGATGACCAGTACCGTGGGTAACCTTGCGGTGGAAGGATTGAGCATGCATTACGGGCAGGCGAGCATCATGACACCTTCCGACTTCCCTTTCTCGCGGGATGGCATCGCCGCGGAAGGTGTGACTAATATGGAACAAGTGGTGGTTGCTGATGTTGATCTCGACGCCCTGACTCAAAACCGTATCAATGGAACCACTATCCCACTGTATGACAAGATGCGTGAAGTTTATCGGGATCCGGTGGAAATCGTTTCCGCGCGGAGCGGCAAAAATAAAACTTGAGACAGAAGTTGAACTGGCTTGTTTGACTATCTGCTGATTTTAATTAGGTAACAAAGGATAGGTTTGCTTCGTACATGACTGTCCGTATCTGCTTCATTCGGCATGGTGAGACCGATTGGAACGTCGCTAGACGGATCCAGGGTCAAACCGATATACCGCTTAACGAGACCGGTCAGGGTCAGGCATTAGCGATGGCCTTCAATGCCGCGCACTATAGCTTTAGCGCAATCTATAGCAGTGACCTGAGTCGTGCCTACAATACCGCGCAAATGGTTGCAGCAAGGCGCGGGTTGGAAGTAAAAACGGTACCGCACCTCCGCGAACGCCACTACGGAATATTCCAGGGAATTACTGCAGAAGAGGCGGCAGATCGCCATCCTGAGGCACATGCTTATTATAAAGCACGAGATCTTGATTACGACTTTGAAACAGGTGAAAGCCTGAACCGGTTTGCTGAACGTGTCAGTGGCGCGATAGATGACTTGATACGGCACCACAGCGGCCAGACTATCGCAGCAATCAGTCACGCAGGTGTACTTGATGTCATATATCGAAGGTCTACAGGCAGGCCGTTATATACAGCCCGCGATTTCTTGATACCCAACTGTGCGCTAAACTGGTTTCGTTTCGACGGGCAGGGCTGGCATCTCGATGCATGGGATGATCACCACCACTTGGCCAAGGTTTTGTTGGAGTCGGTTGAATGAGGCGGGATGAGCATAGCCTTGTGCTTATTCGGCATGGCAATAGTGACTGGAATATAACCAATCGCTTCACCGGATGGACCGATGTTCAATTGAACGAACAGGGGATGGAGCAGGCGATCACTGCTGGTCTCCGAATTGCTGCCGAAGGCCTGATATTTGACGAGGTCCATACATCGGTACTCCAGCGCACGCATCAGACCGCGGATAATCTCTTAATCGCAGCATCCCATGCGGCCATACCTCGCTATTCAAGCTGGCGCTTGAATGAACGCCACTATGGACAGTTGCAGGGATTGAACAAACAGGAGATCTTTGCCACTTGGGGCGAGCAGAGATCGCGCCGCTGGTGGCGCGGATATCTTGAACCGCCACCGCCCCTTGAACTAAGCGACCCGCGTCATCCACGTTTTGATTCTCTCTATGCAGAACTTGATCCCGCAATACTGCCGCGCAGTGAAAGTCTTTCTGACTGTCAGCGTCGCCTTCTTCCTTATTGGCATGAAGTATTGGCACCGCGCATCGCTGCTAAACTCAGGTTGCTAGTGATCAGCCACGGGAATACCCTGCGTAGCCTGATCATGCATCTTGAAAAGATAGACCCAGTTGCGATCGAGAAAGTTGAGATACCTTCTGGTGTGCCGCTTGTCTATCTGTTCAATGAAAGACTTGAGCTTATTGGCAGTAAGTGGATGGATTGACAAGCGATTCAGCATTG
Source organism: Gallionella sp. (assembly GCA_024641025.1). Classification (GTDB taxonomy): domain Bacteria; phylum Pseudomonadota; class Gammaproteobacteria; order Burkholderiales; family Gallionellaceae; genus Gallionella. The sequence continues at coordinate 30,174 of JAHEDW010000014.1, forward strand.
TTCTGGGCTTTGCTTCAAACAAGTAGGATTACTAACTCACGTCTTCGTGGGCGTATTGCTGATTTGCGGACTTCCGATTAGATTCAATTAAGAAGTAGAGTTAGCGCCACCCCTTCTTCGTGAATCCCTAAAGTTACTTCCTGGGTGGGATTTGAATTAGCATTAGGTTGGCACGCCTTAGAGATTTTTAAACGGATTGCTCCTAATGTGAAATGGTCCTTGCGACTCGAAATCCTGTGAAGTTGTCATGATCGGTAGGTTCGTCAGAGGCGCGTTCAGCAACACGGACATGCTGTTCCCTGTTTAACCAGGAACCACCACGAATCACCCGGTTCTTGCCATCCATTGTCCATGCGCTGCCATCACTGGGAGCGCCAGTGTAGCTGTCATGGTAACTATCTTGTGTCCATTCCCAGACATTACCCAACATGTCATACAGCCCGAATGGATTGGGTTTCTTGCTGCCCACTGGAGCGGTAAATGCGAAGCCATCGTTACAGTTGTGCCCCCACTGTACATTTGCAACTTTGCTTTTTCCTGTCGAATCCATGACGTTTGCATATCTACAAGCATTCTCAGGGCTATCTCCCCAGTAACGTGATGAATTAGTGTTGCCCCTTGCTGCATACTCCCATTCGGATTCGCTAGGTAGTCGATATTCCTGCCCTGTTTTATTTGATAGCCAATCGATATATTTTGTTGCGTCTTTCCAGCTGATGCATGCCGCTGGGTGATTGTCCTGTTGAAGGAATCCCGTGTCATGCCAGTTACGATTGGCGTTGTCGGTGTATTTTCCGTCCGCTATGGTCCAGCATCCATCGTCGGATTTGTAACCTGTTTCGTTTGAAAAAATAGCAAATTGACCGCGAGTAATTTCGAATTTCCCGATGGCAAAAGGTTTGGATATGTGGACCGGGTGCACAGGAGACTCATGTTTTAGCCGCCCGATTTCAGAAGCTCGGGAACCCATCATGAAATTCCCTTCGGGAATGACGACCATTTCTGGGCAATTTTCACAGTCAGTAAATACTGTTCCGGGCTTCATTGAAATTTGATTGCTTGGTGTGGTCTGGGAAGTGCCGTTTACTGAACCAGCTTGCGCTATGGCTAGGAATTGAAATAGAAACAATATGAGGTAGTCCAGTCGGATCTTGAGCTTGAGGTCGCGCATGTTTGCTTTCGATTATGTATTGTATGGGCGTATTGGCTGGATTGCTATAGAGTAGATTGTCGTTGATTTGTTCCACGATAATGCGATGGAATGCGCTCGATGAGACTCGGGAATGGCCTTGGAGCTAAATTGCAACTAAATTAGGAATAGATCATTCATGCCCGGGTTCCCAATGGCATCAATAATTTGGTATGAGAATGATACAGTTCGCCAGCATTTTTGTAAGTTAATAATCGCTTGCTTAATCTGTGAGTGATAGCATTGGTCTATTCTCAATAGTTAGTGATTAACTAAGATTGCTCGCCATGAGACTTGAACGTTTGTATTTTTCCATCAAGCATTTGATTAATCCCTTCATATCCCTGATGGTCGTATTCCTTCTGACTGGATGTACCAGTATTCCCCAGGGTGTTACTCCTGTTAGAGGATTTCAGCTCGAGCGATATCTCGGTACCTGGTATGAGATCGCGCGACTTGACCACAGCTTTGAGCGAGGGCTTACTGATGTCACGGCAACTTATAAGCCTCGTCCGGATGGTGGCATCGATGTACTCAATAAGGGTTTCGATCCTGAAAAGAAAGATTGGCGAGAAGCTAGGGGACGCGCCTTCTTTCTTGACACACCGGATGTGGCAAGTTTGAAAGTGAGCTTTTTCGGTCCTTTTTACGGTGGGTATCATGTGATGGCTCTTGATCCTGACTATCGCTGGGCCATGGTGGCTGGGCCTTCACACAATTATTTCTGGATTCTGGCGCGTTCTCCAAGTCTTTCAGACGATGTCATTAGAAATCTGCTGAAGACGGCTAGGCAGACAGGTTTCAGTCTGGATGAGTTGGTCATTGTCAGACATGTCGGAGCTGCTGCATCAAAGTGAGATTATTATGTCGCTTCTCCTTGATAACCGCAGTACTTGCACACTAACCGCAACGAATGGGGTTGTGTGGAGGGCTGTTGCTGATACGGTGATGGGCGGAGTTTCATCCGGGAATTTGATGCCGGCTGTAATTGAAGGTCGGAATTGTGTTCGCTTGACGGGTGATGTGAGTCTTGAAAACAACGGCGGCTTTGTTCAGGCCTGCCTTGACTTGAGCGAATCGGGATTTCTCGATGCGAGTGATTATTCGGGCATCGAAATTGATGTGCTCGGCAACGGAGAGATCTATAACTTGCATTTGCGCACTCAGGATACGCGTATCGTATGGCAGTCATATCGGGCCAGTTTTCTGGCGCAGCCAAACTGGCATACAGTTAGGCTGCCATTTGAAATTTTTCAAGCACATCGCATCGACCAACCTCTCGACAAGTACCATTTGCGCCGGCTGGGAGTGGTTGCAATCGGCAGAGAAATGCAGGTGGATGTATGTATTTCGCTGCTATCTCTGTTCCGGTGACACTTGGTGAGTTGTCTTGAATTGGGGCCCTGATATGTATAGTGAGATTTTAAGATTCTGGTTCGAGGAAATCGATCATGCCCAATGGTGGGCAAAAAGCGATGATTTTGATCAATTAATAATCGAAAAATTTTCAAACTTACATGCCCGCGCAATACGCTGCGAACTCTTTGAATGGAGAAGAGAAGCCTATGGTAGATTGGCAGAAATCATCGTCTTGGATCAGTTTTCAAGGAATATGTACAGGGGGTCGCCTATTGCTTTCGCACAGGACTCATTAGCTTTAGCGCTTGCTCAGGAGGCAATTTCTGCTCAGGCTGATAAAGTAGTGAGCGCAATAGAACGAAATTTTTTCTATATGCCTTTCATGCATAGTGAGTCACTTAAAATACATGAAGTCGCCATGGCCCTGTTCGAGAAAAATGGAATCCAGGGCAGCCTTGATTTTGAAGTAAGACATAAGCAAATTATCGAAAGATTTGGTCGATACCCACACAGGAATAATATTCTGGGGAGGACGTCCACGGGAGAGGAGATCGAGTTTCTGAAGCAACCGGGTTCAGGATTTTGATATGCATCCCTTTTTCCTTTGGATTTGTCAATTGACTGTGTCATGATTTGCGACAATACATAATCGGTGAAGGGCCCAATGAAATTATTTAGCCTAAATAATTAGTTGAGCAATCACGGATTATCGAATTAGACCGTTTGTAGTAATCGTATTGATTGATGACTGCAAACGTATGACGCAGTTACTTTTTCAAGTAAGTTGATTCACTGGGAAATTCATTCGGATATTTTGTTTCATTCTGAGCAGTTGAACCTATGATAGCCGGCCAAATTGCATTATTGGATATTCAGCCTGAAACAGCGAATGCTAATGATGCTGTCAAACTTTACTGTTCTGGTATTTGGACTGTACATGGTATCGCACAACTCGAGCGGCAATTGAATGAAATGATCTGGCCCGTTGCTGCGAGCCTGGTGATCAATGGTTCGGCAATATCTGCGCTGGACACTTCGGGAGCATGGTTGTTGCACAGGATGGCCAATACAATTGAGCAAAAGGGTATCAGCGTGCGTATTACCGGCTTGCGACCAGAGTTCAGTTCATTGCTTGGCCTTGTGTCTGCCTGTGCCGTGTTGCCTCCAAAGCCGACTCATCCTAAGGAAGGCATTATGGCAAGAATAGGGCGGAATGCGTGGTTTGGCATTGAGAGCATAATGGGTTTGTTTGCTTTTGTCGGTGAAAGTGCAATCGCAATGATGCGGTTGGCGATCCAGCCTCGTCATATTCGTTGGCGTACTATTTTCCACAACATTCAAATCGCGGGGTTTGAAGCGCTACCCATTGTCGGCCTGTTGTCGTTCTTGATGGGTGTGGTGATAGCATATCAGGGGGCTGATCAGTTGCAACGCTTCGGTGCAAATATCTTTATTGCAGACCTGGTCGGTTTGACAATGCTGCGTGAACTTTCGCCTTTGCTAACTGCGATAATTATTGCCGGACGATCCGGTTCCGCCTATGCGGCACAAATTGCCACCATGAAAGTTACCGAGGAAATCGATGCATTGCGTACGGTAGGAGTCTCGCAACAGGAACTTCTTGTGGCGCCCAAGATACTTGCACTGGCCATCGTTCTTCCGCTGCTAACGGTATATGCGGACGTGTCCGGGGTGCTTGGCGGCATGATTATGGCTAGCTCAAGGTTGGATGTCAGCTTTGATGTATTTATTGACCGACTTGAGGTGGCGATCAGCCTGTCCTCATTTCTTACCGGCATCGTTAAGGCCCCGGTGTTTGCCTTGATCATAGCGCTCGTAGGCTGTTACCAAGGGTTCCAGGTGAGCGGCAGTGCCGATAGTGTCGGGCGACAGACGACCTTGAGCGTGGTGCAGTCAATCTTTCTTGTGATTGTGGCAGATGCATTGTTTTCGGTGGTATTTAACTGGCTAAATATATGAGTGCCGAGATAGCACAAGAACAGAATGGCAGTCCGGTCATTGATATCCGTGATCTGCATACACGCTACGGCAATGCCATTGTTCACGACAATGTCAATCTTTCGGTCCAAGCAGGGGAGATCTTTTCTCTTGTGGGTGGCAGTGGTTGTGGTAAATCAACACTGCTGCGCACCATTATCATGTTGCTGAGGCCGGCATCTGGCTCGATACGGGTGTTCGGTCAGGAAGTGGTTGGTTTGGGTTACGAGCAAGCCCTTAAACTACGTCGGCGCTGGGGAGTGATGTTCGAGCGGGGCGCACTTTTCAGTTCACTGACGGTGATTGAGAATGTTGCCATGGTGCTACGTGAGCATACGAAACTAAGTTCTAGATTTATTAATGAGATCGCGACGCTAAAGATTTCGCTTGTAGGATTGCCGATAGATGCAGGATCAAAGTACCCAAGCGAGTTAAGTGGCGGAATGCGCAAGCGTGCAGCACTGGCCCGTGCCATCGCCCTTGATCCGGAACTGCTACTTCTCGATGAACCGACTGCTGGTCTTGATCCTTTAAGCGCCAGCGGTATAGATGAGTTGGTGCAGAATTTGCGCGATTCACTCGGATTGACAATCATGATGGTAACGCACGATCTTGATCTGCTGTGGCGGTTGGCGGATCGTGTTGCGGTTCTAGATGGGGGTAAAATTCTTGGCATTGGAACCATGGATGAGCTGTCACGCTCTGGACATCCCCTAATCCGGGAATATTTTTATGGGCCGCGTGGACGTGCTGCACGCGATCAAAAATGGAAGAAAAAGTAAATTTTACGCTGGTTGGCATTTTCGTTCTGGCTTTAGCCGCAGGATTTGTCGGCGTTGTTCTCTGGCTGAGCAGCGGAAATTCCTATCGCACCTCATATGACTTCTATCAGACATTTACTAGCGATTCAGTGGCAGGATTGAATCTCGACGCCCCAGTACGTTACCGGGGTGTCGATGTGGGTCGCGTGAGCAAGATTACCCTGGCGCCAAACAATGTTGAACAGGTCCAGCTGACGCTTGCCATCGAGCGTGGTACGCCGGTAAAAGTGGATACGCTGGCAGTGCTGAAATCGCAAGGATTGACAGGCCTTGTCTTTGTAGAGTTGACCGGTGGCAGCCGCGAATCGCCACCGCTCGAAGCGATGAGCAAAGACGAATACCCTGTAATCAAGAGCGGGCCATCTCTGATGACGCGGCTTGATTCCGCCATTACCACATTACTGACTAATCTTAACCGGAGCAGTGAAAACTTCAATGACCTCATGGATGAGGAAAACCGCCGGGCAGTCAAACAATCCTTGGCGAATCTTGAAATTCTGTCTCGAACGCTTGCGAGACGTTCGGCCATGATCGATTCCAGCCTGCGCAATGTGGCGCACGTCATGGAGAACACTTCTCACATGAGTGATAAATTGCCACAGCTGGCAGAACGGGTGCAGCATAGTGCAGAAGCATTCGATCGCCTGACAAGCAATCTTGAGGGCACTGCAGATAATGCAAGCCGGACACTTGATGGCGTTCAGCAATTCACTAGCGAGACTTTGCCAGAAGTACACAGATTGGTTTTGGAATTGCGGGGTCTGACCGATTCACTACGGCGCTTTAGCGGTGAGCTGGAACAGAACCCAAGTGTGTTGATATATGGGAATTCTCCTGTTAATCCAGGCCCAGGAGAATGAATATATGCATTGTGCGACGATACTGATATACCTTGTTCCAAGGGCGAATTGATATGAGCATCCACATAACTAGGTTCATCCGCCATCAGGCTTTACTGATGCTGTTATCCACTTTGCTCCTTGCTGCTTGCGGCGGATTGCCTGCGACAAGAGTGGTTAACCAGAATATCTATGTGCTGGAACAAGAGTTGGCTATTAGTCCGGTGAAAATCAAACGCGATTTAGTATTGGCAGTCAGCTTGCCGCGTGCTCTTGCGGGTTTTGACACCTCCCGGATGGCTTATTCGCAACAACGGTACGAACTGAATTATTTTGCAACCAGTAAATGGGCGGATTCTCCGGCACGGATGTTGGAACCACTGATAGCACACTCATTGGAGCAAGTGGGAGTCTTTAGCGCTGTGGTTCAGGCATCTGGTACGGTTCCTGCAGACTTAAGACTGGATACCGAACTGTTACGCCTGCAGCAAGATTTTATGATAAAGCCGAGCCGAATGCGTCTTACTTTGCGCGCTCAGTTGATAGATGTGCGTGGCAGGCGCTTGCTTGGAACACTTCAAATCGATGAGGTTGAAATTGCTTTAAGCGAGGATGCTTATGGAGGTGTTACCGCTGCAAATCATTTGGTTCAGCGTGTATTGGGAAAATTGGCAGAATTTTGTGTCAAGGCTTCTGGGAAAGATATCCAAAGCGATTCTGCTCAACCTTAATTTGACACGTATATAAGGGTGATCATTCGGTAATCTCAAAGCTTGTGTAACTTCCAGAATACGGCTCGATCTCAACTCCAACTACCTGTGCATTTCTAGGTCCGTGGTGTGCCCAGTAAACTATTGCGTCAATTGAAGCTGGTGCTCCTTGCACCGCAGCTTCAACCGTGCCATCAATGCGGTTGCGTACCCAACCTGAGATTCCCAATTTTTCTGCTTCTCGGCGCATCGAGTCGCGGAAAAAAACGCCTTGAACGCGTCCAAAAATAACGAGCCGTAGTGTTTTCTTGGACACGGCTTGGCTGACATCAAAGATCTTTGAAAATGATTCCATATGGTGTCGAGAATTTGTGCCTGGATCAGGTTCTTGCCGTAGTTCAATCTTCCTTCGTTGCTGGCATCTCAAGAATATCCAGCAATTCTGGTAGTTCTGATAAGGACTGTGACTCCGGCAACTCTGGAGCATACTGAGATTCCGGCAACTCAGGAACAGCAAGGGATTCTAAATGACCGATGTCTGTTCTACTATCGGAATTCTCGCCCGATGAGGATAGAACTTCGGAGGGATTGCCAATCTCGATTTCATTTCTGGAAGGCTCACGAGATGTTCCCTCTCTTAGGTGCCCTAGATTTTCACGATTATTTCCCTGTTCTAGAAAAATGGAAGATCGTTGCATGTACTGAACATGAGTGAAAAAGTCGGGGATTTCCTTCAGCAATATAGGCGCTTCTCCAATGTCCACAGCAAGGCCGGTCTGATTTGGATGGATGTCGATCTCTCCCACTTCGGTTCTGATGAAGGTCACGCCTTCATTAACCTTGTCGTATGTGCCGGATTGGTAACCACCCCCATCTCCAGGCAATATAACGATAGTTTCATGGTCTGTTCCACGTACACCGATAGTTGCAGTTTGTGTTCTGATGAAATCGTTCTGAGGATACCTTTTTCCTATATTGCCGGTGACAAACCGGCTTGCGCCGCTCAATAAAGCAAATACGCTGACATCTTCTTCAGTTCCTCTGTAAGCATACTTTTCAATCTTGAGTTGCGATCCCGGGCGGATAGCCAACAATCCGTCATCTGTCATTCTTATTTGAAGCTTACCCGACTGCGACGTTACAATCGTCTCGCCGACGCAAATCGGATCACCTTTGGCAAGCGGTCTGGATTGTCCATGGCTTTTTGCTTCTACGATGCCTTGGCTGTAAATCACGTTTCCCGCGAGTTGACTTGTGTCAAGTTTGGTTTCAGGGCTTATTCCTGTTCCACCAATTCCGGTACCCTTTGATATAGCACCGGTTCCGCCCATACCGGTTCCGCCTATGTTATTGCCATCGGCATCTGATGAAGGATTAGGGTATGTGCAAGTATTTGAAAGTGCCCATGTACTCCAGTTGGTGGATACCAAAATAACCAACAAGACGAATCTCTGAAATAACAAGTTACTTCTGTGAAATATCATCTGGGGCCTCTGACTCACTATAGTTGTAGATACCAAAATTGATGCGATATACAGCGCCAATCTGGCCTTCATCGCGCTTTTGAAGCTCTATGGCACGTTTATTGACATTATGTAAAGCTTTCATGCCTACATCACGGGAATATGTCGCCAGTTCCTCAACTGATTCTGCACCCAAGCAATCATAGTAGACACAGCGCTCAAGGAAAGGCGGGTTAAAACCAGACAGATTGTGGACTGTCGCAGCCAGATGGTCATGGACATTCTGGCCAAAATAATAGACTTTCTCTTCAATCCCTTGTGGCCGTGCAAATGCGTTGGGAAGCAAATGAACCAGGTCATCCTGATCCAGTGTGACTATGCCTTGGCGCATCCATTCATCTAATACCACGCGTGGGCGGAAGTCCTTGCTGACTGACTGAACCAATGCCTCAAATGAAGGGCTTCCATCCTTGCTAGTCAAACGTGGCAAGGGCAAGGGTAAAGATTGCTTATCCAGATATTCTGGAGCTCCGCTCCAGATTGAGAGCAACAAGGCGCTCATAGATGCATGCTGAGATAGATTGATCCCCTTTTCAGGCTCGCTTCGCAGTCGACTGATTTCCCGGCGATGAATTCCGGTTAACAAGCTTATGCGACTATCGGTCTGGGGTTTGGATGCTAACCGGAATTCTGTTTCAGCTACCTTTACATATTCAGATTTGATGAGCTCATTGAATACCTGGTAGGGAATGCCATGCGAAAGTAACAATCTGACCAATGGTCGCAGTAGATGACGAATTGCAACAATAACTGGTGACTGAGGATTGTGGCTTGTGATTTTTGGATTAATCATCGCATATGTGTGCTGTCGATTTTGTTGCTCGGGAAAGCATAACATAAATCGAAATATTGTGTGCATAATACACACAAAAAGGAGATGGGGGAATCGAACGTAACTGTTAAGGCCTATCCTTTTAAGAGATATTGTTGTTTTAACCCACTATATTGTTATATGTCAGAAATTTAACTTAAATGAGCTGATTTTCTTTACCAACTGGCAGCTAGATTGAAGCTTGAATACAAAATGGTATGCACGAAGGGATTCACCAGCTCAGTGCTGAGTTGAGGAATCCGTCCATTGAATGCTTTCCTTGAGTTGCATGATGTGGTCATGCCTAAGAAGTTACGAGTACTGCATGGTATCCATGGTGATGCAATTTGTGAGAATTAATATTAGCTGAATTATTTTTTTAACAAATCTCTAATTTCGGTCAATAGGACTTCCTGCGCAGGAGGCGCAACGGGTACAGAAGCTTCTTCTTCTGCTTTTTTCTTCATCGCATTGATTCCCTTTATTACCATGAATATCACCGCAGCAATGATGGTAAAGTCGACAACTGTTTGGATAAACTTTCCATAACTGATTACAACAGCCGGCCCGTTGGCAGTTGCTTCCTGCAAGGTAACAGCAAGTTTCGAAAAATCCACTCCGCCGATCAAAACTCCTATAGGTGGCATTACGACATCAGTCACCAATGAAGAAACAATCTTGCCAAAAGCAGCGCCAATAATCACGCCGACAGCCATATCAACCACATTTCCCTTGATGGCAAATTGCTTGAATTCCTGAATCATGCCCATGCTATCTCTCCCTGGATGTCGTAATTTCTTTCTGATGTTGGTTACTTCTTTCGATTCTCAAATATCAAAGTAGCCCATGAATCGAAATCGGTCAATTGCATATCATATAACAGCTATTGCTATAACTGCGTAGCGGGCTGATTTGCCAAGTCCCATGAATAACGCTGAAAGCCAAAAATTCAGGCGCAACCAACCGGCCGCAAGGCATAGTGCATCACCGATCAGCGGTACCCAGGCAAGCACAAGAACAGGCGCCCCATATTTCCGCAATTTATCAACGTGCTTGAGTTGTTGGGTCTGCGGCAATATCCAGCCCATGCTGAAGGTTACCAAGCCGCCAAGTGTGTTACCCATCGTGGCGACGGTAAGTGCAATCCATAAAGACTCAGGATAGTTGAGGAGTACGGCGAAAAGGGCAGCTTCAGAACCACCTGGAAGCAATGTCGCAGCAAGGAAGCAGCTGAGGAAAAGTATATACAGGCTATAAGTGTCACTCATGAGATATCAGAGTGCCGTACTTATCTTATAAGGTGATACTGGGAAATACCAATTTATCCAATGCTTCGTTGGCCACCCTCGGGCAGGCAGGATTGCTTTCTCATTTTCCACCCTCATCAAGAAAGATCCTCTAGCTGCATTGCGAGTTAAGTCATTGTGCATCCTATAATCGATCTCAACAATAGGGGGCGAAAATCATTTCATTGGAATCAGTTGCAGTCATGAAAAGAATTCGCTGACATGTAGACCTTGTGTGTGACATAGAGCACTTGCACTATGAGTCAGGATTTGCATCAAATTCGTACTCTGATCTTTGCGGTTGAAGCTGGAAAAGTAGGCGTAGTCAACATTGTCCCGATTAAAATACTCCTCCCCATTATTTTTTGCGTGGTGCCAACAGGTCAGTGATCGTACCTTCAGCCATTTCTGCTGCAAAGCCGAGCGTCTCAGAAAGGGTTGGGTGTGGATGTATGGTTAGCCCGATGTCTTCCATGTCTGCTCCCATCTCTAGGGCAAGCACAGCTTCAGCGATCAACTCACCAGCATTTACACCGACTATGCCGGCACCAAGAATACGGCGGGTTTTTGGTTCAAGAAGTACTTTGGTAGCGCCTTCATCGCGACCAACCGACAATGCGCGTCCTGAGGCAGCCCAAGGAAAGTTGGCCTTTTCGTATTCGATCCCTTGTGCTTTTGCCTGAGTCTCGGTCAGTCCCATCCATGCGATTTCGGGGTCGGTGTAGGCTACGGAAGGGATGGTCAGGGGTTCAAATGCTGCATGATGTCCGGCAATGACTTCTGCGGCAACTTTTCCTTCATGCACTGCCTTATGCGCAAGCATCGGATCGCCTACGATGTCGCCGATCGCATAGATATGAGACATATTGGTACGCATCTGTATATTCACTGGAATGAAGCCGCGCTCGTTGACATTCACGCCAGCCAAGTCTGCGCCGATGTCGCGTCCGTTGGGGCGGCGGCCTACAGCCATTAGCACGCGATCATATACTTGAGGTTCAGGGGCATTCACACCCTCAAAATATACCTTCAAGCCATCTTTTTGAGACTCGATTTTGCTTACCTTGGTCTTGAGGAAGATTGCCTCGTAGCGCTTTTCGATGCGTTTATGCAGCGGACGCACCAGGTCCCGATCTGCCCCGGGAATCAGGCCATCGGCCAGTTCAACCACAGTGATTTTGCTTCCTAATGCATCGTACACGGTAGCCATCTCCAAGCCGATGATTCCGCCTCCGATAATTAGCATGCGCTTGGGGATATCCTGTAAATGTAAGGCACCAGTGGAATCGATGATGCGCGGATCATCATAGGGAAAACCTGGGATGCGAGCCACACTTGATCCGGCGGCAATGATCGCATTGTCGAAGCTGATGGATTTTTTTCCGTCCTTGGTGTCAACTATCAAGTGATTGGGTGAACTGAATTTCGCGATACCTTGGACAACCTGAACTTTGCGTTGTTTGGCTAGAGCTGCCAACCCACCAGTGAGCTTGTTGATGACGCTTTGCTTCCAGTCGCGGATCTTGCTAATGTCAATCTTGGGTTTGGTGTATGTAACGCCGTGATGAGCGACTTCTTCGGCTTCGCTGATTACCTTTGCGACATGCAGAAGTGCCTTTGATGGTATGCAGCCGACGTTAAGGCATACACCACCCAAGCTGGCAAATTTTTCGACCAGTACAACCTGTTTTCCCAGGTCGGCTGAACGAAATGCAGCAGTATAACCACCGGGACCTGCGCCGAGCACTAAAACTTCGGCATGAATGTCACCTTTCTTGAGCGCTTGGGTTGCGGGAGCAATCATCTTCTCAGGTGCCTGAATAGGTGATTTATTCTGTGCTGAGGCAGAACCCTGTAACTTGCTTGCAGGCTCCGCCGCCGGAGAATCTGAATCTGCGCTGCTTTCAAGTTTCAAGATTACACTCCCCTCGGAGACTTTGTCGCCGACCTTGACCATGAGCGAAGTTACCAAACCCTTGGTGGGGCAGGGTACTTCCATCGCGGCTTTATCAGTTTCAAGCGTGATCAACGACTGCTCGGCTTCAACCGTATCACCTGCCTTTACGAACACTTCGATGATCGAAACGTCTTTGAAATCACCGATATCCGGAACTTTCACTTCGATGGTTTGAGTCATGATGTCTACTTTCCTGATCAAGTTAGTTGCGTATCTGGCCGCTTCCCAGAACAATGTATTTTTGAGATGTCAGTCCTTCTAATCCGACCGGGCCTCGTGCATGGATCTTGTCGGTGGAGATTCCGATCTCCGCACCAAGGCCATACTCGAAGCCGTCTGCAAATCGGGTCGATGCGTTCACCATTACAGAGCTTGAATCAACTTCACGCAAGAATCGCATTGCCTTGGAGTAATTTTCCGTCACGATGCTATCGGTGTGCTGCGATCCATAGGCAGCAATGTGTGCGATGGCTTCATCAAGATCTGCTACAACCCTGACTGCGAGTATAGGCTCGAGATATTCGGTGTGCCAGTCCTCCTCGGTGGCAACCTTCATATGGGCAACCAGTGAGCGTGCAGCGTCATCCCCGCGGAGCTCAACATTCTTTTCAAGATATATTTTGCAAAGTTTGGGTAAGACCTTTGCTGCAATTCCCTGTGCTACCAGAAGTGTTTCCATTGCATTGCAGACGCCATAACGATGCGTCTTGGCGTTATCAGCGATGCGGATCGCCATGTCGAGATCGGCTTCGTCGTCTATATAAACATGACATACTCCATGTAGATGCTTGATTACAGGAATACGCGCCTCCTCGGAGATTCGTTCGATCAATCCCTTGCCGCCACGTGGCACGATCACATCTACATAGTCTTTCATAGTGATCAGTTCGCCTACAACTGCACGATCGGTGGTTGTGACAACCTGCACGGCGGTTTCAGGCAAACCTGCAATTCGCAGTCCGGTATGAACACAGGCTGCAATAGCTTGGTTGGAGTGGATTGCTTCAGAGCCACCTCGCAGGATCGCTGCGTTACCGGATTTCAGGCACAAGCCAGCTGCGTCAGCTGTGACATTCGGGCGGGATTCGTAGATGATGCCGATCACGCCCAGCGGAACACGCATCTTGCCAACCTGGATGCCGGACGGACGATAATTCAAGTCGCTGATAGAACCAATCAAGTCAGGTAATCTGGCAATTTGCAGCAAGCCTTCGGCCATGGAGCTCACGGTTTTGTCAGTCAAGGTCAGTCTGTCCAAAGATGCGCTGTCCAATCCGTTTGCCCGCGCAGCGTCTACATCCTTGGCGTTGGCGGCAAGAAGAAGTGCAGTCTGGTGCTGCAGGGCAGCGGCAATCTCTGTAAGGGCGTGATTCTTGGACGAGGTGTCGGCGTTAGCCATGATGCGGGAGGCCGCGCGAGCGGCAAATCCGACACCCTGCATATATTCCTTGATGTTGTTCATGTTGTGCTCTTGGAAACGAATAGGGAGCATTTTAACTCAAGTGCTAAAATGCGCGCCTTTCTTAAATCGATTTGAAGCAACATGTCAGACATTCTCAACAAGATACTTGCAGTCAAGGCGCAGGAAGTCGCTGCAGCAAAACCGGTCAAGCCTTTGCATCAACTTCGCACCGAAGCCGAGCAGTTGGCGCCGCCACGTGATTTTGTAGGTGCGATACGCGCAAAAATAGCGTCTGGCGAGCCTGCAGTGATCGCTGAGATCAAGAAGGCAAGTCCAAGTAAAGGGGTATTGCGGGAGGATTTTCACCCGGCCGAGATTGCGGCAAGCTATTCTCGGCATGGCGCTGCATGCCTGTCAGTACTGACTGACGAACAGTTCTTTAATGGTAATCCGGAATATCTCCAGGATGCCCGGTCAGCTTGTACATTGCCTGTGTTGCGCAAGGATTTCATCATAGACGAATATCAGATCTATCAGTCTCGAGTGATGGGTGCAGACGCGATCCTGCTGATTGCCTCGGCGCTAATGCTCAAGCAGATGCAGGCATTCGAAGCATTGGCTCACAGCCTCGGAATGGCTGTACTTGTTGAGGTTCATAATGGAGTGGAGCTGAATTCTGCACTTAAACTCTCCACGCCCCTGATTGGTGTGAACAACCGCAATTTACGCACCTTTGAGGTTAGTCTACAGAACACGTTGGAATTATTGCCACTTATTCCAGCCGGTCGAATAGTGGTAACCGAAAGCGGCATCCTCAATGCAGAGGATGTCAGGTTGATGCGAAGTAATAAGGTGAATACTTTCCTGGTGGGCGAAGCATTCATGCGCGCCGACGATCCGGGTGTAGAATTGGCTAAATTATTTTTTACAATCTAATATTATAGACAGATATGTTGAATCCTGACCGACTGATCGTTGAGATCGACAAAGGATTGCGGACTTTGTTCTGCCAGCCGCACAGCATGCGTCAGCATCCCGACGCAATGTTGAACGAAGCGCCATTGGATGATGCTGGCAAGAAGCGTGCCGCCGCACTAATGCGAGTTAATCACAGCGGTGAGATTTGTGCTCAAGCCTTGTACCAGGGGCAGGCGCTAACTGCGCGTGATCCAGACGTGCAAAAGAAACTTGAGCATGCCGCGCAGGAAGAGAATGAACATCTTGCATGGACAGCCAAGCGAGTGAAAGAGTTGGGTGGCAACCTGAGCGTTCTGAATCCATTCTGGTACACAGGATCACTAGCGATCGGCGCTCTTGCTGGACTATTGGGGGATCGGTGGAATCTGGGTTTTCTTGCTGAAACCGAACGGCAGGTCGGACGTCATCTGCAAAGCCATCTGGATCGATTGCCGGCGCAGGATGAAAAAAGTCGCGCCATTGTTGCTCAAATGTATAACGACGAGATTGGACACGCAGACATGGCAACAACGCTTGGTGGAGCGGATTTGCCGCGACCGGTACAGGTCGCGATGAAACTTAACAGCAAGGTCATGACAAGTATCTCATACTGGATCTAGGCGTTCTCCTGACCTTCTTGAATTACCTCAAAATCATGAGTG
>JAHEDW010000113.1 GCA_024641025.1 Gallionella sp.
AAGGCGGAGAATGGCGACATCATCCTTTTGGACGAGGTGACTATGAGCGCGCCTAAAACAAAAGAAATGGTTGCCTTTGTCGATAATGTCGCTTCTGGTCACAGTGCGCTGTTATTGTTGGCTGAGGCGGACGTGAATGTTGAAAAGTCGGCGCGTAATCTGGTGGAAGTGAAGACGCTGCCGGCCGGATATCTTAATATCCGTGATCTTTTGGGCTACGAGAAGATTCTTATGCCCTTGGCATCACTTGAAAAGGTCATGAGTTTCTTGGTTGACGATTTATTCGTCGAGGAAACCGGCGCCGAATCGGAAGAGGAGTAAGTCATGCATTGGCGTAATATTATTCGACGGCCGGTTGTGACTGAAAAGAGCAACTACCTGGCCGATATAAATAACCAATATACCTTTGTTGTCGATTCACGCGCGAATAAGCTGCAGATCAAACAGGCCGTCGAGTTGGCCTGGCCAAACGTATCGGTTGAAAAAGTCCGTGTGGCCAACATGCCGGCAAAAAGATCGCGTCGGTTCCGTCGCCTTACGGTGCGCAAGACGGGTTGGAAGAAGGCCATTGTTACCTTGGAACCCGGTGACAGCATCGAATTGTTTGAGGGTGTCTAAGAGAAAGGTTTCTTGAGCAGGGATGAGGACTGCTGCGTAGCGAGGGGTTATGTTCCCTTGACACAGCCGTCTACCGTCCGTCTCTGGAGGAAATATGCCAATCAAAGTATTTAAACCAACATCTCCCGGTCGTCGTGATATGAGCGGCCAAACATTTGAGGAGATCACACGTTCGCGACCGGAACCTGCGCTGACCAAAGGTCTGCGTAAGCGCGCTGGCCGAAATGCGCGTGGCAAGATTACAATCCGTCACCGTGGTGGCGGACATAAACGGCGTTATCGTCAGATTGATTTCCGTCGTGATAAGTTTGATATTCCAGCACGAGTGGCAACCATTGAGTATGATCCCAACCGTTCAGCGCGAATTGCCTTGTTGATCTATGCTGATGGTGAGAAACGATACATCATTGCCCCGCTAGGGCTCAAAGTGGATGATGCAGTCATCAGCAGTTCCACGGCGGATATCCGGCCGGGAAATACATTGCCATTAAAGGACATCCCTCTCGGTACATTGGTCCATAATATTGAACTGGAACCGGGACGGGGTGGACAGATGGTACGCTCTGCGGGTACGTCAGCCCAACTTTTGGCCAAAGATCAGCCCCAATATGCCACGCTTCGTTTGCCATCAGGTGAGGAACGTTATGTGCTTCAACAATGTCTGGCGACGATTGGTCAAGTTGGCAATGTGGAGCAGGGCAACATTAAATTAGGCAAGGCGGGGCGAAAGCGTCACATGGGTGTTCGCCCAACAGTACGTGGTTCGGCAATGAATCCCAACGATCACCCACATGGTGGTGGTGAAGGGCGTTCGCCTGTTGGTATGCCTGGGCCGAAAACCCCTTGGGGTAAACCTGCACTAGGACGGCGTACACGTCGCAACAAGTCGACCGATAAATTCATTTTCCGCCGCCGGACTAAGAAACGTCGGTAGGAGGTTATAGTATGTCACGTTCACTGAAGAAAGGCCCATACGTAAATCCGAAATTGATGCGGAAGATCGATAGGCTCAATGAGACAAAAGGCCGCCAGGTAGTTCGTACCTGGTCGCGAGCCAGCACAATCTTTCCGCAAATGGTCGGGCACACAATAGCAGTCTATGACGGCCGTCGCCATATTCCGATTTATATCACTGAGAATATGGTTGGCCATAAACTCGGCGAGTTCGCCCCCACCCGTACATTTCGGGGACATATTGCCAGAGCAGAAAGAAAAGGTAGTAGGCGTGTGTAATCATGGCTGAAGTATTTGAAGTTAAAGCAGTAACCAAGCACATTGGTATAGGGACCCGCAAAATGCGGCTGGTGGTAGATGCGGTTCGCGGAATGGGCGCGCAAGAAGCGCTGGATACCTTGCGCTTTATGCCACAAAGATCAGCGGAGCCCGTCTATAAGCTGATCGAGTCGGCCGTGGCGAATGCAGAAGAGAACTACGGCCTTGAGGTCGACGAGTTGTTGGTCAGTCGTATTTTTGCTGATGAAGGTCCGCGTCACCGCAAAGCGCCCTATGGTGGTCGCTTTGCTGGCCGTGGCCGTTTCCGTCCGATTGTTCGCCGGTCCTCTCACATAACGGTTCTTTTGACCGAACGAGAGCTGGAAGACTAAGGCGGCATCTGTCGCATGGAGGATTAAGTTGGGACGAAAAGTACATCCTGTTGGATTTCGTTTGGGGTCATACCGTGATTGGGATGCCCGTTGGTATGCTGAAGGTACTCGTTACCGGACCTTGTTGGCCGAGGATTTCTTGCTCCGTGACAAGATCAAGGAACTGATGCCCCGGGCTGGTATTTCCAAGATTGAAATTGAAAGATTCCCGAACCAGGTTCAGGTGACCATACACACGGCCAAGCCGGGTATCGTCATCGGCCGCAAGGGCGCATCTGTTAAAGCGTTACGGACTGATCTCCGTGACCTGACCGGGAAGTCGGTAAGAGTAGAAGTGGAAGAGATTTCTCAACCAGACGCTGATGCACAGCTAATTGCTGAAAACATCACCGGTCAGTTGGAGCGTCGTATTTCGCACAGCCGTGCTATGAAGCGAGCTGTGATGCAGGCTATGCGTGCCGGCGTGGAAGGAGTCCGTATCGAGACTGGCGGTCGCCTGTCAGGTTCTGAAATGGCCCGTAAAGAAAAGATCTCGGATGGACGTGTGCCGCGCAACACAATTCGCGCGGATATGGATTACGGTTTCTCGGAAGCGTTGACAACTTTCGGCCGCATCGGTGTCAAGGTCTGGGTTTATAAAGGTGAAATCCTGCCCCAGAAGACCGAAGCGACAGAAGTTTATGTCAGCGAATAAGAGTTTACCGCATACGGAGTTAGTACCATGTTAATGCCAAAGCGCGTTAAATATCGTAAACAATTTCGTGGTCGCATGAGAGGTACGGCCAAAGGTGGTACCACCCTGCAAAACGGCGAGTATGGGATGCAAGCAATGGAACCTGGTTGGATTACCAGCCGCCAGATCGAGACCGTCCGTCGTGTTGTTGTGCGGCACATGAAACGCCGTGGCAAAGTGTGGATCCGCATTTTCCCGGACAAACCTGTGACCGCCAAACCTGCCGAAACCCGCATGGGTAAGGGCAAGGGATCAGTGGACCACTGGGTTGCGGTTGTCAAACCTGGACGCATTATGTTTGAATTGACCGGCGTTCCGGATGATGTGGCTCGAGAGGCCCTGCGACTGGCCGCCTATAAGTTGCCGATTCGCACCCAGATCATTACGCGGGAGGAAACAATCTAATGGCGAACATCGTTGAAGTTCGTGAAATGAGCGATGACAAGTTGGACAAACTGCTCGATAACGCTCGTGAGGAAATGTTCAACCTCCGTTTTCAGAAAGCGACTGCCCAGCTTGATAACCACGCCAGGGTAAAAATTGTGCGGCGCGAAATTGCTCAGCTTGAGACCGTGTTGCACATGCGAAAATTAGCAGTTGATGCCGCGGTCAAGGAACCGGCGATTGCCTCTGCCCTTGCCGGCAAAGAGTGGCGGGCCAATTCTCATTTTAATTATGAGGAAAGTGCCTGGCAGGTGGAATTCAGCGACGAAGACGACAATGAAGTCGCCTCCGCGTTGGTCAACCTGAATAAAAAACATTCGCAGTCTCGCAAGAGTCGTGCACCTAAGAAGTCGGTGCAGTTGGTCGTGAGCTACGAAGTGGTTGGGTAGGTGAAAGATGAGAGAGCA
>JAHEDW010000057.1 GCA_024641025.1 Gallionella sp.
CATCGAGCGCACCAGGTTCTCTCGATGCAACATGCTGCTGACTAGCACCCCGAGTATATGAATCCCTACCACGCCTAGCATCGCATAGGAAGAAAGTTCGTGCAGTTCTTCAAGCACATCACCGCCCATCTCCTGGAAAACCATCACCCCGCTGATACCGGACACGAATCCAAGGGTCAGTAGCAGCCAGATCGCCACGCTCCCGACTGGGTTGTGCCCCACGTAATGCGCTGGCTTGCGATTGAAAAGCGATTTCAGATAAGCAATGATTTCAACGGGCCCGAACAAAAACGACCCAAACTTGGCATACCGTGAACCGATGAAACCCCATAGCAACCTGAAAGCAAGCAAGCCTAGCAGGATGTATCCGAAGACCACATGGATATCCCGGGTACGCTCAGAGTCACCAGTCCAAAATGCCACGGTGAATGACAGCACCAGAAGCCAGTGGAACACCCGTGTAGGAACGTCCCATACCAGAATACGTGTACTCATGTTGTCTCCTTCGATCAGAATTTATCTGGGCATCCTCACATCGTGCTCGCTGAAACTGCCGCTGTCAGCCTTGGTATGACAAGCTCCGCAGTTCGAAGGGCTTTTTACCTTCGGATTCTTCCAAATGCTTGACGAGACTTCACGATGTTCGGACTTGAACCACTTGGTATCGGAAATGCGCAAGGGAGGCTCGATCCCATTAGTAGACCTTTGCTGCTTCTTGCTGGCATTCTGCTCGAGAAAATTGCCGATCTCGGTTGCGACCTCAGGATCCAGTGTTGCATTGCTGCCGAAGTGCTTGTCCAACCCCGACATCACTGCACGCCATGAGTCTGCGGAAAGATAGCGTGGCGGATAGGCCAAATGACAGGATCCACACTCCTCCTTCCACTTCGCGTTGCTGACCATGGAGCTGCGGCCCTTTCCTCCATTGCCTTCATCCTCACCAGCACCTGACCTTGAGGAATGCCTTTCATATCCCATACTTCTGTTGCCGCCCTCATCCTCGTCATCATCGGCATACGCCGCAACCATTGTGATACTCATAAGCAATGTTGAAATGGCAATCAGCCAGCGGACATTTCCAATATTTTTCATCATTTAATTCTCCTTGGTACTATTAACGAACATTAAGCAAATAGGAAAGCACATCACCTTTTTCCTGCGGCGTGCAAGCGCGGTCAAGTACATCATTGCAGTTTCGCTTGAACCATTTATCAATCTTTTTAGGATTGGTGAACCGCTCGGCATTCACAGATGGTGCCATCGGATCGATTGGCTTGTCTGTCTTGGCGTGTTTTCCCGTCGCAGCCGGATTATCAGTATGGCAAGATGAACAGCTCCATTCATTACCATGCTTCTGCTTGAAGAATTGTTCCCCACGTGCAGCCGAGAACCCCTGAAAACCAGGCGCGCTCTTTGCCGCTTCGCTTTGCAAAGCTGCCAGAACACCGTTAGGCGTTTCCGCATACGCAGATTGTATTGACAGGCCAGCGACTAACAAAAAAGCTGATACACTCGTAATACGAAACATGATTGATCTCCTTAATTAGCAATTACAGGTTGCAGATTAGAAGGTCAAGCTTAAGGGATTCTTAAAGGCAATTAATATATTTCGTGGCCAACTCCAATCATGGATTGCCCTTAGAGCTTTATGTACCAGGTAGTCAGTGCGGCACTTTTTGCTTGAGCAAACACATCCATGCCAACCGAGAGCCCAAGTTGGTCACACGAACGGCGGGTAATACGCGACAACAGCATGTTCTCTTCGCCAATCACAGGTCGAGGATTCAACCGGCCAGGTCCCTGTTCACTGTTATCCGTGGTACGCGCAGCAAGAATATTGCTGATACTCGAGCCTTGCGGCACGCGAGTAGCGATACTCACATCTCGTGCCAGCACGCTCGCACGCACATTCTCACCTATAACGCGCTCAAGCTTGCTCGCCCAGAGATTGCTTCAACTTGAGCCGCAGGATGGATTTGCCTGAAGGTTGCGATGATCTCGTCAAGTGAAAACTTGAGATCCGCAGCAGCTGCAATGTCAATCATTTCTTATGCATGTGCCGACTGCGAAACAACCAGCAATATAAAAAATAGCAACCGGGAGCAGAATCGCTTAAAAGCGCATGTTGTTTGAATTGTCAGCATAACCTACAAAGCTGCGAAGGACTTTCGCAAAACAGTTTGCAGGTTGAATGGAATATTGCTAGTAACTAAACATGGAAACCAGTTTCCCGAATTTTTCCTGATAGAGCGCTTCCACATCCTCCCCGATGAATGCAAGCGACTGTGAAATCTTCCCTTCTCCAACAAAAGAAGCGTTATTCGGCAAGTCTACATAGACGTTCTTCCTGCCGCGTTTCTTTTCTTCCATCTCAAATTTTCGTGCCTTGTCGATCGCACAATTCTCTACCGCGGCTTGCAACCTTGAGTCATCTGACTCCTCACCCAAAAATCCAATGACACGCTTCAAAGTATTCGCGGTATCAGTTCGCAAGTCTTCGTACTTGATAAATAACAGAGGTAGCCTATTTGCGGAATATAACCAACTAGCCAAATGTTCTGGCCAACTGCCCATGTTCATCTGACGCCAATGCAGCAAGCCAAAATTGTTTATGAAATGTATCGCGAATTTCCTCAAATTATCCGGATCGCTGTCTGCGCCAACATACCGTGCATTACTTAACAGGACATCTCTGGGATTTCGTAAAATATATATGCAACCGGATGTAGATCCCGCATAGGGGTGATTGGCTGAAAAACAGAAATGTGTCTTAACGAATACTTGCTTTTCACCCTGGTCTTCCAGGACCTTGTTCTGAGACTGAAGCAGGTGAATATCAGGAATTCTTCTACCTACTGCCTCGGTATCTTCTGGTCTACCAAAAAGATATGCGTGCAATAGCATTCGGACATAGGTGTTTCCAGACTTAGGGTATGACGCAAGCCATACGACTTTCATAATCTTTCCTAACATCAAGCATGATTATCTAACAAGGCGAGACAACACTGAGGTCAACTTTTGAAAGAGTGGCATGCAAATACACGATTCATTTCCGGATCGCTGTAGGTTCAAAAACTGAAATTTCTAAACGTAATGATATTACAGATAGATCAAGATTGCTTCTTTAGCCTTATCCGTACGACAAAAATGGATATTGCCAGATTGTAAACAAACGGAAACGAATTACTTTCGCATGGCATGCGCAGGTCGGAATATCTTGCACTGCTCGGGATTGGCTTCAAGATACGATCCTGCGATCAGGTCGATGCAGTATGGGATAGCCGGGAAAACGGCATTCAGGCAATCGTCGATTGCGGAAGGTTTACCCGGCAGATTCACTATCAGTGACTTGCCACGCACACCGGCAGTCTGGCGTGACAAGATCGCGGTAGGAACATATTTCAGCGAAGCATTGCGCATCAACTCTCCAAAACCCGGCATCATCTTGCTGCATACTGCCTCAGTGGCTTCCGGAGTGACGTCGCGCAACGCCGGACCGGTTCCGCCGGTGGTAACAATCAGGCTACACCCTGCCTCATCACTCAATTCGCGCAAGACCGCTTCAATCTGCTGTTGCTCATCAGGTATCACCTTTGCCACTGCCTGCCAAGGCGAGGTAAGTACGCGCGTGAACCAGGCGTAGATCGCTGGCCCTCCCTTGTCTTCGTATTGCCCGCGACTAGCCCGGTCAGAGATCGTTACTATACCAATGCGAGCGATTTCCATAATTCATTCCTAGAAGCCTGGCACATCCTGAAAAAAAGAACCTCCGAGCAATTGCACAGTGACTTGCTCGCCTGCAGACAGGCCAGTACTTGCTGCGGGTACCACCATCAAGCCGTCCGCCCTTGCCATAGACAACAACATGCCACTACCTTGTGCACCTGTTGCAGTTGCCAGATAACTCCCTTCATGAACATCAAGAGTCACCCGAACGAATTCAGTACGCCCTGACTGGTGTTTGATGTCATGCGTCACACGTGCTGTAAGGGTGCGGCGATACAAACTGGTATTACCCATCATGCGGCGCACCGCCGGCGCGACAAACTCCTCGAAACATACCATGCTTGAAACCGGATTCCCCGGCAAGCCAAAAACAAAAGTATCTTTGGTAATACCGAAAGCAAGGGGATGGCCAGGTTTCATCGCAACGCGCCAAAATTTCATTTGCACACCAAGTGATTCGATGATTGGACGCACATAATCGTGCACGCCCACTGAGGTGCCGCCGGACACAAGCAAAACATCGAATCTTAGCCCGCGCAACAAATATTCCTCAAGTTCGGCTGGATCGTCACGTGCGATTCCGAGTAAGGCAGGCTCTATTCCCAGTTCCTGCAACTGCGCCATCAAAGCATAGCTGTTGGAATTGGGGATCTTGTCCGGATCGACCGGATCGTCGATATCCTCCAGTTCGTTGCCGGTGGAAAGAATAGCCACTCTCGGACGATGATATACCTGAACCTGAGCTTTTTTCAGCGAAGCCAGCACGCCGACCACGCCAGGAGTGATCGCTGTTCCCGCGTTCAGCACCACCTCGCCATTGCGCATGCCCTCGCCCCGCATACGAATATCATTTCCGGGTTTCACGGCAACGTTCATCTGTACTTTGTTTTCATCCAGCGGCTGGGTGTACTCGACACGAATTACCGCATCTGCGCCTTTTGGCACCGGCGCACCAGTCATGATACGCGCAGATAATCCGGCAAGTACTGTACGGGATGGCATGTCCCCCGCTTTGATATCTTCGATGATCTCAAGTGACGCAGGAATATTTACCAAATCTGCGCTGTTTACTGCGTAGCCATCCATTGCGGATACATCGTAAGGAGGGAGATCACGGTTCGCGTACACTTTTTCGGCCAGCACGCGCCCAAGGCATTGTTCGAGTTTCACAGGCTCCACACCAAGCACAGAGACAGAATCAAGTACGCACTGTTGAGCATCTGATACAGACAAGTTTTCCATCTATCTTGCACCCTCCATGTAATTTGCCAGCGCCAAATCCTGAGGTGTGTCCAGATCAAAGAAGCTGCGCAGGCCGGGATCCAGCGCCAGCAACTCGGCTTCATTCACATAAGTCACATCAAGCCTTTCCAGAACGGCGAGCAAGCTGTTCTTTCCCCTTTTATCCAGATGAACCCTAATATCATTGACGCAGTCACGCGCATAGAATGCTGCCAGTGGCTGAGGATACCCATGCACCACCGGCACCACTGCTTGACACCTTGTGCGCTGCTGAGACAGCCATTCAATGACTTCCGGAACAACAAAAGGCATGTCGCAGGCGACCGCAAAAACCCATGGCGTCTCCGCTGCAGCCAGGCCGGACAACAGTCCGGCAACCGGGCCTGCACAAGACGGATCATCATCAACTTGCGGTAATTGGATTTCCGGGCGGCGCTGGCGAACGCTGAGCAGGATCTTTGGGAACACCTCTTGCATGATTGCAGTCACGCTCTCCAAGAGTGGTCGCCCATCCAGCATGATATTCACCTTGTCACTACCCATGCGCCGTGAGTCGCCACCAGCAAATATGAGCGCAGTACAGTCGGATATCATTTTTTGTCCAGCAGGAACTGTGCGATGGCAGCGATATCATCTAGCGCGAAATGCGGCAGTTGCGGATATACCTCATCGATGTCTGTCACGACCGCGATCACGCCATCCTCAACGGAACAGCGCGGTACGGTGGAACATCCACGTCGCAACACTTCTATCTTCACTCCCTTTGCATGAGAGAAGCCTTCAGCCAGAACCAGGTCGGCCTCACCAAGAAAGCGTTGTGCCAATTGGCTTGGCTCGCGCCTATCCACTGCATCGGCGACCAACTGTAACTCGCCGCTCGTGACAAGCATGCTGACTACAGCGCCGGCCTGCCTGAACCGCCAACTGTCCTTGCCAGGTGTATCCAGCACCACTTTATGGTGTGCATGCTTGATCGTAGCAACGCGTAGACCTCTACCACCAAGTTCACGTAACAACGCTTCGATCAGCATTGTCTTGCCGCTACCTGAGTGACCTACAATTATATATACAGCTGGGTTCATGGATGTTGCGTCACCCACGCTTCTCCTTGCGGCGTGAACTCCTTCTTCCAGATAGGTACACGCTGTTTAAGCTCATCGATCAGCCAATGGCATGCTTGCAAAGCTGGTTCGCGATGCTCTGCCCCAGCAGCGATGAAGACGATCTGCTCACCCGCGTTAACCACCCCAATTCTATGCACGATGCGCGCATCTAGCAGGGCATATTTGGCTATGGCCTCTGAACGCAGTTTTTTCATCTCCGCCTCTGCCATGCTCCCATAAGCATCGAAGCTAATCCTGGAAACACTTCGACCAGCGGAAAAATCACGCGCGCAACCAGTGAAAGTGGCGATGCCGCCCATTCGTTTTGAGCTTGCCCGCAACGCCGTCACTTCTTCATCAAGGGAAAAATCTTCTTCCTGGATCCGAACTGCAGCTTTGATTGCATGGCCTTTAGTTTCTTGTTCAGCCATTTCATCCCCCCGAGAATTTTGACATGAAAACAACTTCGCTTTCATCCGCAACTGGTAACTTCGCATCCCTTGCTTGTTCACCATTCACTGCGATGAAACAGACAATTTCGAACGCAGCCGGATACAAGATTTGCATCTGCCTTCTAAGGTCCTCAAGGCTCATGCCTTCATGATGATCGACCAATACCTTGTTCGTGCCGACCCGTTCAGCGACCGGTCCGAAAAACAACACCTTGATCATGTGATGCCCTTAGCTCGATTCCAAATCCCACTCTTGCCACCGCGTTTTTCTTCCAACTGGATACTCTCGATGCGCATCCCTCTATCAATCGCTTTGCACATATCATAGATGGTGAGTAACGCCACACTTGCCGCATGCAAGGCCTCCATCTCGACGCCAGTTTGCCCTGAACAACTGGCAGTCGTCACCACCTTGATGCCTACACTGCCGCTTGCATCGGGTTCTGCCAAGTCGCTGAAAACAACCTCCACGCCGCTGAGGGAAAGCGAATGACACATCGGAATGATGTCTGCAGTACGTTTTGCTGCCATCACTGCGCTAACATCGGCTACTGTCAGCACATCACCCTTGGCGATGCTTCCTGACCGGATACATGCCAGTGTCGCGGCTTGCATACGCAATATCCCGCTGGCGATCGCGACACGATTGGTGCTAGGTTTTCCGGAAACATCCACCATGCGCGCCCGTCCTGCATCAGTAAAGTGAGTCAGTTCATCCATTTGTGAATCTTCCATAAATTCAGAATTAATTGCCGCAGATGCTACATTCTGGGTCCTTGTTCAGATTGCTGCGCATGATATCCATGTCTAGCGCATTTAAAGTAAGTAACCTGCCACTCAGGCCGCGCTCTATGCCCATCAGCAGTTTGAGTGCTTCGGCTGCCTGCAGCGTGCCGATGATACCGGTCAAAGGTGAGAATACACCGGTTGTTGCACAACGTAGTTCAGCAGCATGACTGTCCTCCGGAAACAGGCAGTTGTAGCAGGGTGCATCCGGGCGACGAAAATCGAACACTGCAATCTGCCCATCGAATTGGATCGCCGCACCAGAAACCAGTGGCTTGTGCTGCTCAAGGCAAGCCCGGTTGACCAAATATCGCGTGGCAAAGTTGTCGCTGCAATCCAGCACCACATCTGCAAGGGCGACCAATTCTGCCAATTGGCCCGCTTCAGCACGAACAGGCAGCGCGATGCTCTGGACTTCAGGATTGATATCAAGCAGCGCCGCTTGTGCGGACACTGTCTTGGATAGGCCGATAGAAGAACTGCGATGGATGATCTGACGCTGCAAGTTGCTCAACTCTACCGTGTCATCATCGCACAATGTCAGTTTACCGACCCCGCTAGAGGCCAGATAAAGGGCCGCGGGTGAGCCCAACCCGCCCAAACCGATGATCAGTACACTTGAATCAAGCAGGCGTTGCTGACCTTCAATGCCGATCTGTGCCAGCAGGATGTGACGACTATAGCGTAACAGTTGCCGATCGTTCATGCGGGAAGTCCAATTTCCATATAAATAGCCGGGCTTGCGAGGGTTATAGCAAAAATGCCATGGCCATCACCCGCCAATATAAGACATCTCGATTTTCTGTCTGGTGCCTGCTGCAACGGTATGACGCAATTGCGAGTATTGATCCGTGCGCCGCTGCCAGTATTGGGTGATCAGGCTGCCCATTAAATGGTCATCTGCACCTCGCCGTAACGGCTCCCGCAAGTCTGCACCGTCGGTGGCAAACAGGCAGGTATACAGCATTCCGTTCGTTGACAGTCTGGCGCGGGTGCATCCGCTACAGAACGCTTGAGTGACAGAGGCGACCAACCCGATCTCGCCGCAGCCATCAGCATATCTCCATCGCTTCGCCACCTCCCCAGGGTAACTGGGTTCCAATTCCTGCAACGGATACAACTGATGGATGCGTTGATGAATCTCCTTGGCAGTGACCACGTCCACCATACGCCATCCATTACTGCAACCCACATCCATATATTCGATGAGCCGCAGGATTATGCCGCTGTTCCGGAAATGTTCTGCCATGGGGATAATCTCATGGTCGTTCACGCCGCGCTTGAGCACCATGTTGACCTTAAGTGGCGAAAATCCGACCCGCTGGGCAGCAGCAATGCCATCCAGGACGGTGCTGACGGAAATGTTCGAGTCACTCATGCGCTGAAACACCGCTTCACTCAACCCGTCCAGGCTGATCGAAATACGGGACAGTCCCGCATCCTTGAGAGACTGTGCCTTACTTGATAACAACACAGCGTTGGTGGTCAGGGCAATTTCAATGGGGATACCTGACGGGTCATGCAGCTTGGCAAGCTTCTCGATCAGATGTTCTATGCCACGGCGCAACAACGGTTCACCACCCGTAAGGCGGATTTTTTGAACTCCGAGCCGAATGAACACCTTAGCCAATCGCTCGACCTCCTCAAAACTGAGCAGATCAGATCGTGGCAGGTAGGCATGCTGGTGGTCAAATACCTCGCGTGGCATGCAATAGGTACAGCGAAGATTGCAACGGTCTGTGACCGAGATTCGCAAATCTCGCAGTGGTCGCCGCAAAGAATCTTCTATGAACGGCCTGTCACTGGCAGCCCCCTCTTGAATCAAATGTGCCGGGTGAATCATGCCCGCATGGCCTTTTCCATTCTGAATGAAATTGCTGTCCAGAGATGTTTTTTCTTGCGTAGCTAGTGGAGTGATCGGAATGATGCTTTGTGCCAGAGTCATGATGTTTAGGATACGCTAGTACAAAGCAGTCGGAAAGCAGTATCCGCCAACGACATCGGGGAAGTGCCAGCGGACTACCTGGATAACAGGTAACTACTTTCCGCAGGCGAATTTTATAAGGATCTCCTCAGTGCTCCCAGGAGCAGCTGGCCTCCATTTACCGGCTTCGGTGATGCGATTAACCACTCCGGTTCTTCCACCTTTGATATTGAGATTTAAGGGAGGCGTAGAACCGGTCGGAGTGCCGCCAAGGTTAGTACCCTGATATTGGTTGCCTCGAAAATTGGGATCGGCTGTGGCCATATTTCCAGAATATGCATCAGCAAAGAGCGTTCTCGCTTCCCCCTTGACGCAGTTTAATTCAGATCGCGTCAGAATCGACCTGATTGGCTTGTCGCCGACGCTATCGACATACTGCAATTCATACAGGTGCAACAACTCCACGTTGTTGCCTGACTTGCGTATCGAAGAAGGACTGACATAGATAATATAGGTTTTTTGCTTGCCAAGCTTGACCCATCCGGGTTGGGCGTCAGGATATACAGTTTCACCTCGCTTCTGCGGAGGATGCGTGTCCCATGTCCACACGGTTTCTCTTGCTGCCGCTTCAGGGCTAACTGCTGCCAGGAGCACGATCAAAATTGCTTTAAGCATTGCAACTCCCAAGAATATTGTCGGTACTTCAACATCAATCGTTCATTTTCTCTCATTTTTGCAAATCAGAATAATCATTGTCCACCATTATTTGGAAAAAGTTTCTTTGCATGAGGGGAAATCGCATGAAGATGGTGCCGCTTGACGGATTCGAACTGTCGACCTACCGCTTACAAGGCGGTTGCTCTACCAACTGAGCTAAAGCGGCATGTTACTAGAATGAACACAGGCTCTTTTGCAAACTGGTGGGTCGTGCGTGATTCGAACACGCGACCAACGGATTAAAAGTCCGCTGCTCTACCGGCTGAGCTAACGACCCCACGCAAAGGAGCGCGAATTATACGGATATAGCTCTCTCTGTCAACGCAAAATACCTCTTACCACTCAGATTCAAGCTATGAAACGTATATAGTTGGATCATTCACGCCTGCTGCTGCAAAGCCTGCACGGCGCAACCGGCAAGCATCACAAACACCACATGCACGCCCGTTCACGTCTGCCTGATAGCAAGAAACTGTCCGTGAAAAATCCACGCCCAGCAGATGGCCTTGCTGGATGATTTCAGCCTTGGACATATGTAACAGCGGCGCATGCACGACAAGATTGCGTCCTTCCACAGCCGCCTTGGTAGCGAGATTCGCCATATGCTCAAAAGCCTCTATGTAGGCGGGGCGGCAGTCAGGATAGCCGGAGTAATCGACAGCATTCACCCCGATGAATATATCTTGCGAATTCAATACTTCTGCCCATGCAAGCGCCAGCGACAGCATGATTGTATTGCGCGCAGGAACATACGTCAGCGGGATACCCTCGGTGGGTTGCTGCGAAACCGAGATCTTGTCATCCGTCAGCGCAGAACCACCGAAGCTGGTTAGATCGATCTTGATTACCTTGTGTTCATGTGCCCCGAGTGACTCTGCCAAGTTATGCGCTGCAGCCAGTTCAGCGTGATGCCTCTGACCATAATCGACACTCAATGTATAACATTGATAACCTTGCTGATGCGCTATCGCCAGCACAGTGGCGGAGTCCATCCCGCCTGACAAAAGCACAACGGCGTTTTTCATGATCAGTGGCCAGGCCTGTTGCCCCACAGAAGCTTATGCAACTGAACTTGCATACGAACCAGCAATCGATCACGCAATATCCATTCCGCTAATTCTGTGGCATCCAGCATGCCGTATACGGGCGAAAAAAGCACAGGACTTGTATCGGAAAGAAGGTATTGCTTCATGATATTTTTGGCCCACTGGTAATCAGCTTCGTCGCGCAACACGAATTTGATTTCATCATGCATATTCAACAAGGGTAGATTTTCCCAACGATTCTTGTCAACCTCACCTGAACCGGGCGTCTTGATGTCAACAACCCGCTTCACGCGCGGATCCACTTGTCCGATATCTAGTGCACCACTAGTTTCCAGCGAGACGTCATATCCGGCGTCACTCAATGCACTCAGAAATTGCAGGCAATTCTTCTGCGACAATGGCTCACCGCCGGTAACGGTCACATATCGAGGCGTATACTCAGCAACCCGTTGCAATATCTCCTCGAAGCCCATGTTTCGGCCACCAGTAAAGGCATAAGCGGTATCGCAGTATGTACAGCGCAGCGGGCAACCAGTCAAACGAACAAACACCGTAGGCAATCCTGCACGACTGGTCTCGCCCTGCAAGGAAAAGAATATTTCAGTGATGCGCAACTCCGCGCGCAGGTTGGCGTGCGGCATAACGAGCTACTTGTTGCTGGAAAGCAGCTTTTTCGCCTTGGAGGCTGCTTCGCTGTCAGGATATTTTTCAATCAGCTGGTTGAGCGTCTTTTTTGAACCCAACACCAGCTTCAATTGTCGCTGGCATGCAGCAATATTGAACATCACATCTGCAGCTCTCGGGGTATTGGGATGTGCCTTCAGCAGTTCCTGGTAGGTATCCAATGCAGCTTGATAATTTTTCAGTTTGGATTGTGCGTCACCTAGCCAGAATTTCGCATTGGGCACATGTACCGAATCGGGATACTTACTGAGAAAATCCTCGAATGTCTTGACCGCTTTCGCATTATTGCCTCCCTTGTACAGGGCATAGGCACTTTCGAGAGCGCGGTTCTCGACCGCAATATCTGTCGCTTCCGCTGAAACAGGGGTGGCAGATATGCCTATGTTTGCAGTGAGAGGTTCTTTTACAGCCGTTTCGGCGGCTTCTTTGGCAGCTTCTTCAGCGGCTTCGAAATGGCGCAGTCGCGAGTCCAGATCAACGTAGAAATCCTTTGAGCGCTTCTCTGCGTCCAGCAAGCCATGGGCCAGCTCTTCATTCTGTCCGCGAAGTTTTTTGATGTCGCTGTTTAAGGCGTCAATCTGGCCTAACAAGTCCAGCATAGACTTGGTTTGCCGACCGAGGGACTCTTCCAGCTTTAAGACGCGCGTTTCAAGCTGAAGAACCCGTTTTTCAAGCAATTGGATTTTGCTGCGCGCATCATCATCCGCAAACAGCCCCGCTTGCGCGGGGGCCGTGATACAACAGCCAACCAGCAACAGGGTGCTCAGCTTCAGCACGGCAATCGCTTAATATTTAATGTCTGTACGGCGGTTTTCTTTCCAGCAAGCCTCATTGTGATCCGAGCAGCGAGGTTTTTCTTCGCCATAGCTTACAGTATCTATCTGGTTTGCTTTAGCACCGCCCAGCAACAGCATCTGCTTTACGCCATTGGCACGACGATTACCAAGACCCAGGTTATATTCGTTACTGCCGCGCTCATCGCAATTGCCTTCAAGACGCACATTGCGGTTTGGATGCTCACTCAGATACTGTGCGTGCGCCTGAACCGTGGGTTTGTCGGCTTCCTGCACAGCGGATACATCAAACGGGTAATAGACGCTTCGATTGGCGAGCATGCTGTTGGGGTCATTCAGTGGGTCAACTGCAACTACGGGTGCAGGTGCAGGTGCAGGCGCAGGTGCCTGGACTACAGGTGCGGGTGCAGGCTCAGGAGCTGCCTCAGGTTCAACTGGTTTCTGGCTTGCACAAGCTGCAAGTAGATTCACCAATAATATGCTGATTAAAAGTTTCTTCATGGAACCTCTCCTTTGCTTAGTTGAATTTAATATCATGGCCCCCACACAGGTTCGCGGGCATCGCCACTTCGTGTGAACATTTTCTGTTTGACGCGTCCATCGCTGGATACCGTTGCAAGTATACCACGCTCACGAGCCTCACTGGCAAACATGATTAGTTTTCCGTTGGGTGCAAAGCTTGGCTTTTTCTCCCAACCTCCCTCTGTAAGAAACTGCATCTGTCCGGTCTGGAAATCCTGGTTTGCAATAAAGAACTTTCCGCCTACAAGGTGCGTAAATACGAAATTTTTCCCATCCGGGCTGTAGCGCGGAGAAAAATTGGAGCCTTCGCCAAACGTCATTCGTTCAGCCGGGCCACCCTTCGCCGCCATGCGATAGATTTGCGGACTTCCACCACGATCCGAGATAAACAGCAGGTATTGCCCATCCGGCGAGAAATTAGGCTCTGTGTCGATCTCTCCGCTAAAAGTGATTCGACGGATTTGACTTCCGTCTGGCCGTATAAGGTAGATCTG
>JAHEDW010000058.1 GCA_024641025.1 Gallionella sp.
AAGGCTCGCTAAGCGTTGGGAACAGTATCATTGACTCTGAACACAATAAGTTGTTTGGATTGATAAATGATATAGCACAGTTGATAAATTTGAATCATGGTGTAGCCTTGTCAGTATCTTTGAAACTGCTGAACGATAGCTTGCATGTGTATTTTGCAATGGAAGAAAACATTGCACATATGGTCAATTTTGACTTTGCTTATCACCGTCAGGCTCATCAAAAATTATCAGATGAGATCAAACTTATAACTGACCGGATCATGAGTAAAAACGTAATGTGGTCGAACCTGGATAGAAAAGACATCATTAAATCTTTGAACGATTGTCTGATCTATCACATCAATATTGATAGTAGGCCGTTCAAGGCAGTACTGGATACCTACTCTTATGACTTCAAGTCCTGATGATTGCCCCAGTTTTTTCGTTGTGGGGTTAGAGGAAACTCAGTAACCCAGTGATCTTGCGCCTTGGTAGAACACAAAGCTCACTAACCAAGCCAGTCCCAGCGACCAGACTAGAGAAAGCACGGTGAAGCCGGTCTGCTTTGATTCGCTTTGCAATGTTGCGATAGTCGCAAGGCAAGGTGTGTAGAGAAGGGTGAACAGCATGAAGCTGTAAGCCTGAACCCAGTCAAGCTGCTGACCAATCGCACCACCAAGTGCATCCCCGGAAAGGCCGTAGATAACTGCAAGCGCACCAATTACGATTTCCTTGGCGATGAAACCGAAAATCAGCGCGATAGTAAGTTGCTCGTTAATGCCAAGGGGGGCGAAGAACGGGTGCGTAACGCTGCCGATCATGCCAGCCCAGGTGTCGGGACTTGCGGGCGATGCAGAAGGAGGCAAGTTGGTCAGTAGCCATACGAGCACAACTCCTGCGACGATGAACTTGGTGGCGCGGCGTAGGAAGTGTCTCACTTCAAGCCAACCGCGCACAGTCATCTGGCGCAAGGTTGGGAACCTGTAAGGAGGTAATTCCAAAACGAATGGTTCATTGTTTTTGAAACGCCCCTTAAACACCAAGGCGGTGACTATTGCGGTCGCAAAACTGAACATATACAGGCTAAACAGCACGACAGGTGCAGCTTGTGCTGTGAACAGCGCGGCGGTGAAGAAAATGAACACCTGAAGGCGCGCAGAGCATAGCGACAGGGGTATCACTAGCATTGTGAGCAGTCGCATCGCTCGCGAGCGCATCACGCGAGTGCCCATAAGCGCAGGAACGTTGCACCCGAAACCCATCAGCAACATTACGAAGCCGCGACCATCGAGTCCTAAGCGTGACATCAGCGCGTCCATCAGAAATGCGGCGCGCGAAAGATAGCCGCTGTCTTCAACAATCGCCATGAAAAGAAAGAATAATACGATGATGGGCACAAAGGCTGCGACGGTAGACACTCCGTTGTAAATTCCGTCCAACAACAATCCTTGCACCGATTGCGGCAGGCTCGCGAAAAGTTGCTCTAGGGCAGCGCTGCGGAACCAAGCGAGCAGGCCATTTACAACGTCCTGCAACGGAGCGCCGAGAAAAAATACGCCTTGGAATAACAGGTACATGACACCAAAAAAGATCGGCAACCCGAGCCAGGGATGTAGCATGACGCTATCCAGTTGTTCGGTGAGCTTGTCTGAGAGTTGCGCTGGCACCTGTACTGTACTCTTTAGTACATGAGCCATTTCGGTTTCTATTTGTTCATCTTTTTCCAACTGGCTACGCAGTTCCTCGGCCATGCCGGGAGTCGGGTAGCGCAGGGCCTTCTCGACCGCTTGCATGGCTTCCGGATAGCCGCTGCCATATTTAGCGCTGAGCAGGAAGATCGGTAGTCCAAGCATCGCTGACATCATTTCGACGTCAATGGTGATACCAAACTTCCTGGCTTCATCGGCCATATTGAGCACCACGACGATGTTCATGTCGAGTTGTTTGAGCTGCAGCAGCAGACTCATCTGGCGCTCAATCTGGGTGGTGTTAAGAATGATCAGGGCAAGATCGGGCACGTTATCGTGCAGAAAGTGGCGAACCACTTGCTCGTCGTCTGAGAATCCGTGCAGGTCATATATGCCTGGAAGGTCAATGATCTCGACCATGTCACTCCCAAGTAGAATTTTGCCACTAAGTAATTCTACGGTTATGCCAGGCCAGTTGCCGACCCTTGCTGCTCCACCGGTCATTCGGTTGAATAGCGTTGATTTGCCGGTGTTGGGCATTCCCAATAGCGCGATGCGTTTCATGATTTCTTCACGGTGATCTTGGTGGCCTCGATTCGTCGCAGCAGAATGTCAGTTGTGCCGATACGGACTTGCAGCGGGCCGGAAAAGCTGGCCTTTCGAATCATTTCAATTTGCTTGCCGCTACGGAATCCGAGCGCAAGTAGTCTTAAATGCAAAGCTTCCTCGGCGTGTATGGCTACAATAGTGGCGATGTCGCCGGGATGCAGGGAGGTAAGTGTGATTGCTGACATTAAGCCGCCAAAATTCAAAAGTGGCGGCATTATTTCACAGTCAGGAGGATTTTGTCGCGTTGCCCCCTTTGGCGCGTCTAGGTATTCAGGTAAAATGCGCGTTTTCGACGAGCATAAACAAAATGATCACAGGCAGCATGGTAGCAATCGTCACGCCAATGCACGACGACGGCAGCCTTGACTTGGAAGCGTTCAGGGGATTGATCGATTTCCATATCGGGCAGGGGACGGACGGTATCGTGGTGGTAGGAACAACCGGTGAATCTCCCACTGTTGATGTGGAAGAGCATGAGTTGCTGATCGCTGAAGCAGTGAAGCATGCTGCTGGACGAATTCCGATCATTGCCGGAACAGGTGCCAACTCGACCCGGGAAGCCATCGAGCTAGCGTCATTCTCCAGGAAGGCCGGCGCAAATGCTTCGTTGACCGTTGTACCTTATTACAACAAGCCGACCCAGGAAGGTCTGTACCTTCACTTCCGGGCCATCGCCGAGGCGGTGGATATGCCACATATCCTGTATAACGTTCCAGGACGCACTGTTGCTGACATGAACAACGACACCGTACTGCGATTAGCTCAGATCCCAAATATCGTCGGCATCAAGGACGCAACCGGTAACATCGAACGGGGAAGTGACCTGCTGTTGCGTGCTCCAAAGGATTTTGCAGTGTATAGCGGTGACGATGCGAGTACGCTGGCTTTGATGCTGCTTGGAGCCCATGGGTCGATATCCGTAACGGCAAACGTTGCACCCTGGTTGATGCACGAGATGTGTTCAGTTGCCCTGAAAGGTGAGTTATCCAAAGCTCGTGAGATCAATTTCAGGCTGCTTGGCTTGCACCGCAACCTGTTCATCGAAGCCAATCCAATTCCGGTGAAGTGGGCGGTGGCGCGAATGGGATATATAAAAAATGTATTGCGCCTGCCACTTACGCCTTTGTCTAATTCCTCCTGCACATCGGTAGAAGCAGCAATGCGTCAGGCCGGCGTGCTCTAGTATGTGTTCTTTCAATCTGTAGTATCGCTGGAGAGTGTTAATGAAAGTTATACATGTCGTGGTTTCCGCTGCGATGCTGTTATCGGTGGTTGGTTGCAGTTCACTCGGATCTGACAAGCTTGTTGATTACGGTGCAGGGGCGAAACAATTGCCTAGTCTGGAAGTGCCGCCCGACCTGACCGCACCGGAAAAAGATGAGCGATACAAGGTACCTCTTGCAGATATCGGGTCCGTTGCAACATATTCCGATTACAACAAGGTAGGTGCTGTCCTGATAGATGGTTCAGGCAAGGTATTGCCGGAAATGAAGGGCATCCGAATGGAGCGGGAAGGTACACGCCGCTGGCTTGTAGTGAATCGAGATCCCGAGAAGGTGTGGGTTGTAGTCAAAGATTTCTGGCGGGAGGTTGGTTTGACTATCCTGAGTGAGGATGAGACTGCAGGGGTAATGGAAACCGATTGGGCGGAAAATCGCGCCAAGATTCCGAAGAGTCCGATAAGGGATATGTTTGGCAAAGTGTTTAACAGCGTTTATTCGTCAAATGAGAAGGATCAATATCTGACGCGCTTGGAGCGCGGCAAGGACGGCAAGAGTACCGAAGTATATGTTACACACCGCGGCATACAACAGGTGTATTCCGAAGATATGACTAGCTCCAGGTGGTTAGCCCGCCCGAATGAGCCTGAGTTGGAGGCAATAATGTTGCAGCGGCTTATGGTGCAATTCGGCGCAAGTGAAGCGCAGGCGAGTAAGGCAATTGCTGATACTAAGACGGAAGTAAAGATATCAACGGCAGGCGCACCCGAGCCTGCAGGCACTGCAACTTTACGGGAGGTTACCGGTGGAAATGTGGTAATCATCGTAAGCGATGCGTTCGACAGGTCATGGCGCAGGGTGGGACTTGCCATCGAAAGCGCCGAATTAGGTGTTGAGGACAGGGATCGCCAAATGGGCACTTACTTCCTGCGCCCACTCAAGGGCCAGAGTAGCTGGTCCGAGAAGTTGAAATTCTGGAAGCAGAGCGACCCGGTTGGCAAACAATATCGAGTAAATGTAAAGGATGTTGGGGCTACATGCGAAGTTTCGGTTACCGATCAGGACGGATTGAGCAGCAACATTACCAATAAGCTGACCGAGGAGATTTACAAGTACATCAATCAATGAATCTAGTTGCATGGGAGCAAGACTTTGAGATTCTCTTCATTGGGTAGCGGCAGCGAGGGCAATGCCTTGCTGGCCGAAGTTGGTCGGACGATGGTGTTGATGGATTGTGGCTTCGGTTTGCAGGACACCATCTTGCGTATGGCCCGCCTAGGTGTTACTCCCGAACAGTTGAGCGGTATTGTTGTGACACACGAGCACGGAGACCATATTGGTGGTGTGGCGCGGTTGGCGCGGAAATTCGACATCCCTGTCTGGCTCACGCACGGAACGCTGCGCAGCCAACCAAAAGCCTTCTCAGAAATCACGCAGCTCCATGAAATTGACTCTCACCAGGCGTTCGCTATCGGCGATATTGAAATCTTCCCTTATCCAGTGCCGCATGATGCTGCTGAGCCAGTACAATATGTATTTAATGACGGAACGAGGCGTCTTGCGGTATTGACCGATGCCGGGTGTAGTACGGCGCATATCGAGCAAATGCTGAATGGTTGCCATGCTCTCGTGCTTGAGTGCAACCATGACAGCGACATGCTGATGAGAGGTGACTATCCCAATAGTCTAAAACAAAGAGTCGGAGGGCGTTTCGGTCATTTGAACAACCACGAAGCAGCCAGAATCCTGTCCAGACTTGATTTGGGCAACTTGCAGCATCTGATCGCAGCACATCTCAGCCGAAAAAACAACACGCCGGAGCTTGCGATACAGGCTTTGAGCAGCGTACTTGGTTGCGCAGAAGATTGGGTATGCGTTGCGACACAAGAAGAAGGATTTTTCTGGCGCGAAATCACATAAGGTGCAGCAATATAATCCGGATAACAATTAGACATTGTGAGGAAAAGATCATGAGCAGAAATGGAACAATTCAGTTAATTCTTGGGTTGATAGTGTTTTTAACCGTAATCACTTTCGCTTATGCAGGCAGTGATCGCTTAATAATGTCAATGTCGGCACAGCGTATGGATCAGGAAGATCTTGTCTATGTGCAATTTCTTGGCCCAGATGGCGTTGCATTAGAAACCCTTTCACTCGGTCAAATGATCATCCGTGCAAATAATTGCAGTACGGGAACCATCCTCAAAATCATTGATGAATACAAGATCGGGTATTCGCCGGAGAGTATGTTGGTTGGCATCTATCTGTACCCGCAAGCTTGGAAAAACAAAAAACTATGCTTTCGAATTCCTGAACTCGGAATGGTCGAGCGAGGTTTAGACCCAACAACTAATAAAAGTCGATCTTTCCAACTCAAGTTTGTTCCGTGACCGATTCAAGGCACCCGCTGGGAACTCTGGACTCGAAACATTACAGGCCAAGCGTCACAGATGAAATACCCTGACGCGATGCCGCCCATATTTCCAAGAATCGCGACTGTAATACGCGTGCAGTTCCAGGATCGTTCAGGCCAAATATGCCTCTAGGATCGTCGAAGTGGAAACGTCGGATAAAATTATTGTCATCCGCGACTGAGAATGGCTCGGTGATGTTTTGCAGATGTTTTGGAGTCTGGTAGATAGAGATGTTGTTCCCAAATTGGCGAAGCAACATCATCATGCGGGGACACTGCGTCGAGAGCCATCGGGTGTCATGAGCCAAAACGTATAGCCGATGAACGGGACTAGCAAGAAGAAAGTTCCGCAGTGTCGAATATCGCTCTTCTGAGTTAAAGCCTATGCCTTCGAAATTTTTCTCGAAAAGGTACAGGTTGTGCTTGGCCAGTTTGCACAGCTTGTCTAGTCCGTCGGAATAATCATTGATGCCGGTCAGCATGACGTGTTGGATAGTGTTTTCACTCATTTTCTCTTCACACCCTTTGAAGGTGAAATATAGCCGTCGAGATACCATTGGTAAAGCAAGTTGGCTGACCCGTCGGAAATGGAAGGCAAGGGAGGCAATACACGCTCGTCAGCAAGAGTTCGAATCAAGGGATAATCCTGTTTGTCGGGATGATAAGCCTCACCATTCATGAAGGCCCATCCGGCGTGACACAGCATTATGCTCTTTAGATCAAGTGCCAAGCCATTCATTTTTGCCGCCTGTCTGAACCTCGCGGCACTTAATACAGGCTCATGCCTCTCGAAAAATATATGCGGCTTCGGTTCGCTCAAATAGCAACCAAGAAAATTGGCAATGTCTTGTCTGTCCCAGCGTAGTCGCTTGATGACCTGCTCAACTTGATCCAGCATAGCATTGCTGATCTCTGATTGATGCTTCTGCATCTTCAAATCCGGGTCCGCATACATGCCTTCTATCTCGATGCGATCCTGTAGATACACAAGAAATTGCTCTGCTAGTTCCTGATAAGCAGGGGTTCGAAAGCCTATGGAATAGGTCATGCAGTCATCTTCAGCTACCCCATTATGAGCGCAATGTGGTGGCAGATATAGCATGTCGCCCGCTTCTAGTAGCCACTCCTGCTCAGCGTGAAAGTCTTTTAAGATACGAAGCGGGGCACCTTTGATCAGGGAGCGATCAGACTGAGTGGAAATCTGCCAACGGCGATGTCCGGTACCTTGCAGCAAAAAAACATCATAGGAATCGAAGTGCGGACCCACTCCGCCGCCTTTGGGTGCGTAGCTCACCATCAGATCGTCCATGCGGGCATGAGGTATGAAATCGAATTGCTTCAATAGTTCGCCTGCTGCAGGGAGATGGAGGTTCAGGCCTTGCACCAACACTGTCCACTTCTTATTGCCAGAACTTTCGAAATCTTCACTCTTGAAGGGTCCATGACGCAGTTCGTATTTGCCACGCCGCAGAGTTACCAAGCGTGCCTGCACATCTTCTTCGCAAGCGAGTTGCCACAATTGTCTCGGCTCGAGAAGACCAGTGAAGTTAGGAATTGCACCGCGTATCAGGAGTGGTTCCTTTTGCCAATAGTCGCGGAGAAATTCACGGATTGTGAGGTTTCCGAGCAGGGGAGGTCTTTTTTTCATCGAGGAATTATAGCCTCACCACGAGGTGTCTGGGTATGACGAAAAAACTATTATCGTGTAGCCGAAAAGTGTTTAGAATGTGGCTCAGGGGGAATCATCAATGCAGTGTGTACAACTCACGACCGGGATGGAGGCGCCGCACTTTGAGTTGCCTGACGCCGACATGCAGACATTTAGCCTCACATCGCAACAGGGGAAAAAGAATATCGTGTTGTATTTCTACCCCAAGGACGATACACCTGGTTGTACCATGGAGGCTAATGAATTCAGTGATCTTGAGGAAGAGTTTGCAAAATTCGATACTATCGTGATTGGCATCAGTCGTGATGATTGCCTAAGTCATGCCTCTTTCCGCGATAAATACGGCCTGTCGGTGTTGCTGCTCTCTGATCCCGATGCACGTGTCTGCAAGCGCTACGGTGTGATGTATGAAAAAGAAGTTGAAGGCCAGAAGAAGCTTTCCATCAAGCGCTCTACTTTCGTGATTGATCAGCAGGGCAAACTGCGCCATGTCATGTACGGCGTGCAGGCTCATGGTCATGCGCAGGAGATACTCAAACTGACCAAGGAGTTGAAATGATTATTGGAAAAAATACTGTTGTCTCACTGAACTATGAATTATTTGACTCTGCAGGAGAGTTGCTGGAGCAGGTAGAAACACCGATCAGCTACCTCCATGGCGGATACGATGGCATCTTTCCACTGGTAGAGGAAGCACTGCAAGGCAAGAAGGCAGGTGACATGTGCAGCGTCACCATGCAGCCTGATGATGCCTTTGGCGAATACGACCAAGGACTGGTGGAGGTCGAAGCGCGCAGTTCATTCCCAAGGGAAGTGGCGGTCGGGATGCAGTTCGAGGGTGGTCCGGAAGGTGCGGAGGATGACGACTTCATTTTGTTTACGGTGGTTGAAGTGACTGAAGATGAGGTAACTGTCGACGGCAATCACCCATTGGCTGGCAAGACACTGACTTTCAACTGTACTGTGACAGGGGTTCGTCAGGCTACCGATGAAGAACTTGAACATGGGCATGTTCATGAACCAGGCGGACATGTGCACTAGTCGCGACAGTGCATGATGAGTGAAACCAGATACCATTCCCTGTTTGACCATGCAGCTGATTGTCTTATGGTTCTAGATCTGGATGGCACTATCATAGACATCAACCACACTGGTCTTGAACAGCGCGGCTATACTAGGGGCGAAATGATCGGGATGCACATTACTCGGCTTGACCCCCCCGAATTCGCTGCCAAGGTACCCCAGCGCCTAGATGATATCGCCAAGACTGGTTCTTCCATATTCGAGTCGGCTCACCTATGCAAGGATGGTACAGTGATGCCGGTCGAGGTTAATGCACGTGTCATCGAACTGGAAGGAAAGCAGGTGATGTTCAGTGTCATTCGTGATATTACCGGGCGAAGGACGGCAGAACAGAGGATCGCACAATTGGCGCATTACGATATGCTCACCAAACTGCCCAACCGAACTTTGTTCTATGACCGTCTGGAGCAGGCAGTTGCACGGGCCAAACGCTACAACCAGAAATTCGCCATTATGTTCATGGATCTGGACGGATTCAAACAGGTCAATGATGAATTTGGCCATCAGGCGGGTGATAGTCTGCTGAATATGGTAGCAGGACGTCTGACTGAGAATGCGCGTGACATGGATACTGTGGCTCGGGTCGGCGGCGATGAATTCATATTCATACTGAACAACATCGATAATGCCGAAAACGTTGTTCTGGTAGCCAATAAAATTCTGGGTTCTTTGTCACGGCCATTTGTCATTAACGGACACACCTGCTCAGTCGGCTGCAGTATCGGAATTTCAATTTTTCCT
Source organism: Gallionella sp. (assembly GCA_024641025.1). GTDB lineage: Bacteria > Pseudomonadota > Gammaproteobacteria > Burkholderiales > Gallionellaceae > Gallionella. The sequence goes on from JAHEDW010000058.1 coordinate 9,403, forward strand.
CACGATTCCGATGACACTGAGATTATGGTCAAAATGGCAGATGACGCGATGTACTTGGCCAAGAAAAGCGGGAGGAACAGCTATCAGTTTTTCAACGCTCAGCCAGGCAAAGAACCATTCATGCACCAAGAGAAGTTACCCATCAAGTTTACTGACTAACCACTCTTTTACCTGCGCGGCTCCAAGGGCTGTAACGCTAGCTGTTTGCCGGTAAGTCATTTGTGCCATCCAGAGGCTTTCCAATTCCTTGGAGATTTCTCCTCGTTCCAAAGTCTGTCGCGATACTTCACAGCATACTCCGTGGCGTTGCAGCCATTCAATCAACGCCTGAGATTCCGGCCAGTCAGGACGGGGGACATACAGAACCGGTTTGCCACTACATACTGCTTCGGTGAAACTGCCATAACCGGGCTTGCATAGAAATGCATCACAGCTGGCGAGCAGATCGCTGAATCCCAGGGGCAAGGATTCGAGCACAACGACATCCGGATGATTGATATTCCAATCCGCTTGCACCAACCAGTGTACCCCATCGATTCTTGGCCAACCTTCCATCGGCAAGCGGCTTGCAATGCCACCCATGCTGACAAGCACCAACTTTTCATCTCTAGATAACCGCAAGTGACGATTTAGCTCATCACGCCGGTCATTGCCGATATGAGCGATGGGCCCGACCTCAATGAGATTGGGAAGATATGGCATCGACATGCTGGGAGTTGGGCTTAGGAAAGCATCCGCCCGGGCGTAACAATCCTTAATTTGTGAAGCGATGGCATCATTGCCGCAATAATGTCTGTATATTTCATACCAGTTGAGCGAACACAGCGCTGCATTTGTAATACCTGCACGCTGCGCACCTGCCAAGGGAAGATATCCGACGTTTGAAAGTACCAGATCAGCTTTGAGTTCATGTAACAGGTTCGCTTCAGCAGTAATGCGGGCATCCCATTCAGCATGTAATTCGCGATATGCTTCGCAGCTGTCCCTGATAATCACATCCAGTGCCGATGACATCACCATGCCGATATCCCCCTCACTGCTCAGATGGGCGAACGGCGCGTGAATTCGTGAACGCAAGTGGGAAACAGGGACTGAGGAACGCACCGTAAGGCGGAACTGTGACTTGCTTATATGCAACTGGTTTAAAATTGGCGCAGTCTGGGCAACATGGCCGTATCCGTGGCCGGTAATGCAAACGACGATGTGTGGCATAGTAAAGTTGGTCAAAACAAATCGGTGTGGCAACTGCGCACATACGCCGGTTTGCTTGTTACCGCGGCAAAAAGCAAGGATATGATTTTATCCATAAAACTCGTGTTTGTACTGTCTAATCCATTGTTGCTGTCATTGGCCAGTCGAAGATTGAGGAGTGCCAAATATTGATTATTTATTCCCGAGAAAGATAAGCAGAACTTCCCTGTATCTGAGATAGGTGGTTCAGTGCCTCAAAACGGAATCTATCCAAAGCAAGTTATGCAAGAAAAGGTTCTTCTTGCTTTCTATAGGGATACTGTTTCTTGATCTGGACAAATGATCCGGTAATCCTTAACCAGAGGGGATTTTGCTGACAGAAACAAGAAAAACAGTCTAGAATTGCCGCTGATATGGTCAGTACAAATCTATTGTAGGTTATCAGGCTGCCCTGGCCAGCATGATGCAAAATCTTAGGAAAAGTAAATGTGGACCGATATAAGCCAATTCGATATTCCTGATAATCTGAAAACGGCGGCCTATGGAGCAAAGAGGGATGGCAAGTACTCAGAAATCGGTGAGGTATGTGTCGTCAACTCGATGTTTGGCAAGGCCAAGGTTCGTGCAATTCATCCTCGAAAGAAGTATGTATTGATATGGCCCCTGGTTTTACTGGCCACCACGGGAGTGGTGTTGGCTATCTGGGTGGAAAACGATATACCTAGTACACCGGAACCGATGCGCATCACAGTAAGGTCTGTAGCGAATGAAGGCGAAGTCCTGACGAGTACCCAAGCAGCACAGACTGTGCCGACACAAGTTAAGAAATCAGAGGCACCCACAATTCCATCAAAAGTACAAACAACTATCGGTTCGACAGTTAATGCATCTATGGCAGAGAAGACAGTACTTGCCAAGCCGACCTTGCCGCCAGCGAAAGTTGACCAGACAAAAACTGCTCCTGTTGTGCAATCGTCTATACCTTCCAAGTCTCAAACAAAACCGATTGCCTCAGATAACCCGCTTCCCAAGAATCCGGAGGTCATGCCGCAGGTTCTTGATTCTCCAACTGCAATGCAATCATCAGCCATGCCTCTTGCCGATAAGGTTCTCGAACCTGTTATAAAAAAGGAGAAACCATCGATACCCCTCGAAGCGGTATCATTGCCGGAGCTTGGCACCAAGATATTGGTGCCGGCTAGCAGCGGAGTTGCACCAGTACAATCCGGCACGCAACCCTAGAATCCAACCGCCAGTGCGTTGCACAAAAATCGCATGAAAGGATTTGCCTGCCTGAAGTGCTCAACAACCCAGGTTCTGAAATTGTTTGAGGTAACTGTCGTCTTATTCATTTCTGCTAGACAGATGAAATCCTTGCGTTTGAGGTCTTCTACCAACGGATGATTTCTGGCAAAGCCGCGAGGGGCGTTGGAGAGTTTTTCGCCCTCAAGGATGAAATTCTTTCTGAAGGAATTGTTATCGCGCGTTGCCACCCACGCATCACCGTTTTTCACGATGGCCTCCCGTATCTTGAATAACGCATCGGCTTCTGGGTGCCACATACCAACGCCGACAAAGCAGCCATCTGGTGCAATATGTACGTAATAGCCAGGCGCATGGATGTCCTTCCCAGCTTTATGGCGGAACTGGATGCCGATGTTGACTTTATAAGGTGTCTTGTCTTTGCTGAAACGGGTGTCACGGTGGATGCGCATCAATGAACCCCCCGCCTTTCTTGGGTTAGCGATAAAGTGAGGCGAGATTGAAGGTAAATCCCTGCACATATCGCTGATGAACGCCAATGACGGGGTGCGAATTAAATTTTCATATTCCTGCCGATGAACAGCGAACCACTCGCGGTTATTGTTTTCCGATAGTGCTTTTAGAAAGCTGAAAGTCTCTTTTGAGAAATATCGCATGGTTGTCCTAGCGGCTCCATGTTGTATCAGGGTCTGATAATACGGCCGCAAGAAATCTGCAGGACATCCCTGAATATTAGGGAGGGTGAAGCGAACAATAGGGTCGAGGGCTTGTCTCCGATTGGGCCAAGCCCTCTGGTTGTAGTTTGCTTGTTTTACTTGTCGGTCATTTTTATCGCGATAAAAGCTACGGCAACACCAATGACTGCTGCTATGCCAATGGTGAGAAGTATCATATTAAATATACTCATACAGACCTCCTTCTGTTTGATTAATCAAAGGGTGAAAAGCTCATCCCGGCGAAAATTTATCACAATCCTTTAATGAATCATACCCTCCACATGCTGTATGTCAGAGTGGATCATTCAACTATAAGTTACATATGGCGTCTGGTTCGGCTTACGTTGTTGGTTTATCGGGCAGTGGGTGCACGGTGCAGTTGGAGACTGGTCAAATCAACTTCTTTAACTGGTACAACTTCTCGAGAGCTGCTTTAGGGCTTAGTTCATCGGGTTGAAGGTCCTGTAATGCAGCGACTACAGGGTGATCTTCCGTTTCAGGGACAGCCGGTAATGATGTGAACAAATCCCCTTGTGGATTCTGTGTCGCACTTTGTTGTTCGAGTCTGACAAGTTGCTTCTTGGCTTTGCTGATAACGCTGTTGGGTACTCCGGCAAGTGCAGCGACCTGAAGTCCGTAGCTCTGGCTGGCCGCACCTTCGTTGACTGTGTGCAGGAACACGATGCTGTGCTGGTGTTCTATGGCATCTAGATGAACGTTGGCAAGTTGGAAGAATTCCTCAGCAAGCCTTGTAAGCTCAAAATAGTGTGTGGCGAACAGGGTGTAGCAGCGGTTTGTATCCAGTAGGTGGCGTGCGATGGCGTAGGCTAGAGCCAAACCATCGAACGTG
>JAHEDW010000015.1 GCA_024641025.1 Gallionella sp.
ATCCCGAACAGGACAGTGAAACGACTCCGCGCCGATGATAGTGTGGATTACCCATGTGAAAGTAGGTCATCGTCAGACTCCTTACAAACAATAACCCCCAGGTGAAAACCTGGGGGTTTTTGTTTAGGTGATGCAATGTTTTCCGGAAATGCAATGCGAATTTCAGATAATGCCCTTTGGCAATATTTTAATCTTGTCAACATGGGTGATTAAAGCAGTTAGTAAGGTAGTAGATTCTAGAGCCTTAGGTTTGGGGCTAATCCTTATACTGTATTCGAAATCCCAATTGTCATTAGAAACATATGCATTGCCTTGGGGTAAGTGGTGTATGCTATTATAATCAATAACTTGCATTGAATGAGTGCTCAAGTGATAACATGTTATTGGCAAGCTACTAAATATTTGGATAACTATGACAGTCATTCGACAGCAGGATTTCATTGACAGCATTGCAAGCGCTTTGCAGTTCATTTCTTACTACCATCCTGCCGACTATATACAGGCTTTGGCGAATGCCTACAGTTGTGAGGAGTCGTCCGCTGCAAAGGATGCTATCGCGCAAATACTCACCAACTCACGTATGTGCGCACAAGGACATCGGCCGATTTGCCAGGATACCGGGATTGTCGTGACCTTTGTGCGCATAGGGATGGACGTGCAATGGGAAGGAACGCTTGATATCGTTAACATGGTCAACGAGGGCGTGCGCCGTGCATACCGCGATGTCGACAATCCGTTGCGAGCCTCCATTGTGGGTGACCCTGCGGGCAAGCGGAAAAATACGGGTGACAACACGCCTGCGGTGGTACATGTCGAACTGGTGCAGGGCGACAAGGTGGACGTGCGCATTGCGGCCAAAGGCGGTGGTTCGGAAAACAAGGCGAAGATGGGAATGCTCAACCCCAGCGACGATATCGCTGAGTGGGTGTTACAGCGTGTACCGGAGATGGGGGCGGGGTGGTGTCCGCCAGGTATGCTTGGCATTGGCATCGGCGGAACGGCGGAGAAGGCAATGCTGTTGGCCAAAGAGGCGTTGATGGAGAACATTGATATGGCCGAATTGAAGGTGCGCGGAGCGCAAAACCGACTGGAAGAACTTCGCATCGAGATCTGCGACCGTGTCAATTCCCTCGGCATCGGCGCCCAGGGCTTGGGCGGGCTAACCACCGTGTTAGACGTGAAAATACTTGATTACCCGACACATGCAGCATCCAAGCCAGTAGCGATCATTCCCAATTGCGCTGCCACGAGGCATGTCCATTTTGAATTGGATGGAAGCGGCGTCGCTCAATTCACACCGCCGAAGATCGAAGATTACCCCGATGTGTACTGGAAACCCGCTTTAGATGCACGCAGAGTCAACCTTGATGCCATCACGCGAGACGATTTCGCCAAGTGGCAACCGGGGGAGACTTTGCTGTTGTCCGGCAAACTGCTCACGGGCCGGGATGCAGCACACAAGCGATTGGTAGAAATGCTGGCAAATGGTGAGCCACTACCAGTTGATTTCAACGGGCGCTTCATTTACTACGTTGGTCCGGTTGATCCGGTGCGCGGTGAAGTAGTCGGCCCTGCCGGGCCGACTACTGCGACACGAATGGATAAGTTCACCGACACCATGCTGGAACAGACTGGATTGATTGGAATGATAGGTAAGGCCGAGCGCGGCAAGGCCGCGATCCAGTCCATCAAGAAGCATGGCGCTGTCTACCTAATTGCGGTCGGCGGCGCGGCGTATCTCGTTGCTCAGTCGATTCGCGCTGCACGCACCGTCGCTTTCGCTGACCTTGGCATGGAAGCAATCTATGAATTCGATGTTGAAGATTTTCCTGTTACTGTTGCCGTGGATTCGAGTGGTTGCTCGATACACGAGATTGGACCGGCAAAGTGGAGTGGTCGGATAGGAAAGATACCGGTGAAGGTGATTTGATAGTGGGTTCATAAAACCCGACTTAGCTGTTTCAAATATCGATTTTCATGCATTTCGATTACTAGGAAATCGATTTACAACTATACGTGAAGCACCTTGCTATTCCTGTATACCTTGAAAATCCAAGGGGTTCGATTTCTATTCGCCTTTCCAGCATGGATTTTGCCAGTCAATTCGACTATCATGCAACGGTTGTTCGACAATTGCAGAGTGCTCGAATTGGCGGGTCTCCCCGCATTGCAGGGTGGTGAACCTGGTCAGGTCCGGAAGGAAGCAGCCATAATCACTTTCTGCAAGTGCCGGGGGTAAGGCTCGCCTCCTTTTTCAGGTATGTATGATGTATCGTTCTGTTTTACTGCACTTCGCTGGCCATTATGTGCATCGGCCATTTTTATTGATGATAGGTTTCTAACTTGTCAGCAACTACTGTTCTCGCCCGCAAATGGCGCCCTAGGAATTTCTTGGAATTGGCAGGGCAGGAGCATGTCGTACGTGCATTAAGCAACGCGCTGACGCAGAACCGACTACATCATGCTTATTTGTTTACAGGCACGCGCGGGGTCGGTAAGACCACGATAGCGCGAATCTTTGCAAAATCATTGAATTGCGTTACGGGTATCACAGCTACGCCTTGTGGAGAATGCAATGCATGCAAGGAGATTGATAGTGGGCGCTTTGTCGACCTGATCGAACTGGATGCTGCATCGAACACGCAAGTAGACAATATGAGGGAACTGCTTGAAAGTGCGCTGTATTCGCCGAGCAGTGGTCGCTTTAAGGTTTATATCATCGACGAAGTTCATATGTTGTCCAAATCAGCATTCAACGCGATGTTGAAAACTTTGGAAGAGCCTCCAGGGCACGTGAAATTCATACTCGCCACGACTGATCCTCAGAAAATACCCGTGACCGTGCTATCCCGTTGCTTACAATTCAATCTGAAGCAACTGCCGCCTGCTTTGATAGCAACGCATCTGCAATATATTTTGACGCAAGAGCAGATTCCTTTTGAGCATGGAGCAATTTCCTTGATTTCACGTGCAGCGCAAGGAAGCATGCGCGATGCTTTGAGCCTGCTCGATCAGGCTATTGCATTTTCCTCGGGAAATGTAGAACAAGATGTGGTGCATACCATGCTTGGTGCTGTTGATCATGGATATCTATTCGACTTGCTTGCGGCATTGCACCGGCAGGATGGTGCGGGCTTAATGGATATTTCCGATAACATGGCTATGCGCAGTATTGCGTTTGATTCAGCATTGCAGGAGTTGGCGTCCTTGTTGCACCGTGTCGCGCTGGCTCAAGCCGTTCCTCAGGCGGTTGCTGACGACGAACCTGAACGAGATCGTTTGCTGGACTTGGCGAAGATTTTCACTGCCGAAGAATTGCAACTGTGTTATCAGATAGCCATACATGGACGCGATGATATCAATCTTGCACCCGACGAATATGCTGGTTTTACCATGACGATGTTGCGTATGCTGGCTTTCGCACCTGCAAAGGAAGACGCTCGGATGGCAACGTTTTCGCAGACTGTTACTGCAAAGACAAATACTCAACCAATTTCTTCATCTGGGATCAGTCTGGCTGATAGTGTTGTCTCGCCAGAAACCCTGTCTGAAACTGACAGGGTTGACTCAGCCTCAGGCTCCATCTCTGCTTGCGATGATAGTGCAAACGAGCCTGCTACAAGTGGTCGGCATGACTGGGCGGTGTTGCTCGATAAGTTGAATATTCAGGGAATGGCGCAACAGTTGGCAAAGAACTGTACGCTGGAAAGTCTATCTGATCAACATGTCACTTTGTGTTTATCTCAGGAGCAAAAGCATCTGCAGTCAAATAAAATAGCAATAGAAAAATTGCAGGCCTCTCTGAGCGAGTATTTTGCCAAACCCATGAAACTCAAAATTGTAATGGGTGTTGATGCGACGGTCACACCGGCAGTGATGGAGAAAATTTCAAAAGATTTTAAGCAACAGCAAGCTAGTGATGCGATTACGCGTGATGAATTTGTTCGGGAGGCACAGCATGAACTAGATGCCACCCTGATTTCAGAATCGATTAAAGGAACCAATTAAACCGTTATGGTCAGACCAGGAGAGAGAAAATGATGAAGGGTGGATTGAGCGGAATGATGAAGCAGGCACAACAAATGCAACAGAATATGCAGAAGGTGCAGGCTGAATTGGCTAATGTTGAAGTTGAAGGTCAGGCGGGCTCTGGCCTGGTCAAGGTGATCATGACATGTGCGCATGAGGTACGTCGAGTGACTTTGAGCGACAGTGTTTTATCTGATGACAAAGAGATGCTGGAGGATTTGATCGTGTTAGCTACAAACGATGCGATTAAGAAGGCGGAGGCCACATCTCAGCAACGCATGAGTGCCTTTACGGCAGGCATGGGTTTGCCTCCAGGTATGAAACTGCCATTTTGATGATGCCTTCACGTTTGGAAGAGTTGATTTCTGCGCTGCGCTGTTTGCCAGGTGTGGGACCCAAGTCAGCCCAGCGAATGGCGTATCATCTACTTCAGCGCGATCGCGCCGGTGCGGTGATTTTGGCACATGCTTTGGAAAGCGCCACGGCTAATATCAGGCACTGTAGTAAATGTAATAATTTTTCCGAAGAAGAAGTCTGTTCATTGTGCTTATCACCAAAGCGTGACAGTAGCTTGCTTTGTGTGGTTGAGATGCCTGCGGACTTGCTCATGATGGAACAAGCACAGTGCTATCGAGGCTTATATTTTGTTTTGATGGGGCGACTCTCACCGCTTGACGGGATCGGGGCGAAGGAATTGCACCTTGAACGATTGTTAAGGCGTGTGCTGGAGCATCCATGTGAAGTAATACTGGCCACTAACTTCACAGTCGAAGGAGATGCCACTGCACACTATTTGGCAACTTTGCTGCAATCACAACAAGTGAAAGTTTCTCGTATTGCGCGTGGTCTTCCTATGGGAGGGGAGTTAGAGCAGGTGGATAGCGGTACGCTTGCCCAGGCTGTATTGGAAAGACGTGAGGTATCCGCATGAGTGATTACGCTTATGGGTATAAAGATCCGATATGCAGCATTATTTTCCCTTCAGGATTATCCGGTTTCATTTGCACCATAAAATTACTAAAGCCTGAGCTTGTCGGGCATTGTTGAATCAGCATGATCGAGCACGGAGAAAAATTACAGAAAGTGCTTGCGCAAGCCGGACTTGGTTCGCGACGAGCGATGGAGGAGTGGATAGTTGCCGGGCGCATCACAGTAAACGGTGAACTCGCTACATTGGGGATGCGTGTAACAGAAGGCGATCTGGTTCGTGCGGACCGGCGCACCATACGAGTTGGCGGCAAAGTTCCCGAAACGCGGATACTGCTATACCACAAGCCTGAAGGGGAAATCGTTAGCCGTGATGATCCTGAGAAAAGAGCCAGCGTGTTCGATAAATTGCCCAGATTGCGTGGCCAAAAATGGATCGCAATCGGGCGGCTTGATATTAATACCAGTGGATTGCTTATTTTTACCACATCCGGAGAGTTGGCTAATCGTTTGATGCACCCACGTTTTGAATTCGAGCGGGAATATGCTGTTCGTGTCCAAGGAACCCTGACAGAAACCCAAATCAACCAGACCCTGAAGCAGGGTGTCGAGTTGGAAGATGGTTTGGTCAGGTTTGATAAACTCGAAGATCACGGTGGTGAGGGTTTTAATCACTGGTATCTTGTGATGCTCAAGGAGGGACGCAACCGGGTAGTTCGCCGGTCGTTTGACACACTTGGATTGCCCGTGAGCCGACTGATGCGGATTCGTTTTGGTATAATCAAACTGCCGCCTCGCTTGAAAAGAGGTATGACCGTAGAATTAGGAAATGACGAGGTCAAAAAGGTGCTGGAGTGGGCCGGATTACCTGTTCGCACTGATGAGGCATCGGTCCAGAATTTCAAGGCAACCAGACAAGCGATGCCGGATTTTTCAGCGCAACCCATTTATTCCAAATCCGACAGCGTAAAAGCAAAAAGGCGGGTTGGATCAAACTCGCAGTTGAAAAGTAAAACTGGTGTAAAACGCTAACTACCTCTAAAATCTGTAAGCTTAATTTCGGCTTGGCTATAAAGCCGAAATATTGGAATAACGGCAAATGCCGGGATACTGGAAATTTTAATGGAAGAGCGCGGCAGTAAGACAATTATGTGCAGTGTATTCTTCTTGGATATTGTTGGATATTCCAAGAAGTCAGTTACTGGACAAATTTCACTGAAGGAGAGATTCAATCGATATCTTTCTGCCGCGATAGAGGATGTACCAATAGCAGACCGTATTATTCTGGATACTGGTGATGGTGCGGCTATTAATTTCCTGGGTGATATTGAAGAAGCATTAAAAGCGGCCCTTAGTCTGCGTGAACAATTACTCACTGAAGATCCTGATATAGAACATCCCTTGCTGGTGAGAATGGGGATAAATCTTGGCCCGGTGCGTCTGGTCAGAGATATTAACGGTCAGCCCAATATTGTAGGTGACGGGATCAACGTTGCTCAAAGGGTGATGGGTTTTGCTGATGCAAGTCAGATACTGGTGTCTCGCTCATATTATGATGCAATATCGCGCATCTCTCCTCAATATGCCGGGATGTTTCACTATCAAGGCTCAAGAACCGACAAGCACGTGCGTGAGCATGAAGTATATGCCATTGGCTATCCAGGCGACAAAACCTCCATTGGAAGAGCAACAAGGCTTTTCTTGGAACGTTCTGAGGGCCCATTGGGCACTACTTATGCACGAGCGACTTTAATCTGGCGATCGGCCTTAGCCAGTCTGGACAAGATTTATGGGCAGGCTGAACCGATTCAGAAAGTCGCATATATAGGTGCGGGTGTAATTTCCTTGCTGCTTATCGTATTGCTGGTATACCTTAATGGGCATGATGATGAACCGGCTAGAACGGCAAATACGGACCAGTCGGCAACGTCTACGGTACTGCACAGTTCGGGAGTCTCGGGAGTTTCACCTCAGTCTGAATTGGCAATCATGCAAGCGTCGTCTGTTGATGTTGTTACTGAAAGGAAAATAGATAGCGCTTCAAAACAAGTTGGAGGAACTGGAACACCGATCGGCAAGGCTTCCGAGAGCAAGTTGATCAATGAGGCAAAACAAAAATCAGAAACCAAGCCGCAATTGGAGGTTGGCATCCCAAATGATCAGCCTAAGAAAGAAAATCTTGATTTGGCCTCGAGAAAATCTGAATATAAGGTGACTACAGGTGGTACGGAGGCATTTCTCGTAGTACGTTGTCTTGATGGATCTGAAGTATTTCTGGATGGTACAAAAAAAGGAAGAATTAGCGGCTCAACGATATCTATACAGGCGCCTCCGGGTCAGCACACAGTGATTGTGAGTCATCCGAGCGGGGTGGATTCAAGAAATATAATATTTGAAGTCGGTAAGACGGTACATATTAACCCAAACTTCTGTGATTAGCGAAGACCAGAGATGAAATTCGAGTTTATACAACTGACACGGACAAGAACAACCTATACGGGTAGTCGTGATGATTAGCCAATTAGGTCGCTATGAAGTGCTCGGTGAACTTGGACAGGGTGCGATGGGGCTGGTTTACAAGGCACGAGACCCATTGATTGACCGGGTAGTTGCGATTAAGACCATCAACCTTGCACTGGCCCTTGATGAGAAGGAGGAATTCGAAAGCCGATTTTATCAGGAGGCCAAGGCAGCTGGGCGGCTCAGTCACCCTAACATCGTAACCATCTATGATGTGGGAAAAAATGGCGACGTGGCTTACATTGCAATGGAGTTCCTGGAAGGACGGGAGCTGCGCGATATCATGGATGATGGAGGACTGTTACCCATCGATCAGGTGCTGGATATTGTGGCTCAAGTGGCGCAGGGTCTATCTTATGCACATGAACATGACATTGTGCATCGCGATGTAAAGCCATCGAATGTAATGATAGTTCGTGGAAAGCATGTGAAAATCACCGATTTTGGCATTGCTCGGATGCCTTCATCGGCAGTTCAAACCCAAACTGGGATGGTGCTTGGTTCTCCGAAGTACATGTCTCCTGAGCAAGTGATGGGGAAGGCGATAGATCAACGCTCAGATATATTTTCTCTGGGCGTTATGCTTTATGAGATGCTGACCGGACAAGCCCCTTTTAACGGGGACAACGTGAACGCCATCATGTACCAGACCCTGAACTCGATTCCATCATCTCCTAGCTCGCTGAACCCGGAAGTTCCGGAAATGATAAATTTTATCGTCGCCAAGGCACTGGCAAAGAAAGTGGAAGACCGTTACCAAAATGCTTTGGATCTTGCAGTTGACTTGCGTGCTTGCCGGGAAACCTTGCATCGTTACGGCCAGAAAACAAATTCATCACATGCTCCCGCCAGCGGGGAGAGAAAATTGTCACATGCGATCGATGTTGGTGGGCGAATTGGTACTCGTGAAGAAGAGGCTATGGCCTCCTCTTTGGCAGGTTTGTCTAAAGCATTTGACTCGACCGTTGCGACCTTGCGACTTGCAGCCTTGACGGCTAGCAATGAAGATGTTGATGAATTATCGAAGACGTTTAAGATTCCACGTCCTACAGCCGAGGAAATTATCAAGGCTGCACCGAGGCAGGTGCCTCCCAGAGAAGTTGGCAGTAAGAAGCCTGCCAAGGCGACTGCTCAAAAGTATGATGGGAGTTTGTTGCTTCTCATAGTTCTATTGTTGATTCTATTTGGCATAGTTTCGATGTATTTCTTCTGATTTCTCAATGCCGCCTCGATCAGGCATCCAAGTCCAGAATCTCTTCTGCTTGCTTCCTCTTAAATCTGAAGCATCCCTTTTCTCATAACTCGATACCGGATTCCGGGAATGCGAAAAGCGTTAACCCAATACTTTCGTCCTGATTGATTTATATTGAACCATAAAGATATTAATGTGTGCCGCTGATTAGCATTTAAGGAAATTTCAAGATGCCTCGGTCACAGGAAAATGAAAGTAAGTGTACGTTCAGCTGATTACTTCGGCTGAATCAATGAGAGAGGATCGTTGGTTTTGGATTTGTCTGCGCATCTGGATAGTCCTTGCTGAAATGCAGGCCTCTGCTTTCATGGCGCGACAGTGCGCTTTGTACGATCAACTCGGCGTTCTGTACTAGGTTCCGCAATTCAAGCAAGTCTGCGGTTACATGAAAATTAGTGTAATACTCGTTTATCTCGTCTTGCAGCAATTGGATCCTGTGTTGCGCGCGCTGTAGTCGCTTGTTGGTGCGTACGATACCCACGTAATCCCACATGAAATGTCTCAATTCTGCCCAGTTATGTGCAATGACTACCTGTTCATCAGCATCCGTAACGCGGCTTTCGTCCCATTCCGGGAGAGCTATTATTTCTTGGGTGGATTTGCCAAGAATATCTTCTACCGCTGCATTGGCAAACACCAGGCATTCTAATAGTGAATTGCTAGCAAGTCGGTTTGCACCATGCAATCCGCTATAGGCGGTTTCTCCCACCGCATACAAGTTCTGCACATCGGTGCGAGCGTGTAAATCGGCAACGATTCCTCCGCAGGTGTAATGTGCCGCAGGAACTACTGGGATCGGTTCTCTGGCGATATTGATTCCTAGGCTGAGGCAGCGTGCATAAATTGTCGGGAAATGTTCTTGCAGGAACTCGACAGACTGGTGCGATATATCCAGATAGACGCAATCCAATCCGCCCTTTTTCATTTCGAAGTCTATCGCTCTCGCTACTATGTCCCGTGGCGCGAGTTCAGCCCGAGGATCGTGCCGTGGCATGAAGCGAGTTCCGTCCGGAAGTTTGAGTACACCGCCTTCACCCCGTACTGCTTCGCTGATTAAAAATGATTTTGCATGGGGATGGTACAGGCAAGTTGGATGGAACTGTATAAATTCCATATTTCCAACTCGACAACCAGTGCGCCAGGCCATTGCAATCCCGTCGCCAGTAGCAGTGTCTGGATTGGTGGTGTAAAGATAAACTTTGCCAGCTCCGCCTGTTGCCAGTATTGTGTTTTGGGCCGCAATTGTGATCACTTCATCATTAAGAGTGTTTAGCGCATAAACGCCGTAACATTGATTCTCTGTTCTCCCTATTTTCGTTCCTGAGATGAGGTCAATAGATATGTGGTTTTCAAGGATTGTGATGTTCTTGTGATGCAATACGCGTGAGGCAAGCGTTTCCTGTACTGCATGACCTGTCGCATCTGCTGCATGAATAATTCGTCTTCGGCTGTGACCTCCTTCACGGGTGAGGTGATAGCCCATCTCGCTTGAAACATCCTTGGTAAAGGGAACCCCTTGGTCTATCAGCCAATCTATTGCGGATTTGCCATGTTCGACCACAAATCGAGTGACGCCCTCATCACAAAGGCCAGCTCCAGCTGTCAAGGTATCCTGAATGTGAGCATCAAGGGTGTCGTCTGCTGACAAAACTGCTGCAATTCCGCCTTGTGCGTAACCACTGGCTCCGTCCAGCAGGGATTTTTTAGTAATCAGTCCGATTTTTTGATGATCGGCTAATTTGATCGCCATGGTTAGCCCGGCAAGGCCGCTGCCGATGATCAGTGTGTCGAATTGCAGCACCTTATTCTCGATATATTTAATAATATTATTGACTATAGCAAAACTGGTGATAATCCATGGTTGGATTTTTGTCATAACCAATAATTTACTTTACTTGATAGTCATTGCTATTCAAGCCAATGCTGACGTAGTAGGTGCAGAGCGGTTATAATTATGTTTTGTTGAGTAGCGTAACCCCTTGTTTGAAAATGTCAGGATTTGCATTGCGTGTCTAAGTTTCGAGGGAGCTGGCATAAGGGAAGGTCGCAGGGTGTCTGGAACCTTTGGTTCCACCCTGGCGGAGTTATATACCTTAATGGAATAGTCAGGGATGGCAGACCGGGAAGTTGATCAGCAGTTGGTTGAACGCGTTCAGCGCGGTGATAAGCACGCCTTCGACTTATTGGTATCAAAATACCAGCGCAAGCTTGGTCGTTTGATTTCACGATTTGTCAAGGATACAGCCGAGGCAGAAGATGTTACCCAAGAGGCTTTTATCAAGGCATACCGTGCATTACCGGGGTTTCGTGGCGAAAGTGCGTTCTACACATGGTTATATCGGATAGGTATCAATACGGCAAAAAACCACTTGTTGGCCAATAAGCGCCGCCCACCGACCAGCACACCGTTCGACTCTGATGAATCGGAATCCTTTGAGGAAGCAAGCCTCCTCAGGGAAGTGAATACCCCGGAAAATGAACTCATGAGCAAACAGGTTGTCGATGTCGTGCAAACTTCATTGCAGCAACTGCCTGAAGACTTGCGAAGTGCATTGACCCTGCGCGAAATCGAGGGGTTGAGTTATGAGGAAATTGCCACCGTGATGAATTGCCCTATCGGCACGGTGCGGTCACGGATTTTCAGGGCACGCGAGGCCGTAGCGGAGAATCTGCGGCCGTTGTTAGAAACCAGCAAAGGTAATAGGTGGTAGATATGAAAAAGGAAATTTCTGCATTGATGGATGGCGAGTTATTTGAGGATGAGGCAGAAAGCTTGCTTGATCGCATTGGCCGTGGGACGAATGCACACAAGGATTGGGAGGTTTACCACCTGATAGGCGATGTGTTGCGTCAACCTGATCACATTCATTGCGATCTGAGCGCGAATGTGCGTGAAAGGATGCGGAGCGAACCAGTCGTACTGGCTCCGCGTATCCATGCAGTAAAACAAAAATTTCAGACCCTCGCTTTCTCGGCTGCGGCTTCTTTGGCGGCTGTTGGCGTGGTTGCGTGGATGTCCCAACAGATCGGCTCTGAGACTCTTCCTCAAATGGCCATGCAACAAAACGAGCTTCGCCCTGCCAATGTGCAAATCAAGTCCAGGTCAAATGATTACCTGATGGCACATCAGGAATTTTCTCCCAGTACAGACATGAATGGCGGAGCTTCCTATATCCGCATGGTTACTTACACATCCGAAGGAAAGTAGCGATGAGGCTGTTTGTTGCGCCATGTGGAAAGCTGCTGGGAGGATTGCTGCTTACAGTTGCGATAAATTCATATGCAGGGGAAAACCAGTCATGTCTTGATTGGCTCAAGACGGTAGCTTTTGCTGGTCATCAAACAGACTATACAGGCGTGTTCGTATATCAGTATGACAATCGCGTGGAGACTTCTCGCATCACTCACCTTGCTGAAGCGGACAGTGAATATGAGAAGATCGAAAGCCTTGATGGCCCCAGGCGAGAAATTGTGCGTCATCATGGGCATGTCTGGAGCTACAACAAC
This sequence comes from Gallionella sp., assembly GCA_024641025.1. GTDB lineage: Bacteria > Pseudomonadota > Gammaproteobacteria > Burkholderiales > Gallionellaceae > Gallionella. The sequence continues at coordinate 12,236 of JAHEDW010000015.1, forward strand.
CACAAGATGATTCAAGTGGACAGTCATCAAGGACAGGGTAGGTTCCCATCGCTGCTTCCAGACCAGCTTTCAAGACTGGGTTCGAACTATCAGGCTAAGCTGGAAGGTACAGAGCGTGTGGCGGGTTTCGAATCCCAGGTAATCGTATTTCAACCCAAGGACAATTTACGCTATACCCACAAAATCTGGGTACATACTGATTCCGGTTTGCTGCTCAAGGCTGCAGTGATCAACGACAAAGGACATGTTGTAGAACAGTACGCTTTTACCCAATTGCAGATCGGTGGAAAGATAGATCGCTCTTGGTTGAACAAGACAGTTCCTTCAACCGTTGAACAAGCTCCATCTGTTGGAATCCACGGTCAGGAATTCCTCGAGACGCATAGCAAAATTAATCGTTCAGAGGCACCAAGCAGCGGTTGGGTGGTGGATGCTATACCGGTCGGGTTCAAGAAAACCCTTGAAATACTTCGCCCAATGCGCGGCAAGCATGCCCCTGTGTTACAAATTGTATACTCTGATGGCCTGAGCGCAATCTCAATTTTCATCGAACCTGATGATGGGGACGAAGATGATGTGGATGGTTTGTCCAGTCGTGGTGCAGTGAATTTGTACCATAAGGTATTAAACAACCATTTGGTTACTATCGTCGGAGAGGTGCCGCCGCGAACGGTAATGCAGGTATTCGATTCGGTGCGTTTCAACAGCAAATGAGTAAGCTTGAAACTCGCGCAGTAGTCGTCAAGATAGATGGAAACCATGCGCTAGTAAGGGCGAATCAAGCTGATGGTTGCGAACATTGTGCTGGGAAGGGTTGCGGGGCGGGAAAACTATCCAGCCTTTTTTGCAGCAAACCCCGTCAGTTCGAGGTAATTAATCCGATTAATGCAGGAATAGGCGATGAAGTAATTGTATCAGTTGCCGAAGGTGCAGTAATGCGCGGGATAAGCCTGGTATACATGATGCCGCTCGCTTTGCTTCTGACGGGAGCTACACTCGGCAATGTCTTGTCCGAGCCTGGGCAGAGCGACAGTTATGCTGCCGTGGGCGCCCTGCTAGGATTGGTGATGGGGTTTGCGTTGGTAAAACGCACCTCCATGCATAAGGGCGAAAGTCGTTACCAGCCAATTATTTCTCGACAGGTTCACAAAAGCTGCGAGTGATCAATTGGCTGCATCTTTCATTAAGACATCGTAATGTATATTTATTTGCCGGGAGTGTGACATGCTGAAAAGATATACTGCCTTGTTGTGGTTGGCCGCAGGAGTCATCATCGGAGCCTCGGCTCGAGCCAATGAATTACCTGATTTTACAACCTTGGTGGAAAAGCAAGGGGCTGCGGTGGTAAATATCAGCACCACTCAAATTATCAGAAATACCCAGGTATTCCCTAATATCCCAGAGAGTGACCCGTTCTATGACTTCTTCAGGCGTTTTGCGCCACAGATGCCGCGTGAGCAGGAGTCACAGTCATTAGGTTCAGGTTTTTTCATCAGCACTGATGGATACATCATGACCAACGCGCATGTGGTTGACCATGCAGAGAAGATAACCGTTCGACTTACTGATAAGCGCGAATTTCTCGCAAAGGTAATTGGTGCGGACAAGCGAACCGATGTGGCTTTGCTTAAGATCGAAGCAAGTGGATTGCCCATTATTACCAAGGGCGATCCAAACAAGCTGAAGGTGGGAGAATGGGTAGTTGCCATTGGCTCGCCGTTTGGTTTTGATAGCAGTGTGACTGCAGGCATCGTCAGTGCAAAAGGACGTTCGTTGCCCAGAGATAATTTTGTTCCTTTCATCCAGACTGATGTAGCGATAAATCCAGGTAATTCTGGTGGACCGCTTTTCAATATGAATGGAGAAGTGGTCGGCATCAACTCTCAAATCTACACTCGTTCCGGCGGTTCGATGGGACTTTCGTTTGCCATCCCGATCGATGTGGCGATGCAGGTGGCCGATCAATTGCGTTCAACCGGCAAAGTGGTTCGAGGGCGTATTGGTGTAACCATTCAGGAGTTGACGAGAGAGTTGGCAGAATCATTCGGCTTGAGTAAGCCAAATGGTGCGCTTGTCAGTAGCGTTGAGAAGAACGCACCTGCTGACAAGGCTGGCATTGAGGCCAGCGACGTGATCCTAAAGTTTGATGGCAAGCCAGTGGAAAGTTCCAACGATTTGCCACGTATCGTCGCTGCGACAAAACCGGGCAGCAAGGTGACAGTCGAGTTGTGGCGTAAAGGAGCATCGAGACAGGTAACTGTCGTAGTGGGTCAGATGCCTGAGGAAGGCAGTATGGTTGCTCCGGCAACGAATCAGGATGGCAATTTGACCGAAAAGATCCCGCGCTTGGGAATCGCAGTAAGCGAGCTGAGCAAGGAGCAACTGCAAGAATTGGATGTCACCGGTGGACTGGTGGTTGAAAATGTGGAAGGGTCTGCTGCCCGTGCCGCAGGATTACAAGAGGGTGACGTGTTGCTGGCGATCGGTAATGTCCAGATTCGTTCCATTGCCCAATTCAACGAATTCCTCAAGCAGATAGCCAAGGGGCGGAATGTTGCCTTGCTGGTACGACGCGGCGAAAGTGTACTGTATGTAGCGATCCGGCTCGACGAAAAATAGACTTGTTCGAAGCCAACAGCGCAGGGTTGATGATTGCGCTGTTGGCTGATGCAGTCGGTTGATGAGTATGCGACATCGGCTTGATGCTCGTAAACATCGCTGCCCGTTCCCCATAATCGGGTTCTGCCGTAACAATAATAGTGACCATGATAATCACGGCCCTACATGACAGGCCCAAATCGGCTAGAATCCGCCTCTTTGCAAAGAACCGCTTTGGGCGCGATTTATTATTTTGGACTCCATGCAGCTAATCCGTAATTTTTCCATCATTGCACACATCGATCACGGCAAGTCTACATTGGCAGATCGCATCATCCAACTGTGCGGCGGCTTGTCCGACCGAGAGATGGAGGCGCAAGTTCTCGATTCGATGGCTCTTGAACGCGAACGCGGTATCACCATCAAAGCTCAGACTGCAGCCTTGCAATACAAGTCCCGCGACGGACAGGTATATAACCTAAACCTGATCGATACTCCTGGTCATGTGGATTTCTCCTATGAAGTATCTCGCTCCCTGTCGGCATGCGAAGGTGCGTTGCTGGTGGTTGATGCTTCCCAAGGAGTGGAGGCTCAGACCGTTGCAAACTGCTATACCGCACTCGATCTTGGGGTCGAAGTGGTGCCGGTGCTCAACAAGATCGACCTTCCTTCGGCAAATCCGGACAATGCGATTGCCGAGATAGAGGATGTAATCGGGATAGCAGCGCAGGATGCGGTACGTTGCTCAGCCAAGACCGGCGAGGGCGTTCAGGATGTGCTTGAGGCGTTGATTGTCAAAGTGCCTCCTCCCAAGGGAGATCCCGAAGCCCCTCTGCAAGCTTTGATAATCGATTCCTGGTTCGATAACTACGTCGGTGTAGTGATGCTGGTCCGGGTGATGAATGGCACCCTTAAGCCTAAGGAGAAAATCTTGTTGATGGCGACGGGTGCGCAGCAACTTACTGAGCATATCGGCGTGTTCACGCCCAAGTCGGAGCCGCGTGAGAAGCTTAGTGCTGGACAAGTCGGGTTTGTCATTGCCGGCATCAAGGAACTCAAGGCAGCAAAGGTTGGCGACACTATTACTCATTTTGCCAAGGTAGCTAGTCAACCGCTGCCGGGCTTCAAGGAGGTTCAGCCACAGGTTTTCGCCGGCTTATTCCCGGTCGAATCGAACCAATATGAATCGTTGCGCGATTCGCTTGAAAAACTAAAGTTGAACGACGCGGCTTTGCGTTATGAACCAGAAGTATCGCAGGCATTAGGCTTCGGTTTCCGCTGTGGCTTCCTCGGGTTGCTACATATGGAGATAGTGCAGGAACGGCTCGAACGCGAGTTCGGCATGGATCTGATTACTACTGCACCGACAGTTATTTACCAAGTGGCATTACGTGATGGCAAGGTGCTGACCGTGGACAATCCTTCGAAGATGCCAGATCCATCGAAGATAGAGGAAATACGCGAGCCGATAGTAACGGTGAACCTGTATATGCCGAACGAGTACGTTGGTGCAGTCATAACCCTTTGTACTCAAAAGCGGGGAGTGCAGATCAATATTTCCTACCATGGCAAGCAGGTGATGCTGGTGTATGAAATGCCGATGGCCGAGATCGTGATGGACTTCTTCGACAAGCTGAAATCGGTATCTCGCGGCTATGCATCGATGGACTATGAGTTCAAGGAATACCGTGCGGCTGATGTTGTCAAAGTCGATATGCTGATCAATGGCGAGAAAGTGGACGCACTCGCAATCATCGTACATCGAGCAAATAGCCAGTATCGTGGGCGCGAGGTTGCAGCGAAGATGCGCGAATTGATACCGCGACAGATGTATGATGTGGCGATACAGGCGACCATAGGCTCGAACATAATCGCTCGTGAGAACGTCAAGGCATTGCGTAAGAACGTGCTTGCCAAGTGTTATGGTGGTGATATCTCGCGAAAGAAGAAATTGCTTGAAAAGCAAAAGGCAGGCAAAAAGCGCATGAAACAGGTTGGCAGCGTCGAAATTCCTCAGGAGGCATTTCTGGCGATTCTGCGTGTGGAAGATTGAAGTCAGGGATCCCCGAAAATTTTCCAGTTGCGCATCAATACCACTCGCGGGAATGTCGTGTGGTGTGAAAATATATATATGAATGTATGAAGAAAAGAGAAGTTTCTGTATAGGGTGTTGTTTGGCTGGCAGTAATTAAAATTCCCTATGCTGTTGTCAGGATGAAAGTGGAATTAAAGTTTCCTCAAGGAGTAGTAATGGATTTCGCACTTATTATGTTTGTACTGTTGCTGGTAACCGGCGGGATCTGGTTACTTGATCGTATTGTCCTGGCCAAAAAACGTAGGGAAGATGCTGTCGAACCTTGGTGGGTGGAATATGCAAAGAGCTTCTTTCCCGTTATCCTAGTCGTGTTCTTCATCAGATCTTTTCTGGTCGAGCCTTTCAAGATACCCTCTGGATCGATGATCCCGACTCTGCAGGTGGGCGACTTTATTCTGGTGAACAAGTTCACCTACGGTATCCGACTGCCCATCATCAACCGAAAACTGGTGCAGTTCAATGATCCACAACGGGGTGATGTAATGGTTTTCCACTATCCTGAAAATCCATCAATGGATTACATCAAGCGTGTTGTCGGCGTTTCTGGAGATACTGTCGAATACAGGGGAAAACGGTTGTGGGTCAACGGGATCGAACAAGTGCAATTGCCGGATGGGGACTACAATTATGTCGAGCAGGGCCTGAACTTCGTGCATACTGAAAAGCGGAGTGAATTGCTGGGTGAGCGCAAGCATTCAATACTGGTCAACCCAGAGATGCCGACACTGCGGCTGGGATCCGTGGCTGAGTTCAGGGGCAGAGAAAACTGCAGCTACGATGACGACATGGTGCGCTGCAAAGTGCCTGAAGGTAATTACTTCATGATGGGCGACAATCGAGACAACAGTCGTGACAGCCGTTATTGGGGTTTTGTTCCGGACAACCAGATCGTTGGCAAGGCATTTTTTGTCTGGATGAACTTTTCTGATTTGAAGCGTATTGGTTTGTCCATCTAACAAGGCTAAAGGAGAATGACATGAGCTGTGCAATGCCGGTACAACAACGTGGGATTAGCTTTGGCGGTTTTTTGATGGGCGCATTTCTGCTGGTGATCATAGGAATATCTTTACTAAAACTTGTTCCGGCGTATATCGAGTATGCCAGGATCGATTCTGTATTTGCAGAGATTGTCCGTGATTCAGCCATGGACAAGGCGTCTCCACGGGAGATTCGGGCTGCGTTTGAGAAGCGTGCCTCTATCGACGATATTTCGGCTATTTCAGCTAATGATATCGATATCGCGAGCGATGGGGGCCGCCTGGATCTAAGTGCTAGCTATTCCGTTAAGGTTCCACTCTTCGGTAATGTCAGTATCATCCTGGAATTCAATCCAAGAAGTGACAAATAGGATAGACAGCAGGGTGCAGGAATATCCTGTTGATAATACATCTGCTGCGACCTTAGGCCACAGCAATTTGTGCAAGCAACTGGGTTATGAATTCCAGGACCCGCAGTTACTACTGCGGGCCCTGACACATCGCAGTTATGCGCCAGAGCATAATGAACGCCTAGAATTCCTCGGTGACAGCATCCTCGGTTGTGTTATCTCCAATCATCTGTATGGATCGTTCCCTCATTTAAGCGAGGGCGAACTGTCTCGTTTGCGTTCGAATCTGGTCAAGGAGGAAACCCTTGTGATACTAGCTCGTCAACTTGGTCTGGGAAATAATTTAAGATTGGGAGAAGGGGAGCGCAAAAGTGCAGGCTTCCGAAGGCCATCCATTCTAGCCGATGCGTTTGAGGCAATAATTGGCGCAGTGTTTATTGATGGCGGTTTTGCTGCTGCCGAAAGAGTTGTGCTGGACCGGTTTGTTCCTTACTTGGCTAAGGTGAACTTGAATACATTAGGAAAGGATGCCAAAACCATGCTGCAAGAGTATCTTCAAGGAAGGCATATTCCCTTGCCAATCTATACGGTTGTTGCTACACATGGGGCAGCACATGCTCAATCTTTCAAGGTCGAGTGCGAAATTCCAACGTTAGGGATAACCTCGCAGGGCGAAGGAAGTAGCAGGCGTAATGCAGAGCAGCAAGCAGCGCAGGCTGCCTTTCAGTTGTTACCCGAAACAAAATGACAAAGCAAGATCGAAATGACAATAAAGCTATGACAAAACAGCAAGCTGAAAGCGGATTGAATCACAATGCAGAAGCGGTGCATCAGCACTTTCGCAGCGGATTCATTGCAATCGTCGGGCGCCCCAACGTGGGTAAATCTACATTGCTTAATCACCTGATCGGACAAAAGATCAGCATCACTTCACGCAAGGCACAGACTACTCGCCATCGTATCCACGGAATCCATACAGACGAACACGCCCAGTTCGTGTTCGTGGATACGCCAGGTTTCCAGACTCAACACCTTAATGCGCTGAATCGCAGCATGAACCGCGTGGTGACAAGTAGCCTGCGCGATGTGCAGGTGGTGGTGTATATGCTGGAGGCATTACGTTATGATGAACGTGATCAGGAAGTACTTAAACTGCTTCCAGATAACCGCCCAGTCATCCTGGTGATCAACAAGATAGACCAGGTGGATGACAAGGGGGAGTTGTTCTCGTTCGCAGAAAGGGTCGCGAAGGATTTTAGATTTACAGCAATCGTTCCGGTCAGTGCTAAGCAGGGTAGCAAGCTGGAAGAATTGCTGGAAGCAATACGCAACAACCTTCCCGAAGGTGAACTTATCTATGACAAGGATGATATTACTGATCGTAGTGAGCGCTTTCTTGCAGCGGAAATCTTGCGTGAAAAAATATTCCGCTATACCGGGGACGAGCTTCCCTACTCTACGAGTGTGGTGATCGAGCAATTCAAGATGGAAGGAAAATTACGCCGTATACATGCAGCAATATTGGTCGAGCGCGAGTCGCACAAGGTAATGTTGATTGGCAAGAAGGGTGAAAAGCTTAAGGAAATCGCTACGCAGGCACGGCTGGACATGGAGAAGTTGTTTGATGGAAAGGTTTTTCTGGAAGTGTTCATTAAATTGCGAAGTGGCTGGGCTGATGACGAGCGAGTGTTACGTTCATTGGGCTACGAATGACTGCTGCAAGTCGTCAAAGAACTCAGGACGAACCGGCATTCGTGCTTCACAGCCTGCCGTTCCGGGAAACCAGTTTGATACTAGATGTGTTCAGCCGTTCTCACGGACGGTTGGCGATCGTGGCGCGAGGTGCACGGCGTCCCAGATCCAGCTTGAGAGGACTTTTGCTCGGTTTTCAGCCATTGTTGCTTAGCTGGTTCGGCAAGGGAGAAGTGCGAACCTTGCATAGTGCGGAATGGCAGGGCGGACAGCCTTATCTGCAAGGTACTGCGCTGATGTGCGGTTTCTATTTGAATGAATTGCTGGTCAACCTGCTGGTGCGTGACGATCCTCACGAGCAACTGTTTGACTATTACCGCGCTACGCTTCAGCGGTTGGCAAATCAGTCCGACCATGCCGGGACACTGCGTTGCTTCGAAAAACACCTGCTTCAGGAATTGGGTTATGCGCTGGAGTTGGACAGGGAAGCGGAAAGCGGGCAGGCGGTCAATCCGGAACTCTGCTATCGTTATGCGGTAGATCGTGGCGTCCTTCTGGACGAGGGGGTGAATCCTTCCGGAACACGGATAATTGGCAAGACCCTGCTCGACATGGCGAAGGATGAATATGCCGATCCGGTCACTGCGCAGCAAAGCAAGCACCTGATGCGGGCGTTGTTGAACCATCATCTTGGTGGGAAAGTTTTACATACGCGTGAACTTATCAAGGACTTTCAAAAACTATGATCAAACCGATACCATGATCAAATTAGGCCTGAACATTGACCACGTTGCCACGTTACGCCAGGTTCGCGGATCCCGTTATCCAAATGTAGTGAGGGCTGCACTTCTGGCTGAGTCTGCCGGTGCAGACGCAATCACCCTCCACTTGCGGGAGGACAGACGTCACATCCAGGATCGCGACGTGGAAGTATTGCGCGAAATGCTTCAAACACGCATGAACCTGGAAAGTGCTGTCACTGAAGATATGATTGCCTTTGCGCTTCGTATCAAACCGCACGACCTTTGCCTTGTGCCGGAACGCCGTGAAGAACTGACCACCGAGGGCGGGTTGGACGTAGAACGCTACTTCAATAACGTAAAGGCGGCGTGTGAACGTTGTGCCGAGGTCGGTATCCGTGTTTCCCTGTTCATCGACCCAGACCTAAAGCAGATCGATGCGGCTGGCCAAACTGGTGCGCCTGTTGTGGAACTGCACACGGGAAAATATGCCGATGCGGACAGTGTTCCGGAACGCCGCCATGAACTTGAGCGCCTTCGAGTTGCAGCAGTTCACGCGAATGCTCACGGCTTGCAAGTGAATGCAGGCCATGGATTGAACTACCACAATGTGCAGGACATCGTCGCGATCCCGAATCTGGTCGAGCTTAACATCGGTCATGCCATTATCGCAGAGTCGTTGTTCACTGGTCTGGAATTCGCTGTGCAAAAGATGAAGGCCCTGCTGGCAGGCCAACAGAATAAAGAATGATCTTTGGTATCGGGACTGACATCGTTGAGCTATCCCGCATTGAATCGATGTGGGCACGATACGGAGCGCGCCTTGCCAAGCGCCTGTTGAGCATTGACGAGATGACTGATTATAACGCCAGCCATAATGCCGCACGCTTTCTTGCAAAGCGATTCGCGGCCAAGGAAGCCTTTGCCAAGGCGGTGGGCAGCGGCTTGCGCTTTCCGGTAAATCTACGCCGAATAAGTGTCTCCCATGATGATTTTGGCAAACCCATATTGAAGTTTGACGAGGTACTTCATCTGCATCTTGCCCAACTGGGCATTAATGGCCACCATCTTTCGCTTAGTGATGATCGTGATTGGGTCGTCGCATTCGTCGTGCTAGAACATAATTAGAAGTACTAGTAGAGTTTGGCGTTAGTACGAACGGTTGGGTCGTTGAGATTCTGCGAAACATGAGATTAGATGTTCGTCGTTTGTTACGTCGGGATCCGAAATCGAATTTTCCTTGCTTCCCTCGGCCTTATAATACTGATCTTGCAGATACCACTTCGAATAATGATCCTGATTACATATCAAGTGCTTATCGAATTTCAAGCTTAAGAATGATCCAGTAGGTTAATGAGGCTTGACCTACTTTTAGTTTGCCAAAGTTGTTATGAGTTAATATTTAAATTCCCCCATCACTTACCTGATAGTGTGGCCTTTTGCTACGAAGCACGAATCGGTGTTCTGGAGACAAGGCATCCTGGGAAATACCAGGATTTTGCGTATTTATGAAAAGATTCATTGCAGCCTGAAATTCGCATGAAGTAAGGAAATTGTGCTTGTCTGTCGTTAACTTGGATCCGGATTCAAGGTTGAGATCCGGTTTGATGATGGCTCAAGACTTGAAACGAAATCTTGGTAAGCTCAAATTAAATCGAATTGCCAGCAGACGAGCAATGAACATACTGATTCCTGCGATGATTGCCGACCATGTTACGTCAAGGTTCATGAACAACAGGCTGATAAATAGCAATGAACCGACCCAGGATACCGTCGCGTAAAGCTGGCTTTGGAATACTACAGGTGGTTCGTTGCTCAACACATCCCTGAAAATGCCACCCATAGTGCCGGTCATCACTCCCATGAAACTGGCAACCAACCAAGGTGCCCCGGCCATCAAGGCGACCAAAGTTCCTGCCACGCCAAAAGTTGCCAAACCCGCTGCATCGGGTATCAGGAAGAAACGGTGTGGAATCACCATTAGGCGCGCTGTGATAAAGATCACAATCGCACTGGCAAGCGACGCAATGAAAAACATCTGATCCCTTATCCAGAATACTTCCCGATCCAGCAGTACATCACGCAGTGATCCTCCCCCTAACCCTGTCGCTATTGCGATGATTATTACGCCAAAAAGATCGAACTGCTTGAATCCTGCCTGGAGTACGCCTGAAGCAGATGAAACAATCACTGCTATTAGGGTAATCCAGTAGAGAATATCGATTAGGGCGGGAGTCGGGTGTAGGGTCATGACTGTGGCTTTCTGTATTATCGTTTTTCAATTCATTTACATTGCATCATTGGTCGTATCTTCCTGGCACGTTCTAGCAGTTATCTTCGCGGTTTCTTGTTGCCGCCAAAAATTTTAATGCTCATAAACAAAGTGCAAGGCTATTTATGCTGCTTAGTCATTTCGGCCAGGGATCTGGTGGGACACTGACGAGGAAACTATATCCGTGACGCTCGAATCCAAGAGACTCGTAGAATGTGTGCGCTCGTTCGCGCTTTAGATTGGAAGAAAGTACTGCCTTATAACACCCCTTTTCGCTGCAGATTTTGAGAGCGTAGCTCATCATTGCCTTACCAACGCCGTGACCTTGCAAATTGGGTTTAACTGCTACATCCTCAATAATTGCAGAAGGTGCGCCCATATGTCCCAAGTTATCCATTACAAGCAGTGCGAACGTGCCGACAACAATACCTTCTTGGACTGCCACGAAGATTTTGTAGTATGGGTAGTGTCCGATCCGTTCAAAAATCTGCTCGGCATCTAGAAGAGAAAGTACTTTATCTTCATCAAGGAGAAGTTGCTCGTGCAGTGAAAGGACTGCTGGGAGGTCATCTTTCGTTGCTTCGCGACAAAAAACAGATATATTCATCACGCATTTATGCTGAATTCATTGCGGAGCCAAAAGATTGCATGCCACTACCAAAATTTTTCAATACGCTAGCCTTGTCGTAATTGGTACTGTATCCTCGCTTGATTGCTTGGTTAGTGCGTCCTGTAACGTGCGTCGGGAAGCTGCCATTCATCGAGCATCTGTTCTGCGAAGCTTCTGTTTGCGGAATTTTCACTGATTGCCACATTTTCAGGGAACGCGACAAACACAGTTGCCTGTCCTGTTTAGAGGGAAGCGAGTCTCGAAGGAACCCCATCCTGAGGCCGCAGATTATGTAGTTGTCCTTCAATCGCCATCGTGTAATCGTCAAAGTGTCGGAAGGTAAAGTCAAGCAGACAAGGCAGGAGGCGCCGCCACTATGCAGGGGCGAGATACGCAAGCTCCCAAATGGTAAATGTCTCAAAGTGTACATCCTTTGCTTTGTCGAGAACTTGGTCTAGTGGGAACTACAGCATAACTGTCCTATGCGTAATCGCTACGCAGTGTTATCTGAGGTTCAACCAAGGCGCCAGCATTGAACATATCCCTAGCCTTGAGGCTAATTTCACTGTGTATTAAATATGTTTGCACAATCAATTAGAAACCATTTTCTTCAACTCAGGCAAGGGGAATTTTAGGATATGCTCAAGAATGGATAGCTGCCCCGAATCCTGAAAATGGCATTGATGATTGCAGATCAGCCAATAAAGCTTGGTAGAGTTCACGATTGAATTCTCCTGTGGCTTCGGTCAGTTCCCTGTCTTGCCGATCATGCTGCAATATTATTGATTATAAAATGATATCAAATATATTTGTAAGCCATATGGCTAATGCCAGATGAGTACTCACATACATAAATACTCTGACTTGATAGTCGCGTGAACTTAGTCCGGCTTTGCTAAAGTGTACCTAATTGATTGATTTGGCGTCTGGCTCATGATGGAGAACATCTACTCAGATAATGAAAATAGTACGGTTAAGGTAAGGCAAGATCGGTGATCTTCCTACAGTGTTCATAATTCTGCTTTGCATTCAAGCAAACAAGCAGCCTGTAAATCGAAAAATGATGCCTCAAGCCTGACGTTGTTTCAATTTTAAAGCCTTATAATCCGATACATTAGGAATCAAACAAAGTGGGGAGTGGTTATGGGCTTGGGGCCGGTGATGCTGGATGTGTTGGGAATGCAACTTACTGCAGAGGACGAGGTGCGGTTGCTCCACCCGCTAGTTGGCGGGGTGATTCTGTTTGCACGTAACTTTCAATCTCCAGGTCAGTTGGTCGAACTTACTTCCGCAATACATGCGCTTCGTAGTCCACCATTGCTGATCGCAGTGGATCATGAGGGGGGTAGGGTGCAGCGTTTCCGGGAGGGTTTCACCAGACTTCCAGCGATGCGCGAACTTGGTAAAATCTGGGATGCACATCCTCATCGTGCGCGCCATCTGGCGCAACAGGCGGGATACGTTCTTGCCGCAGAACTGCGTGCCTGTGGTATTGATTTCAGTTTTACACCAGTGCTGGATGTTGACCACGAGCAAAGCAGTGTGATCGGAGACCGCGCCTTTCATAGCGATACCCAAGCCATCGCGGAACTGGCACATAGTTTGTTTTTGGGACTCAAGCAGGGTGGAATGCATGCAGTAGGCAAGCATTTCCCCGGTCATGGTTACGTACAGGCCGATTCGCATCTCGACATCCCAGTGGATGAACGCGAGTTCGTCGATATCGAAATGTGCGACCTAATCCCGTTCCGACAGATGGTTGATTACGGTCTGACCGCTGTAATGCCGGCACATGTGATCTATGCCAAAGTTGATAACATCCCGGCAGGATTCTCTTCGGTCTGGCTGAAAAGGATCCTTCGAGAACAGCTCGGCTTTGAGGGGGCAGTTTTCAGTGATGACCTGAGCATGGCAGGGGCATCTGTCGCAGGAGGCATTGTGCAGCGCGCTGAAGCAGCTTTAAATGCTGGCTGCGACATGGTGCTGGTATGCAACGATTCGAAGTCAGCAGATGAACTTCTGCAAGGTCTTCGTTGGGTTATGCCAGCAGCCAGCAGGGCACGCCTCGCACAGATGCGTGGCAAGTCCCATCCCGAATCGCTGGCAAGGCTGCACGAAAATCCACATTTTCTCAAGGCGCTAGGGGAAGTTGCCGTGATTGGCATGAACAATGCAGAATTACCGTTGGCATAACCTGACTATTCCTTCAAAACCCTAATGAATCTGCCACTGATGTAATTTCAAAGTGCTGTACTTATTCGTATGGGTGTTGGATAGCCATTCGGCATGAGATAATGCACATCATCTTCTGGAATAATAGATCTGTATACCTATGAGTGAATTGCAAATAGCGCTGCTGACCATAGGCCTGGTGGCGATCGCCGCGGTGTATGGCTTCGGATGGTGGCAGCAATGGCGGTATCGCCGAAAATTCGGTTCGGTATTCAAGGCGAGCCACCCAGATGCGTTGTATAACGACACCGTTTCAACACCAATCGAACAGAACAGCACATCGGTGTTGGCTGAGACGATCGCAGCGTCTCCGGTTGCTGCCGTGACTGATAACCCATGCAGCCTGCTGAATACGCAAAGTGATTTCATCATCGAAATGCATCTCGCAGAACCAAGTCCTGCAGCAGTGCTGGTAGGGTTATGGCAGCGCAAGTTTGATTTTCGAAAGCCCGTGCAGGTGTGCGGACTTGCACAGGCTACGGGTTTGTGGGAGCGCGTGATCGCAGAAAGCCATACACTTTATCAACGCTATCGCATAGCATTGCAATTGGTCGATCGGAGCGGCGCGATCAGCGCTGCGAAGCTTGCAGACTTTCGCGATCTGGTACTTGGTGTCGCCAGGAATATCGATGCCAGTACAACGGTCCCTGATACTGAGGAAGCCTATCAGCAAGCGGTGAAGTTCGACGAATTCTGTGCCTCAGTCGACCAGATGGTCGGAGTCAACCTGGTGCCGTCCGGCGACCGATTGATACGCGCCATCGACATTTCACGGGCTGCGGGTCTGCATGGGATGACACTGGAAGCTGACGGAGCATTTCATTTGCTGGATATTCATGGCAATAGCCTTTTTAGTCTGATCAATCAGGATACCGTTCCGTTCCAGCATCACACGCTTGAGACTTTTGCCACGGCGGGTATCACCCTTTTGCTTGACGTGCCGCGCGTGGAAGATCCGACGCTGCGTTTCGATCAAATGATGCACGTCGCAAACGATCTTGCCAAAGGATTGCAGCTAAGCGTGGTAGATGATCATCAGGTGCCGCTCGGCGAGAAGGGTCTGGCCCTCAGCCATGCTCAGATTGCCGGGGTGGAGGCATTGATGCGTAATAATGGAGTTGCGCCTGGCAGTTCCCATGCGCTCAGATTATTCTCCTGATGGATTATGTGAAGCGCATCGCGCAACTGCGCGCCGAGATTGAGCGTCATGACCATGCCTATTATGAGTTGGATAATCCAAACATACCTGACGCGGAGTATGACAAGTTGTTCAGGGAATTGCAGGCACTTGAGGCGCAGCATCCGGAGCTGATTACTGCGGATTCACCGACTCGGCGGGTCGGTGGAAAGGTGTTGGAAGGCTTTTCGCCTGTGCGTCATGCAGTGCCGATGCTTTCTATCCGTACCGAGACCGATACCACTATTGGCGGCGCACAGTCGTTCGATGCCCGGGTGCGCAAGGAACTTGGGTTGAGAGATTCCGATCCAGAAGTCGAATATTCGTGTGAACTGAAGTTCGATGGACTTGCTATCAACCTTCGATATGAACATGGCTTGCTAGTAAAGGCAGCAACGCGCGGTGATGGGGAGAACGGCGAAGACGTCACACAGAATATACGTACAATCCAACAGATCCCTTTGCGGCTCCACCATTGCGATTCAACCGTACTGGAAGTACGCGGAGAAGTGTATATGTCGCGCCGAGATTTCGAGCGCTACAACGAAAAGCAGCGAGAGTATGGATTGCCTGCTTTGGTGAACCCGCGCAACGGTGCTGCTGGTAGCATCCGCCAGCTCGATCCTGCATTAGCTGCAAAACGTCCACTATCATTCTTTGCTTACGGTCTAGGCGAGGTACAAGGCTGGAAATTGCCGAATACACATAGTGCAGTACTCGACGCATTGCATCAGATGGGCGTTCCGGTATGTGATGAACGCACGATAGCCCATGGTGCGCAGGGTTTAGTACAGTTTCATCGTCGCATCGCGCAACAGCGTGACAGTCTGCCATTCGATATCGACGGCGTGGTATACAAGGTCAATAACTTAGCAATGCAGTCGAAACTGGGTTTCGTCTCACGCGAGCCACGTTGGGCTTGCGCACACAAATATCCTGCTGAAGAGCAGATCACCATAGTTCGTGGCATCGACATACAAGTAGGTCGCACCGGCAAGCTCACGCCTGTGGCCAAACTGGAGCCAGTTTTCGTCGGTGGAACCACAGTCTCAAATGCCACCCTGCACAACGAGGACGAGACACGACGCAAGGACGTGCGCATTGGCGATACGGTGATCGTGCGCCGTGCAGGTGATGTGATCCCTGAGGTGGTAGGGGTAGTATTAGATCGTCGTCCAGCCAACGCAGGCAAGCCTTTTGACCTGTTCATGCAGCTGAACGGGCAATGCCCAGTGTGTGGCAGCGCAATCGTCCGTGCGGAAGGGGAGGCTGACTGGCGCTGCACCGGTGGTTTGTTCTGTCCTGCACAGCGAAAGCAAGCTTTGCTGCATTTTGCCAGCCGGCGCGCGTTGGACATTGAGGGTCTGGGTGACAAGCTGGTGGATCAACTGGTGGATGGCGGTATCGTGAGTACGCCAGCCGATCTGTATGACAAAGACAAAATGAATATAGGGGCACTCACAGGGCTCGAACGCATGGGCGAGAAGTCTGCACAAAATATATTGGCTGCAATCGAACGCAGTAAAGTGACCACGCTAGCACGTTTCATTTACTCGCTGGGTATCCGCAACGTAGGTGAAGCAACGGCGAAAGATCTTGCGCGGAATTTCGGCAGGCTGAGAAACCTGATGCATGCGGATGAAGTACAGTTGCAGCTGGTGCCGGATGTGGGACCAGTGGTTGCTCAGAGCATCGTAGCATTCTTCAGGGAAAAGCATAATGTAGATGTGATTGAAGCATTGCTGGATGAAAAGCACGGTGGTGTAAAGCCGCAGGAGAGCGAAGGGCTGCCATCGGATGAACGGCCGTTGGCTGGCAAGACTTTTGTGCTAACTGGTACACTCGGTATGGCACGTGAAGACGTAAAGGAACAGCTTGAGGCACTAGGAGCAAAAGTTGCAGGGAGTGTTTCTAAGAAGACAGATTACGTGGTAGCTGGTGCGGTCCCAGGCAGCAAGCTGGACAAGGCAAAAGAGTTGGGCGTTGCAGTTCTCGACGAACAGCAGTTTTTGGAATTATTGGAGGGTAAATGAAAAAGATAACCAAAGCAGTGTTCCCGGTCGCCGGCATGGGTAGCCGTTTCTTGCCGGCCACAAAGGTCAGCCCTAAAGAAATGATGCCAATCGTGGATAAACCGCTGATCCAGTATGCGGTGGAAGAGGCAGTTGCTGCAGGGATTACGGATATGGTGTTCATCACCGGTAGAAACAAGCGCTCGATCGAGGATCATTTTGACAAGGCCTATGAACTGGAAGCCGAACTGGAAATGCGCGGCAAGGATGAATTGCTCCGCCTCGTGCGCGAAGTGACACCCTCCAATATCAACTGTATCTACATCCGCCAAGTCGAACCGCTGGGTCTCGGGCATGCGGTACTTTGTGCGAAACCGGTGGTGCAGGATGAACCATTCGCAGTGTTGCTGGCAGACGATCTGATTGATGACGGTACACCCATTATCAAGCAGATGACTGATGTGTTCCAGCAGAATCAGTGTTCGATATTGGGTGTGCAGAATGTACCGCGTGAGAATACGCGTCAGTACGGAATTGTCAGCAGTGTTACTTTGACTGATAACCTTGAGCAGGTAAATGGAATCGTTGAAAAGCCCAACCCAGAGGATGCACCAACAACGCTGGCAGTGGTTGGGCGATATATTCTTACTCCCCGCATCTTTCATTATCTGGAGAAGGTGCAGGTCGGTGCAGGTGGAGAGATCCAGTTGACTGACGGAATCGCCGCATTGATGCATGAGGAAAAAATGCTCGCCTATCGATTTACTGGCACGCGCTATGACTGCGGTTCAAAGTTGGGATATCTCGAGGCGATGGTGGCATTTGGACTCAAGCATCCAGAAGTCCGTGAGGAGTTCTCGGCGTTTTTGAGAGACCTGAAACTCCCGGTAAAATCTAAATAAGCCATGACTATATCAATACAGCGTGCTCGTGAAATTCTGCAGCATGCTGATTTGCTATATTCCGAGGATCAAGTCCAGACTGCCTTGCAGCTTGTCGCACAAAGGATCAACGCAGTTCTTGCTGATAAGCATCCGCTGGTGTTATCAGTTATGGGCGGTGCAGTAGTGTTCACGGGACAATTGCTGCCGTTGCTCAATTTTCCGCTTGATTTTGATTACGTTCACGTATCGCGATATGGCGATGCAAGACAGGGCGGTACGATGCAGTGGAAGGTCGAACCACGAGAAAATGTGCGTGATCGTATCGTACTTGTCCTGGATGATATTCTCGATGAAGGCCAGACTATGGAAGCATTGCGCCAGCGTGTGATGAAACTGGGCGCGCACAAGTTTTACTGCGCCGTTTTCGCAGACAAGCAGATCGGCCGGAGTAAGCCCATCCGTCCGGATTTCGTCGGGATAGAATTGCCGGATCGCTTCGTATTCGGTTATGGAATGGATATCGAAGGAGCTTGGCGCAATTTGCCCGCTATTTATACAGTCAGGGAGCAGAAATAATGTTAGCAATCATCGGCGGTCGGGGACTTACCCAATTAGCCAACCTTAAAATCACTCATCAACAGGTGATGCGCACGCCTTACGGCGAGCCTTCAGGGGCTTTCATGTTCGGTACGCTGGATCAACATGAAGTTATATTCCTGGCACGGCATGGCTATGGCCACACAATCCCGCCGCACCTTGTGAACTACCGAGCTAACCTTTGGGTGCTACGCGAACAGAGGGTCAGCAATATCATTTCGGTTGCAACCGTGGGTGGGATTCGCCCCGATCTTAAACCGGGCACCATCGTTGTGCCAGACCAGATAATCGATTTTACTCATGGTCGTGATGCTACTTTTTTCGAGGGACGGGACAAACCCTTCAGCAATGTCGATTTTACCCTGCCCTATAGCCCTAGCCTGCGCAGTCGTATTTTGAGAAGCGCACAGGCAGCGAATCAACCTTGTGTTGATGGAGGTGTTTATGCTGCAACACAGGGGCCACGTCTGGACAGTATTGCCGAGATCAATCGTTACGAGCGTGATGGTGCAGACATGGTCGGAATGACGGGAATGCCTGAAACCGCGCTGGCCAAGGAACTGGATCTAAATTATGCAATCATTGCGGTGGTGGCGAACTACGCGGCAGGTCGTGGAGATAACCTGACCGGGATCAACGTAGAGAGCGTCAATGCCACTGCCAGTGCTGCGATGGATCGTGTACGCAACATACTTGAACATGTAGTGAACCATGACGATTAGGACCGTATTGCGCATGGGAGATGCAAGGTTGCTGAAACGGGCGGAGCCGGTCAGCGAGTTCGATGCGCCACAATTGCATGCCCTTTTAGCGGACATGTTCGACACCATGCGATCAATGAATGGTGCAGGCCTAGCGGCGCCTCAAATTGGCGTAGGGTTACGCTTGGTGATTTTTGGGGTGGAAAAAAATTCGCGCTATCCGGATGCAGAGGAAGTGCCGATGACAGTGCTCATAAATCCAGTTATCACGCCGCTGACTACAGAGATGGAAGAAGGTTGGGAAGGATGCCTGAGCGTGCCCGGAATGCGCGGCCTGGTACCGCGTCATGCGCATATCCGATATCAGGGTCGGGACCAATACGGCACACAGATCGATCGCTCCGTGAGTGGATTTCACGCTCGCGTGGTGCAACATGAGACCGATCATCTGGATGGCATCCTGTATCCGATGCGCATTAGGGACATGGCTAAATTTGGTTTCACCGAGCAATTGTTTCCCGGCGAAGATTTGCGAGACGAATAGTGCCAATTTGGCTGTCAGCAGGAATTTATATTTCGCCAACATTGGGTTCCAATTCAGGCTGTGCGATGCGAGTAACCAAGACCTTGTCAACCCTGTTCTTGTCCATATCGATGACTTCAAAGCGATAGCCGGTCGCTTCGAAGAAGTCGGTTACAGCTGGGATGCGGTCGAGTGCATGCATGGCAAAACCGCCCAAGGTGTTGAATGAATGCTCTTCCTCTCCTGGTAATCTGGCATCAATTTCGAGAACGGTTTTCAGACGCTCGATCGTTACGCTACCGTCGATCAACCATGAGTGGTCTTGGCGCGCGACGATATCCTGCGCTGCATTGATATCTGAGGTAGGCAGTTCCCCGACGATGGCAATCATCACGTCGGTGAGCGTGACCATGCCCTGCAGTTCACCATACTCATCCACGATTAATGCGCATTGCTGTCGCGCCTTGCGAAAATTTTCCAGCAGGTGGGTGATCGATACACCTTCAGGAATATACAGTGGTGGCCTCAGCGCTCTCTCAATTTCAAGTGTTTTCCCTGACAACGCATCCTTGAGTATGTCGGCCGTGCGAAGTATCCCAACGATATTGTCTAACCCATCCCGGCAAACGATTACTCGTGTGTAAGGACTCGATGCGATGCGGTTGCGGACCTCAGTTTCTGGCTCCTTCAGGTCGAGCGTATAAATGTCATTCCGGTGCGTCATAATCGCACCGATTTGTTGTTCATCAAGGCGCAGAACATTCGATACGATAGCTTTTTCGCTCACGTGGAAAACACCTGCTTCTGCACCTTGTCCCATCAATATCTTAATCTCTTCATCGGTAACTGGAGGCTCCTTTTTGCGAACAGCACCCATTATGCGCAACAAAAAACCTGAAGATGTTGATAGCAACCAAACCAATGGTCTGGTCAGTCGCTCCACAATGTTCATTGCTGGGGCAATCAGCGATGCGGTTTTCTCCGGTGCCAATAATCCTAATTGCTTTGGAACAAGTTCTCCGACCACGACTGAAAAATAAGTCAAGCCAGCTACCACGATTGCCAGTGATATTCCACTGGCATAGGGTTCAATAAGAGTAAAGCGTGTAAGCCATGCTGTCAGCGGTTCCCCCAGGGAGGTTTCTCCGATAGCGCCGCTGAGGATGCCAACCGTGGTGATGCCGATTTGGATTGTGGAAAGGAAGGAAGATGGCTCATTGTTGAGAGCAAGTGCTGCTTGAGCACCTCGCTTATTATGATCTGCAAGCTGTTGCAAACGGGACTTTCTGGACGATACAACGGCGATTTCAGACATCGACAAGACCCCGTTAAGCAGGATCAGAAACAGCAATAGTGCTATGTCCATCCGGTAAGCCTCCCATGTAAATCAGGTAATGAAGGGTCAGGGAACTGCGAAGGTGGTTAATATAACATTTTGCCTGTATTGGATCAGAGCAAATGATCTATTAACAAGGTGATGCTGTCGCGCAGAACGATGAAATCCGACATCGGGTTTATCAGCCAGGATGAATTTCTCCATCCGACATATCTTTGAATCAAACGCTATGACTTGCTGGGATGAACCATGTCTGCGGGTTTTACCCACTGTTCGAAGTCATGAGCTGTGACATAGCCCAATATCAACGCGGCCTGTTTGAGTGTGCTGCCGTCTTGGTGAGCGCGTTTGGCTATTTCTGCCGCGCGGTCGTAGCCGATGTGCGGGGTCAGTGCTGTCACGAGCATCAGCGAGTGTTCCATCAGTTCTGTTATGCGAGCACGATTAGCCTCAATTCCGCGCACGCAATGTTCCTCGAAGCTGGCCATGCCGTCAGCGAGCAGTCGTATGCTCTGAGAGAAATTGTATGCGATGAGCGGCTTGTACACGTTCAGTTCGAAGTTGCCAGAAGACGCTCCAACGGTGATTGCGACATCGTTGCCGAAAACCTGACAGCACAGCATTGTCAGTGCCTCGCACTGGGTAGGATTGACTTTTCCCGGCATGATCGAGCTTCCCGGTTCGTTTTCCGGGAGGGTGATTTCACCCAGGCCGGAACGCGGACCGGATGCCAGCCACCTGACATCGTTGGCGATCTTCATCAGTGCGACAGCCAGCGTCTTGAGTGCACCGTGCGCGGCTACCAGTGCGTCATGAGCAGCAAGTGCTGCAAACTTGTTTGTGGCACTCTGGAAGGGGATTTGATTGCCAAATCGGTCGGTGTTTCTGCGTGCTAGCTCTGCGGCAACGCGTTCGCCAAATTCTGGATGGGTATTTAGTCCTGTGCCAACCGCAGTGCCTCCAACCGCGAGCTCGCACAACGGTGCAAGTGAAGCAAGAATCAAAGATTCAGCGAGATCCAGTTGTGCCACGTAACCTGAGAATTCTTGTCCAAGCGTCAGTGGCGTCGCGTCCTGCAAATGGGTGCGACCGATCTTAACGATACCCACAAAAGCGTCGGATTTGATTTTCAAAGAGGCGTGCAGTGTTCGCAATGCTGGCAGGAGTTTTTTCCGTATACCGATAACTGCGGCAAGGTGCATCGCTGACGGGAAGATGTCGTTGGAAGACTGGCCGAGATTTACATCATCGTTGGGGTGGACGACCCGTGCCGCGCCACGTGAGCCACCCAGCAGTTCTGAGGCACGGTTGGCAAGCACTTCGTTGACGTTCATGTTGCTCTGGGTACCGGACCCGGTCTGCCAGACAGATAATGGGAATTCCCCGCAATGCTTGCATGCGAGAACTTCATCGGCCGCCTGCATGATTGCCGAAGCCTTCTCCTCGCTCAATAGACCGAGATCTCGATTGGCCAGTGCGCAGGCTCGTTTGATCTCGGCAAGTGCCATGATGATTTCTTCAGGCATTCTTTCCGAGGAGATGTCAAAATTTTCAAGTGAACGCTGGGTCTGTGCGCCCCAAAGGTGTTCTGCCGGGACTTCGATATCACCGAAAGAGTCGCGTTCTGTTCTGGTGGTCATTATCTTTCCTCTGCTGCAAACAACAGCAATTTCAGTTTCATTTGTTATGTGATGGTCGTAAAGCTATCTGATTATCTTGAGGTCAGTTCTCGCAGCACATAAGGCAATATCCCGCCGTGGTGGTAGTAGTCGACCTCGATTGGTGTGTCGATGCGCAACAACAATTGCACCTGCTCAGTGTGGCCATCCTTGCGGTGTATTGTCAGGGTAACGTCCTGCTGTGGCTTCAGGCTGTTGCCCAGTCCGCTGATGTCGAAACTTTCCTCTCCAGTAAGTTGTAGCGAGGTTGCATCGGTGCCATCCTTGAATTGCAGTGGCAGCACACCCATCCCTACAAGGTTGCTGCGGTGAATTCGCTCGTAGGATTTTGCTATTACCGCCTTTACGCCTAGCAGCTGAGTGCCTTTGGCGGCCCAGTCACGGCTGGAACCAGTGCCGTATTCCTCGCCGGCAAAGATCACGGTCGGTGTGCCGGCAGCGAGGTAATTCATCGCAGCATCATAAATCGGCATCTGCTTGTTCTGGTAAAGGGTGTAACCACCTTCGATGCGGCTGCCGTCGGAGTTGGGAGGCAACATCAGATTCTTGATGCGCACGTTGGCGAAGGTGCCGCGCATCATTACTTCGTGGTTTCCTCGCCGTGAGCCGTAGCTATTGAAATCGACTACGGCTACCCCATGAGCCTGCAGGTAGACGCCGGCTGGTGATGATGGCTTGATCGAACCGGCGGGAGAGATGTGGTCGGTGGTCACCGAATCGCCGAAGATACACAGGATTCGGGCGCCAGTGACGTTGCCGGTAGGACTTGGCTGCATCGAGAAATTATGGAAGAAAGGGGGTTCAGCGATGTAGGTTGACTCAGGCCAATCGTATACTTGGCCGGCAGGCGCGGAGATCCTCTTCCACAACGGGTTCGCCTCTGCCAGGTTTCCATAGAGGCGCTTGAATGTCGGTCCGTCCATGGCGAGCTTCATTAGTGCCTGAATTTCCCCGGCGCTCGGCCAAATATCGCCAATATAGACGTCACGGCCGCCTTTCGATTTGCCGAGCGGTTCAGTGCGAAAATCCTTCAGCATGTTTCCAGCGATAGCGTAGGCAATTACCAAGGGGGGGCTGGCCAAAAAATTGGCACGGATATTGGGATGTATGCGCGCTTCGAAATTGCGGTTGCCGGAAAGCACAGCAGCGCAAACCAGGTCATTGTTGATGATTGCTTCCTCGATCGGTTGAGCAAGTGGGCCTGCATTGCCGATGCATGTGGTGCAACCGTATGCGGCGACGTTAAAGCCGAGTTTTTCCAGATAGGGAAGTAGCCCTGCCTTAGTGAGGTATTCAGTGACTACTCGCGAACCCGGTGCCAGCGAGGTTTTGATATGAGGCTTTACAGTAAGGCCGAGTTCGACTGCTTTTTTCGCCAGCAATCCTGCGGCAAGCAGCACACCCGGGTTGGAGGTGTTGGTGCATGAAGTAATTGCGGCGATTAGAACGTCACCGTTGCCAATAGAGGTTCCATCAGAAGTCTGGTATTTCCTGCCCAAGTCCTCGAACTTCCTAGCGAAACCATTATCCGCCACAGGTTTCGAGAAAAGTGATGTGAATGTCGCCTTGACCTGATCAAGGTTAATGCGATCCTGCGGTCGTTTCGGACCTGCAATCGAGGGCATTACGGAAGAAAGGTCGAGATCCAGCGTCTGGCTGTAGTCGATTTCACCCGGTTTGGGAACGCCGAACATTCCCTGAGCCTTAAAATATGCAGCAAATGCATCGATCTCTTCTTCAGTTCTGCCAGTGCCCCTGAAGTAATCCAGCGTTTTGTCGTCGACTGGGAAGAAGCCCATCGTTGCGCCATATTCGGGCGCCATGTTGGCGATAGTTGCACGATCGGTGACATTGAGTGAAGCGGTTCCTGAGCCGAAGAATTCGACAAACTTGCCCACAACCTTGGCTTTGCGCAGCATTTCGGTGACAGTAAGAACTAGGTCGGTGGCAGTGCAGGCTGGATGGAGTTTGCCCTTCAGGTTTACTCCAACTACATCTGGGGTCAGGAAAAATACCGGTTGCCCGAGCATTCCGGCCTCTGCTTCGATGCCCCCGACGCCCCAACCGACTACGCCGATACCATTGATCATCGTGGTATGGCTGTCAGTGCCGACTAGCGTATCGGGGTAATAAACACCATTACTTGATTGGTGAACGCCGCGCGCGAGATACTCAAGATTGACCTGATGCACGATGCCTATGCCCGGAGGCACTACCTTGAAGGTGTCGAATGCCTGCATTCCCCACTTCATGAACTGGTACCGTTCCTCGTTTCTGCGGAATTCAAGTTTCATGTTTTGCTCTAGCGCGCTGTTGTTGCCGTAATAGTCGACCTGTACCGAGTGGTCTACCACAAGGTCCACCGGCACCAGCGGCTCAATGAGTTTAGGATTCTTGCCCATCTGGTTAGTAACGCTGCGCATTGCAGCGAGATCGGCAAGAAGTGGCACCCCGGTAAAATCTTGCAGAATGATGCGCGACACAACAAACGGTATCTCTTCGGACCGCGCAGCGTTGGGCTTCCAGCCTGCTAGTTGGCGGACATGCTGTTCGGTTACTTTTTTGCCGTCACAGTTGCGGAGAACCGATTCAAGCACAATTCGAATCGAAACCGGCAGGCGAGAGATTTTCCCTATGCCGGCTGATTCCAAGGCGGGAAGTGAATATAGTGTTCCAGATTTGCCACTGGAGGGGCTGAACGATATATGGGAATTGAACAGATTATGTGGCATGTCAGTTACTCCGTTTGCGCTAGAGGTGTTAGAAACAGGATTATAACCAGAACGTCGATGGCTATCGAACAGTTAGGTCGATTACAAGGAGGCTGAACATTCAAACCTACGTTGCAATTCTACGTGGCTGCATGTCAATCTATACATGATACTTGTGGCAAAGTAGTGCGCTACCGAAAGCAGCCTCACAATGCATGGCTTGTTCAACCGGCACATGAAGCAATCTTTCCCGCATCTTCCTCCAAACTTCGTTTTTCGCTCCGCCGCCGGTTGTGATTACGCGCCTGAGTTTCGGCGCCCCCAGTTCGGCAAGTTTCCGGTATCCGGCTGCCTCGATGTTCGCTAGACCCTGGAGCAAACCATGCAGGAACTCAATATCATTGCCAGGTCGCGGCTTCATTCTCGGTTCGAGCTGTGCGTTGTTTATCGGGAAACGCTCACCATTCTTGGTCAGCGGGTAATAATCCAGTGGGCTGTCAATCATGGGGTCGATCCGTGCGCTTAGCTCGGTAAGCTGTGTATCACTGAAAAATTGTCGTAAAGCACCAGCTCCTGCGTTCGACGATCCGCCTACAAGCCAATGATTCTCTTGGCGATGGCTGTATACACCAAATTCCGGTGAGTCGATGCGCCGATTGGAAATTTGCTTGAGTACCAGCGTGGTCCCCAGGGAAGTAACCCCTGTACCAATGTCAGTCATGTCTACCCTCGACGCGATGAACGCGGCGATACTGTCGGTAGTGCCGGCGTGGATAGCACATTGTGAACTGATACCGAAATGCGCCGCTATTTCGGGCTGGATGATGCCGATACATGCTCCAGGGGGGTGAACATTTGGGAGCAATTGCGAGTGTGGCAGCGCTGTTACCCAGTCAGGCCAGCGCAGTAATTCGATGTCATAGCCGGTCTTCAGCGCGTTGTGATAATCACTGAAGCCGGGATGCCCGCTGAGCAATGCAGTCAGCCAATCTGCTTGGTGTAGAAAATAGGCGGCCCGTGTGCAGTCGCAGTGCTGAGTCAGCCAGAGAAACTTGGCAAGGCCTGATGTGGCGGTGCAAACTGTATGCGAATGGGGCGCCATGCCCCTCAGTTGTTCAGCTTGCCTGCTTGCACGATCATCGTTGTAGAGCAGGGCAGGATGGATTGGCTCCAATTCTGAATTACACAGCATTACAGTGCCGGATGTTCCGTCCATCACGATGCCGCGTAATCTGCCTGCAACGCTCTTCGGTAGTGCATGCAACAATCCATGTAATGCAGTGCGCCAATCTAGTGGATTCTGGGAAGTCGCATCGGGATAGGCGATGCGCTGCTCCCAGATGATCGACCTGGAATCGTCGATAACACAGGCTCGCGCGCCTGAGGTGCCGAAATCCAAGCCCATAAACATCATATAAACATTATCATCATCGAGTGTTCTGTTGCATGTCGAACTGGTTCAGTTCGACTCTCGGTAAGGGCTGCCATCCTGGCTTGCGGTGTTCAGCAATCACGTTTGTGAAAATGCCGCCGCGAACGTAGAACTTTGCGGTAAGGCGCATGAAACGCGGATTGATGGCGGCGGCAAGGTCATCCAGAATGCGGTTGGTGACATCCTCGTGGAAATGGCCCTCATTGCGGAACGACCAGATATAAAGCTTGAGGCTCTTCAGTTCAACGCACAGTTCGTCAGGGATGTAATCCAGTATCAGCGTAGCGAAATCGGGTTGGCCGGTCTTGGGGCATAAGCAGGTGAATTCAGGGATTTCCATGTGAATATGGTAGTCGCGCTGTGGCTTTGGATTGGGAAAGGTTTCCAGTGAATTACTTGGTCGTGTAGTCATTTGGTATGGCCGCAAGGTTCGGTTAGAATGTCGGGATTATATCGTTTCGCTGATCAACTAAGCGATACGCCCGAAAAATGGATTTACAGAGGTATCCTTGCGTCTTTCCCAAATTAAACTGGCCGGTTTCAAATCCTTCGTTGATCCCACACACATCTCGCTGCCTGGGCAGATTGTCGGTGTAGTAGGTCCGAATGGCTGTGGTAAGTCAAATGTCATCGATGCGTTGCGCT
This sequence comes from Gallionella sp., assembly GCA_024641025.1. Taxonomy (GTDB): domain Bacteria; phylum Pseudomonadota; class Gammaproteobacteria; order Burkholderiales; family Gallionellaceae; genus Gallionella. The sequence continues at coordinate 39,499 of JAHEDW010000015.1, forward strand.
GGGTGCTGGGCGAGTCTAAAGCCTCAGCGCTTCGCGGCGAGACAATGCAGGACGTGATCTTCAACGGCTCCAGCAAACGCAAACCGGTATCTCGTGCCAGCGTGGAGCTGATCTTTGACAATTCACTCGGCAAGGCTGCCGGGCAATGGTCCAGCTACACTGAAATCTCCATAAAAAGGTTACTGCAACGCGATGGCGATTCCAGTTATTACATCAACAATCAGCATGTGCGCCGCAAGGATGTCACGGATATATTTCTTGGGACTGGTTTGGGGGCGCGCGCTTACGCAATCATAGAGCAGGGCATGATCTCTCGCATCATCGAGGCCAAACCGGAAGAGTTGCGCATCTTCCTGGAGGAAGCAGCGGGCGTTTCAAAATACCGCGAAAGGCGCCGCGAGACGGAGTTGCGTTTGGGTGATACGCGCGATAATCTTCTTCGGGTCAGCGACATCCTGCTCGAGCTTGAAAAGCAACTGGAACATCTGGGAGCACAAGCTGAGATAGCGAAACAATATCGTGCCCTGGAAAAGCAACGAGATACCACTCAGAATCTGTTCTGGCTGGTGAAAAAGCAGGAGGCTGAAGCTCAGCGCACCAGATCCGCTCAGGCCATCGAGAAGACCCGCATTGAGCTGGATGCAGAAACCGCACGTTTGCGCGACATCGAAAGTAAGCTGGAAACTTCCCGGAGTGAGCATTACAAGCTTTCTGATGCTTTGCACGCCAGGCAAGGAGAGTTGTACAGTTCAAATGCAGAAATCGCGAGGCTTGAGCAGCACATCAAGCATGTCGCGGAACAACGTCATAGGCTCACTCAGCAGATCTCCAACACCGAACGGCAAGTCGAGCAACAGGTGCATCAGCGACAGGGCGTACATACCCTGTTGGAGCATTGGCAGCGTCAGCATGAAGGCGCCGGTGTTAAGGTGGTCGACGCTGAGAAGCTGGCGCTGGTAGAAGGCAAGAATCTGCCTCAGGCTGAAGAAGCGGCACGTATTGCACAGGAACGTTACAACGAGCTTCAGCGCGAGCAGTTGATTCTGGAGCAGCAAATGCAGCTTGCAGATAATCAGCGTGCCAATTTGCAACGCAACATCCAGCAACTGGAGTCACGTCGTTCCCGCTTGCTGCTGGAGAAGGATAATTTGCCTGGACCAGATACTGGTGCCCTGGAACAAGAGCATCGACTAGCAGGCGAGCTTGAGTCTGAGCGTTCAGAGCAGCTCCGAACGCTAGCCAACCTTCAAGAGCAGTTGCCACTTGCCGATAACCAGCTGCGTGAGCTGCGTGGCTCATTAAGTCAGCAAGAGCGTGTTCTGGCGCAGACCGAGGCACGTTTGCATGCATTGCAGCAATTGCAGTTGCAGATCGACAGCGACAAGAATCTAAATGCTTGGCTTCAACAACACCAACTAGATAAGTTGCCTCACCTGTGGCAATCAATCCGAATCGAGGATGGCTGGGAAGACGCATTGGAGGCGGTGTTACGCGAAAGGCTAAATGCGCTTGCGATCCCTGCACTGGGTGAATCCGCCAGTTGGGACGATGCGCCGCCGGCCAAGGTCGCGTTATTCATGAAGGCCGAGGGTGGCGAAGTTAAGTTTAGTGGAGAAACTGAACTAAATCCGTTGCTGAGCTATGTGCAATGCCAGGATCCGCAAGTGCTGCCTGTAATGCGCGACTGGCTGAAAGATGTCTATGCCGTTGCGGATCTCTCACAGGGTTATGCGCAGCGCGAGAAGTTGCCGGTTGGTGGTTGGTTCGTTACCCCCCAAGGCCACCTGATCGGAGCACATAGCGTGCTGTTTCACGCGCCTGATAGCCAGTTGCACGGGGTACTGGCGAGACAGCGCGAGATCGAGGTGTTGGAACAGGAACTTGCAGAGCAGAATCGCAATGCTGGTTACTCCAGGCAGCAAGTCGCACAAGCAGAGCAGCACTACCAGTCGATCGAAGCGCAGATCGCACCGCTACGCAATACCGGCAATGAACTTCAGCAACGCCTGCACGGTGTGCAAATGAACATACTCAAGCTTACCCAGGCACATGAGCGAAGCGCAGAACGGACCAAACAGATCGACCAGGAGATGCAGGAAGTTGCAGAGCATCTCGCAAGCGAACTACGCCAGCTTTCCACTATTGATGAAAAAATTGAAATATTGCGCGAGCAGAACTCCACTTTCCATGCCCAAGTAGACGAGGCGCAGCATCATGCAGATGCCCAGGATGCTGCTTTGCGTGAGCAACGTGGTCGTGCTCAGCAGGCACATCATGCCTTGCAGGAGGCGCACTTTTATGCCAAGACTTGTACCGAAAAGATCGCCGATCTGCAACACAATATCCATCAACTGACCGAGGCACTGACCCAGTTCGAACAGAACTTGGTTCAGTTGCGCGCAGACTTGGCGGGCAGCGAGGATGAAACCGCCAAGCAGGAGCTGCAGGCTGCACTGCAGGTCCGCCAAGCAAAGGAGCAAGAGCTTGCCTCTGCGAGAAACATTCTGGAGCATGCTGCAGTTGGCCTTCAAAAGGACGAACAGGACCGCCTCGCCTGCGAGCACAAGCTCAGTCCGTTACGCGACAAGCTCAATGAGCTGACACTAAAGGAGCAAGAGTCGCGCCTTCACGCAGAACAGTGGTCCGATCAACTGCAGGGTGTGGATGAAAACGCATTGATGCCATTGCTAGAGAGCGGCAACAGGAAGCCAAGTGCATTGCAGAGCGAATTGAATAGCCTGAATTCAGATATCGAAGCGCTGGGAGCCGTGAATCTTGCAGCTTTGGAAGAATTGCAGGCTGCAACTGAGCGTAAGGCATATCTGGATGCCCAAGCCAAGGACCTGAACGAGGCGATGGCGACGCTGGAGGATGCTATCCGCCGTATCGACAAGGAGTCACGAGATCTGCTGATGGACACCTATAACCGAGTCAATCAACATCTGTCTGAAATGTTTCCGGTGCTGTTTGCCGGCGGGGAGGCAAGGCTGGTGCTGACAGGCGAGGAGATACTGGATAGCGGAGTGCAGGTGATGGCGCAGCCGCCTGGCAAGAAGAACAGCTCGATACATCTGCTGTCTGGTGGTGAAAAGGCACTGACTGCGATCGCACTGGTTTTCTCGTTGTTCCAGCTAAATCCCGCGCCATTCTGCCTGCTCGACGAGGTTGATGCGCCATTGGATGATACCAACACAGAACGTTTGTGCGCGCTGATCAAGAGAATGGCACAGCATACCCAGTTCGTGTTCATCAGTCACAACAAGATCACGATGGAGTTGGCGCAGCAGTTGGTCGGAGTGACGATGCAGGAAAAGGGAGTCTCAAAAGTCGTGGCAGTGGATATAGAAGAAGCTTTACGTATGCGCGACGAACCAATGGTTGCATAGAACTGGCGATATGCAAGGGGTTAGTTGCAGAGCTTGTTGATATCCTGCTGTATTTTTGTGATGCGTTGCTGACGTTGATTATCGTCAAGATAAGTCTGTTCTCCCTTGGCATCGAGTTCCATGATGCGCATGTCTGACTGCAGGGTCTTCAGGCTTAGTCTGGCCTGGTTACAGTTTTCCTGGTTGGCCTCTTTGATGGCCTGTTGTTTTGCTGCCTTGGCAGCTTTTTCTTGATCCGCTATTTGTTTCTTCTTTAGTTCCGCTTCACGCTCTGCAATTGACTTTGGTTCGTCGGGCTCAACTTGTTCTGCAGGAGTCCCTGATTCTTGAGCCTTGTCCGATTCCGTAAGGTCGCTTGAATCAGAAGATCTCCTGGATTTTGGAGTTGAACTAATTAATTTCTTTGCGCTTGAAGGAGGTGGTTCATCTGAATAATGAACTCTCCCTTTGTCATCCACCCATTTATTAACATCGGCAAAAGCGCAGATGCTGTACATCATCAATGCGAGCAACATGAAGTTTTTCATGGTATCAACCCCGGTCTTGGCGTTTGCTTTGATTAAGGATGGTCTCTAAGGCGATTTCAGTAGTAAAATCTTAACAATAAAGTTCCATATGCTACATACACAAGTCTAGCACAGGCAAACATTATTGCGATTCCAATTTACGAGTCTAAAAGCGATCTTACCCAGGATATTAAGGAGATGATGGTATGACAGATGGCGAGAAGGATGTTGCCATGGGCACCGAGTACTTCGATGTTGAAAAGAATGGTGCATTGGTGTTGAAATTGTTCACCGCCTACTACAATGCAAACAATCATTCCGGGAAGATATATGACGAATCTCCCAATTTCTTTCTGGTCAAGCCTCAGGCCCTGGAAGGACGTGTAGCTGCCACTCGAGGCTCTGATAAATTGTTGCTTGAGGAT
>JAHEDW010000059.1 GCA_024641025.1 Gallionella sp.
CCACCGAATTCTCGTTTTTTCTCGCGATACCCACACTGACAGCTGCAACGCTTTATGAAGTGATTAAGTACCACACTCTGTTCCATGTACACGACTGGTGGTTGTTCGCGGTGGGTGCTGCATCCTCCTTTGTCAGCGCGTTCCTATGCGTGCGCTGGTTGCTGCGCTTTATCAGCCGGCACGACTTTAGTGCGTTCGCTTGGTATCGTATTGTGTTCGGCTTGGTGGTGCTGGGTACGGCATATAGCGGCTTGGTGAACTGGTCGATTTCTTGATTCAAACAGACGCTCTCGACATGACCGTGTTGAGTAAATAGTCATTTGTTCAAATTATAGTTGCGATATGCCTGCACAAGATCAACTTCTAGATGTCATAATTCCATACCATAATGAAATAGTCGGAGATTAATATGGCAAGAATGGTAAATTGCGTAAAACTGGGTCGTGAGGCCGAAGGCTTGGATCGCCCGCCGTATCCTGGCGCCTTGGGTCAGCGCATATTCGAAAACGTTTCCAAGGAAGCCTGGCAGGCCTGGCTCAAGTTCCAGACGATGCAGGTGAACGAAAATCGACTCAATCTCGCCGATGCAACGGCACGCAAGTTTCTCGCCACGATGATGGAGAAGTATTTTTTTGGCGAAGGTGTCGCGATGCCAGAAGGATATGTCCCTCCTAAGAACTGACAGGTTACGACTTGCCTAAAAAATTTGTAGCGCAGCAATTCCTGAATCGCGAACTTGGACAGCTTGAGTTCAATCGCCGCGTTTTGGCTCAGGCCGAAGATAACTCGATCCCGTTGTTAGAGCGGTTGAAATACTTGTGCATCGTCAGCAGCAATCTCGATGAATTTTTCGAGATACGAGTCGCCGGCCTCAAGGAACAGATAAAACTCGGAGGTATCGCTACCAGCGTTGACGGCTTGACTGCCGTGCAAACGCTCAAGCTGGTTCGCGACCAGGCGCATCAATTGATCGAGCGTCAATATCAAGTGTTCAACAAAGACCTCGTTCCAGCGCTCTCAGGGCAAGGCATCAAGTTTCTGCGTCGCACACAATGGACTGTGACACAACGTACTTGGGTCAAGGACTTTTTCTTCCGCGAAGTGATGCCGGTGCTGACACCGATCGGTCTTGATCCGGCTCATCCTTTTCCGCGAGTTCTTAACAAAAGCTTGAATTTTGCCGTGGAACTACAAGGCAAGGATGCATTCGGCCGAAATTCGACTCGCGCAATCGTGCAGGCACCACGTGTCGTTCCCCGCACAATCGCAATGCCGCCTGAGATCAGTGGCTGCGAGCATGGCTTTGTGTTTCTGTCATCCATCCTTCATGCGCATGTCGGAGAATTATTTACCGGGATGGAGGTGCTTGGTTGCTACCAGTTTCGCGTCACACGCAATAGCAACTTGTTTGTTGACGAAGAGGAAGTCAAGAATCTTCGCCTCAGCCTGCAGGGCGAATTGCCACAACGACACTTCGGTGATGCAGTACGTCTCGAGGTAGCAGACAATTGCTCGCCGCAGATCATCGAATTTTTGCTCAAGGAGTTCAACCTCGCAGCGGAGGATCTTTATCGCGTGCACGGACCCGTCAATCTGGTGAGGCTGATGCGCATACCCGATCTGGTTGAGCGTGATGACCTGAAATTCCATCCCTTTGTGCCCAGCGTTCCCGGATTGCTGCGAAAGAAGGGCTCAAATATATTCAAATTGATCCGCAAGAACGATGTGTTACTCCATCATCCCTACCAGTCCTTCAAGCCGGTCATCGATTTTATACAGCAGGCTGCACGAGATGAAGACGTAGTAGCAATCAAACAGACCGTATATCGCACGGGTACCGATTCCGCGCTGATGGAAGCATTGATCGTTGCGGCAAAGCGGGGCAAGGAGGTAACCGTGGTTGTCGAGTTGCTTGCACGATTCGACGAGGAGGCTAACATCAATTGGGCGAACCGCCTTGAGGAAGTAGGTGCGCATGTGGTGTATGGCGTTGTCGGCCACAAGACACACGCCAAGATGCTGATGGTGGTGCGCCGTGAGGACGGCCAATTGCGCCGATACGTTCATCTCGGTACCGGTAACTATCACCCTCGTACTGCGAGACTATATACCGACTTCGGCCTGTTCACGAGTAACGAAAAGATTTGTGCGGATGCAAATGAAGTGTTCAGCCAGCTTACCAGCCTTGGCAAGGCACGCACGCTTAACCATCTCTGGCAGTCCCCATTTTCATTGCACAGCGAGGTGCTGCGCGCCATCCGGAATGAAACCAGCCTCGCAAAGTCAGGCAAACGCAGCCATATCATTGCAAAGATGAATGCATTGCTCGAACCGGAAACCATCGCGACACTCTACGAGGCTTCAAAGGCAGGGGTAAAAATTGACCTGATCGTACGCGGTGTTTGTGCATTGCGACCGGGATTGCCGGGTTTATCTGAGAACATCAGGGTTCGTTCGGTGATCGGACGATTTCTTGAGCACACCCGAATCTTTTATTTCCGCAACAATTTAAAACATGATGTGTTTTTGGCCAGTGCAGACTGGATGGACAGGAACTTTTTTAGGCGCATCGAGATCTGTTTTCCTGTACTGGATAAAAAGCTCAAGAAGCGCGTGATTGCCGAAGGATTGAAGATCTATTTGCACGACAACTGCCAAGCTTGGGAAATGGATGGCGAAGGACATTACCGGCTTAAAACTGCTCGTCGCTCCCCCAAGGTGATTGCCCAGATCGAGTTGCTCAAGCAGCTTGCGAGCCCATCTTTACAGTCGAAGAAGTAGCAACAGGATTTCCGGATAGAACGACGCACTTGAAATAAACCATGCTTATTTTCTGGAAAGCATGGATTTTTGCTGCTTAAAAGCAGTCTCAATTACAACCCGTGCTACTAAACTGAATAAGATGAAATTACCCATAGCCATATTGTTGGCATTAACCTCGTTCTGCACTGCATGTGTTTCTATAAACGACGTACATGGCGGTCTCGATTTGCCGGCTCCAGGAGCCGTCACCGGAATCAAGCCGGCAGTGTTCGATCTGAGTGACCCCCGGCAAGTTGACCAGTTAACTGGCAAGCTCTCCGAGAAGCGTGCTTTGTTTATCGGTGAGATCCACGACCGACAGGAACATCATCAGAACCAGTTGCGACTCATACAGGGTCTTTATGAGCGTCATCCTGATATCGTTATCGGCGTCGAATATTTCCAGCAACCCTTCCAGTCACATCTTAACGACTATATCGCAGGATACATCGATGAACGTGAGATGCTGGTAAGAACTGAGTACTTCAAGCGTTGGAATCTGGACTACCGGATGCTGCAACCGATCCTCAGATTTGCCCGAGAAAAGCACATTCCGGTTCTGGCGCTAAATATATCCGATGAGATACATCATAAGGTTTTTCACAGTGGCATCAAGAGCCTGACTCCTCAGGATCGTGAGCATATCCCTGATGATATCCAGCCAATCAGTGATGCTTACAAGAAGCGACTTTTGACGATATTCAATACCCATCCTGAGAGCAACACTTTTGATATGTTCGTTGAAGGACAGCAGCTGTGGGACGAGACAATGGCCGATTCAGCAGCAACCTATCTCAAGCAACATCCGCAATCCAAACTGGTCGTACTGGCTGGTTTGGGGCACATGATGTACGGAGATGGAATCCCGAGAGCACTTGATCGACGTCTTGGTGGAAAATTCAGTGCGATTGCCATCAACGGCCGACAATTTGGCGATTATCCGGGAATCGCAGATTTCATCCTTGAATCCTCCAGCAACAAGGCATTACCAGATTCTGGCAAATTGGGAATATCCGTAGATGACTCAAGCAAGGACGTAGTCATCACTCAACTTGGACCAAAGGGCGCTGCTTTGGATACGGGCATCAAGGTTGGTGATCGCTTGCTTGCGCTTGATGGTATCAAGGTAAAGAATTTCCCGGAAATCAGATCAATCATGTACGACAAGCATCCCGGGGACGTTGTCCGCGTCAAGATACGTCGTGAACAGCCAATGGCTGAAGATGAGATCCTGATGTTTGATGTGACCTTGCGCTGAAGGTTGTTGATGATTAATGCTGAAGGCTGGTGCGTGGCTCAAGTTTGCCACGTGTAGCTTCAGGAATACTCCGGTCTGCTTGATGAACCTGCTTGGCCAGAGAAGAATCCGATACTTCCCAGATACCCTTTGCAATATTGGCTACCTCCATGCCTTTGAATACGGCATAACTATATTTTGAATAGTGCGGCAGCTTTCTGGTGAGCGCAGTCATCATCTGAGCATCTGTGACAGCAAGCCAGGCTGCAGGCGTCTGACCAATATGAGCAGTCAGTGCAAACGCGTGCTGGTCGCGTGGGAACGTAGTGTTTTCAAGACTTGCGCCTTGATCTGACAATTTGGCACCATTGAACGCTAGTGCGTCCTGGAATATCCCTCGCCATCGATTTTCCCAGCCAAACAGCCATACCGTCCCAGCGCTTGGGATTTGGTCAATTTCATCATCCCACACGACGCGAGTAGTACGACCTGGTTGCTGCTGCCATCTTCTGGCTGCGGCAAGATATTGCTCGCGTACTTCTTCCCCTGCATTTCGAGGCACAATGATCATCAGGTTCTCATTTCCAAATACCTGCGAAAACGCCGGCGGGATTTCAGTACGATCCAGGCGACGGAACAAGTCAAATTCAGGATCTACATCAACTCGCAGGGGTTGCGAATCGAGCTTCACTCGCAACACTGCGTGTTTTTCTTCCATCCTTATCATTGTTGGATACACCTCATCTTGTCCTGCAATCGTAACTATAAGTGGCACTTCAAGAAGGTAGGCAAGGCCAGCTTGGGTTTGTCCAATTGACACAACCAGCTCGTAGCCGTTCTCTGTTCTGTGTGCTTCGGCAAAATCAATACTCAGTTGAGGCGCACCAGCATGTTGGATCCATTGCTCAAAGAATTTACCAAGATCCTCCCCCGAGGCCTGCGAAAATATTTTCTCCAGATCAGCGAAGCCTGCACGCTTGAACTTAAATTCGTGATAGAACTCCTGAAGTGCTTTTAAGAACTTGTCATCACCCATTCTTCTACGCAACATGTGAAACACCATCAACGCCTTGCCATATCCGACAGCTTCGCTTTGCGCACTATGTCGCGAAGTAAACTCGGCAAGGGGGAAGTCTCTTCCAGCTGAAACGAAATCAGCGTATTTTTGCAGCATGCCGCGGCGGTATTCAGCACCACTGCCTTTTTGTTCCTGCAGCAAATGGTCAGCAAGATAAGCAGTTAATCCTTCGGACCAATTGCCGCTAGGGTAATCGACATAGACACCGTTTCCCCACCAGTTGTGGAGGATCTCGTGAGGATAGGAAGTGTCAACGATGAATGGCAGGCGTATCACCTGACTGCCCAACAGGGTAAAAGACGGCATGCCGTATCCGGTTTCCCAGAAATTCTCCACCAGCGCAAACTTGGCATACGGATAGTCACCAATCATTCTTCGGTACAACTCAATATAACGATCCGTGGCATCCAGATAACGCTGTGCAAGTGCCATATCATCATTGCGCAAGTACACAAGAGCTTCTGTAGCATGATCGTTGCGCTGGTAGGTTTTAAAAGGAGCAGCAACCAAAAAGACCTCGTCCTGAGGCTGAGATTCTTCCCAACCCTCTTGAGAGATGGCATCATCCTTAAGTCTGTTTCGTTTAACGTATTTACCCTGGCTGACAGCATGCCAGTCTTGAGGCATGGCAATATCGAGATTAAAGCTCACCATGTTTTGAACTTGATCCACATCCATCATCGGATACCACCCACTAGCACCACTCAAAACGACACCCTCGGGTGCAATGATCCCCGGTGAATTTTCGAACGTGCGAGCTTCACGAACGTCCTGCTGAGGCGGATGGAATATTTCACCGCTATATTTAAGTATAAAGCTGTCCCTGCTTGCAGGTAGCGTGACGCGATATCGCTGCAGAATACCGTCCGACACACCGCTTATTTCTTCGATCGAGGCATCAGGAGATACAGGATGCAGGTCGCGATGCAGAAAGAAATATGACATGCGAGGTGAACCACTCGGCAACTTGACTCTATCCTCCACTTCAAGCCTGTGTTGTTGCGGTCTGAGCACAATGTGCAGCTGATGATGGTAAATCGTTTGAGCATTGCTGTTCATGCTGATGAACAACAAAGAAAGGGCTATCAATGAGCGCATTTTCCCGATTCACTACTGATATTCACATGGATTTGGATAATCATACTGGCGATTATCACTGGAAGGATGATTTATTGTCGGCCAGCAACAATTTCTTTTTGTCTAACTTTTTGTACTTTTGTTCTTGCAGGACGGGGTGTTGCATTCCCCATATAGCGTAAGCGTATGGTCACGCAACTCGAAACCGAGTTTTTCGGCAATAGAACGCTGCCGTTTTTCGATCACTTCATCAAAGAATTCCTCAACCCGTCCACAGTGTATACAAACAATGTGGTCATGGTGTGGGCCGCGCTCAAGCTCGAACACGGCCTGACCACCTTCGAAGTGATGGCGGGTAACAAGTCCGGCAGCCTCGAACTGCGTTAAGGCACGGTACACGGTGGCCAAGCCGATTTCTTCACCCGCATCAAGCAGCAACCGATAGATTGCCTCGGCGGTAAGATGGCGGCCCTCGGCTTTTTCAAGAAGCTCAAGCATCTTGAGGCGAGGTGCAGTGACTTTTAGTCCGGCATTGCGCAGATCCTGGCTTTCCAATCTGGTAACTCCCTGTTGGTGTTGTGAACCGGCTTTGATGCCGGACCCGGTCATTATAATGCTGCTTGAAACCTTTCCGCACTGTGTCCCGGCAATATCATATTTCCGGGATATTCGTGGATATTCCCCCTTGAGTTATTCTGCACCTTTGACTTAAACCGCAACGCTTCTCATAATGCTCGAAAATGTCACTGTTCAGGAATTGCTGGCATGATACACAAATCACTTGCACATGAGAATAGTTATCATATAAGATGAGAACTATTCTCAATAAAAGATATGCATGTGTCTTGGCTATGGTTATCACACAATTCAAATTAATGCCCGGATACAGTTGCGCGCAGGGAGTTTAGGGATGCCGTTCATATTGCTACGCAAGCTTTCAGCAACATTCAGTATATTCTTACTGATACTGCTGACTCCTGTTGCACACGCTGATGATGCGTCCGACAGGGAAGTGCAATTGATACTTCACATGCTGGATTATCTGGGCGTGGATTATGGCGGTTCGGTGTTGTTCGGCAGGGTACTCAATGAGAGCGAATATCAGGAACAAGCTGAATTCGCGGCACAGTCAGTAAAGCTGATAAATCGGCTGCCGGAACACCCGCTTCTGGAAAATATCATCAAGGATTCGCAGAAACTTGCTAACGATGTAGCAATTAAAGCGCCTGCCGAAGATGTAAATGCTCAAGCGCAGCGACTACGCAGAAACATCATCGCTACCTACAACATTACTGTCTCTCCTCGAAAATTTCCTGATAGAAATAGAGCGCAAGTCTTGTACAAGCAGCTATGCGTCAAGTGTCATGGCAGTGACGGACACGGTGATGGGCCTGAAAGCAAGACACTTACCCCAAAGCCGGCTAACTTCCACGATGCAACTCGCATGGGAAAACGGAGTGTATATGGGCTTTACAATACCATTTCGCTTGGTGTACCGGGTACAGCCATGACAGCATTTACGAAATTATCAGACGATGAACGCTGGGGGCTTGCATTCCTTGCTTCAAATTTTCATAACCTTCCGGAAAGGCTGGACTTAGGACGCAAGGCTTGGGAGAAACGTGATTTTCAGGGTACCGTCCCAAACCTTGTCACGCTTACCACGCTTACTGCAAACGAGGTCAGCATCAACTATGGTGACAATACCAGGGCGGTATTCGAATATCTGCGTTCCAAGCCAGATGCACTTGTAGTAAACCGGCATGCCACTTTGATATTTGCTATAGAGCAACTCGATCATGCAATGACAGAGTATCAGGCGGGTAACAAGTCCGAGGCGCAGCGTTTTGCCATCGCAGCTTATCTGGAGGGATTCGAGCCGATGGAAATAAGCCTCATTAATCTCAATGCGCAGCTACGTCTCGACATAGAACGCGAAATGATGACAATACGCAAACTTATCTACGATGAAGCGCCCACCGAATCTCTGTCAAATAAGATCGAAACTGCAAAGAAGCTACTCGGTCAAGCCGACGAACTGCTGAGGGAGGGCAAGCTTTCGATCACAGGAGCGTTTATCAGCTCTCTGTTTGTCCTGTTAAGAGAAGGACTGGAATCCATCCTGGTACTTGCTGCAATCATCGCATTCGTAGTGAAGAGCGGGCAACGCAGCGCTTTGATCTACATCCATGCCGGCTGGGGAAGTGCGCTTGTGCTGGGATTGCTGACCTGGGTCGCAGCATCCTTTCTGATTGACATATCGGGTGCAGGGCGCGAGATCACATCGGGTGTTACTGCGCTGATTGCCTCTGCCATGTTGATTTATGTAGGTTTTTGGTTACACGACAAAACGCATGCGCTCGCCTGGCAGAAATTCCTCAAGGACAAGGTGGGAAGCGCACTTGAAAAGAAGACAGTATGGGCACTCCTGTTGATCGCATTTTTCGCGGTATACCGGGAAATTTTTGAGACAGTATTGTTCTACCAGGCGCTTTGGGTGCAAACCACCGAGCAGACTCGACCTGCCCTGTGGGGTGGCATGTTGACTGCCATGCTTACGTTAGTGACAATCGGTTGGAGTTTGTTTCGCTTTGGCATCAGGTTGCCGCTTAACTCTTTCTTCTCAGCTACCTCTATATTATTGGCATTCATGGCAGTGATATTCGCAGGCCAGGGAGTGGCTTCTTTGCAGGATGCGGGGATTATTGAATCCAGTCCGGTAAATTTTGTTTCGTTGCCGATGCTGGGTATACTCCCGACGACAGAGACGCTATTGGCTCAACTGGCTGTCATCGGGATATTGTTCCTGTGTTATCGCATACCGATCCGCAAACAGCGTAATTCCAAAACCGATAACCTTCCGCCTTCTCACGCCTGACAGTGTAGCCCATCACGTTCGCCACGAGAATGGTGCAACCTGTGATGCAACTGGAATCAGTGCTTCTTTGGCCTGCCTGTCTTGATCTTTTCCAGATTGCTCAATGCACGCTTTAAATTCGCAGGGTTTAGTTTTGCGAGCGCTATAAGTCCTGCGCGCAATACTTCACTTTTTTTCACATGCATTCCTGCATTCAGACAGACCGCCTTGATTTCTGCAATCTTCAGATATTCGATTTGCGGCATAGTAAAGCTGTCGCGCACTACCTTCTTTTTATTTTCCTTTTTTGTCTTCTTGTTATTTTTTTTCTGCATCTGGGGTTGGCTAACCTTTTTCGCTGACTTTGTGCCCGTCTGTTCCCGGACAGATGATTTCCGCGACGATGGCTTCCGGGCAGCGACTTTGAATTTGGTACCTGCTGTCTTTTTGGTTGTCATGGTGCCTCCTTGGGAATAAAGTATCACAAACAGTGTATACGGTATACGCTGGCAGGCAAAATGTAATATACGGGAAATGAATATGGATCTGATACTTTGGCGGCACGCAGATGCGGAGGACGGTACCCCTGATCTCTCACGTGAACTAACTTCAAAAGGTACCAGACAGGCAGAAAAAGTTGCTGCTTTTCTGAGACCGCACTTGCCTGATGATTACCGCGTATTGGTCAGCCCCTCAGCCCGCACCCAGCAGACCGCCGCCGCGCTTACTGATCATTACACGCTCGCTCCTTCCATTGCACCAGGCGCCTCGGCAAAATCCGTATTGCAAGCTGTACGCTGGCCCGATGCAGGCGGAACGGTACTGGTGGTCGGCCATCAGCCAACCCTTGGCGAAGTTGCAGGATTTCTTCTCGGCTGCAATGGCAGCACAACAAGTATCAAGAAGGGAGGATTGCTCTGGTTAAACCGCCGCGTTCGTGAAGGTGAAGAACAGATCTCATTGCGGCTTGTGATCACGCCGGATTTTTTGTAGTTTATCCTTGCCCTGTAAGTCTAAATATCCCTCTACAGCTTGGTAGTCATGTCAGGTTGATAACTGCTATTGCAGCTTGCCAGAGGGTTGAACCAGCACCCACGGACTGACCACGACAGCCCAGACAAGTGAATCCGTCTCGAACCATGCTGCCGCTTGCTCATCGGAAACTTTGCCCAGCTTGCCCGTCACCATCCATTCTTGAATCAGGTCGGTATTATCACGTGACATCTGGTATGCCACTTCAACCAGGTCGAGATCGTCGCTCACATGAACTGCCGCACCGCTGGCAAAAAATCGCTGCAAATCCTTCCATGCGATCTGCGCGGTCTCAAGATTCACCTTGGTACGAAAGATTTCCTGCGTATCATCAACTGCCATGACCTTTTCCTTCAACAACAAAATTTCTCGCGGACTTATCGTCCCATTTGATCAAATGATTTCAGGCTTTTTGCCCGCCAAGATAAGTGTCCTTTAATGCTTTGTAATGTTCGGCAGAATCTTTCAGATAGGCCATTTCTTCACCAGTCAATGCACGCAGTGCCTTGGCCGGGCGACCAACATATAGCATCCCGCTTTGTAGCACCTTGCCCGGTGGGATCAGACTGCCTGCACCTATCATCACCCTGTCGGGAATCACGACATCGTCCATGATAGTCGACCCCATGCCGATCAAGCACTCGTTGCCAATGGTGCATCCGTGCAAAATGACTGCGTGACCCACTGTGACGTGATCGCCAATCCTCAATGGAGACCCTTCCGGTTTTTCCGGTGCCATGCGTGATACATGCCCTATCGTCAGATCCTGAACATTCGTGCAATTCCCGATCACGATATGGTTCACATCGCCACGCAATACTGCGTTACACCATACGGAGCTGTCATCACCTATGCGCACATCACCGATGATCTGGCATGAGGGATGAAGAAAAACGCGCGCTCCGACAACAGGAGAACAATCCAGATAGGGCATCAGGGGCATATCGACTCCTTATTCAACCAGTTTCCAGCTCATCATTTCCCCTGCTTTCAACGGCACCAAGCGATGTTCACCAAATCCTACCGACGCAGGTATCTGCCAATCCACCTTACGCAAGGTGACTTTCTCCCTGTTACGCGGAAGACCGTAAAAATCTGCGCCATGTATACTGGCAAAACTTTCCAGTTTGTCCAACGAACCAGCTTGTTCAAACACTTCAGCATAGAGTTCAAGGGCAGCGTGTGCGGTATAGCATCCCGCGCATCCGCAGGCGTTTTCCTTGGTGTGCTGTGCATGCGGAGCGCTGTCAGTACCAAGGAAGAATTTCTTGCTGCCACTGGTTGCAGCGATCACCAATGCCTCGCGATGCGTCTCCCGCTTGAGCACCGGAAGACAGTAGTAGTGCGGACGAATACCCCCGACCAGCATTGCATTACGATTGTAGAGCAGGTGGTGCGCGGTTATAGTCGCAGCGATATTGTTTGAAGCTTCTTCGACGAATTGAACGGCATCAGAAGTAGTGATGTGTTCGAACACCACGCGGAGCTCCGGCAGTTCACGCAGCAAGGGTATAAGTATGCGGGCAATAAATACACTCTCCCGGTCGAACACATCCACAGACGGATCGGTAACTTCACCATGCACCAGCAATGGCATTCCACAGCGCTGCATCTCTTCCAGCGCAGCGTAAGCCTTGCGCAGGTCGGTGACGCCGGCATCGGAATTGGTGGTCGCACCCGCAGGATAGAGCTTCACTGCGTGAATCATGCCGCTTTGCTTTGCCTTTCGTATTTCTTCCGCACTGGTGTTATCGGTGAGGTAAAGCGTCATCAGGGGATCAAATATCATCCCATCCGGAAGTGCTTCAAGGATGCGCGCCCGATATGCAAGAGCCTGTTCGGTAGTAATGACAGGCGGGCGAAGATTTGGCATCACGATGGCACGGGCAAACTGTCGAGCCGTATCTGGCAACACTGATCGCATTAATGCTCCGTCTCGCAGATGCAGGTGCCAATCGTCTGGTCGTATCAAGGTCAGTTGCTGCATTTTTGAATCATGGCTGGATGGGTGTATGCGATTGTAATTCAAACGGCAGCACACATGGGATGGTCAATATTATTTCAACTGGGAGAGATCCGCCACGATCAGCGATGCAATTCTTGCTTTGGAGGAAGAGACAAGACGAATTTGGCACAATACGCCACCCACTTTTCCAGGTCCTCATCTGACTCATATCCTGCCGGGGAAACATAAATATAGCCTTTCATGGGCTTGCCCGTAAAATCCATTACGCTGACATGAGGTTTGCTTAGCAGTTCCTCGTATAAGCTTGGTCCAACTCTGGCCATTAACTTGTCCCCCACTATCGCGACGAACATGTGGCCATCCTGCATGAAAGCCAACCCACCGAACATTTTCTTTTCCGTGACTTCCTGTCGATGTTTGAACAGGTCACGTATTCGTTCTGCCAACCCTTGATCGAAGCTCATGTTTTCTCCCTGTTTAGCGACGATCCGGACATACTTCCGTTCATGCGTACTAACACAACTCGATGCCGGTCAATCCAATAGCCCCAGATCACCAGCAACCATTGCAGTTGGCCTGCCCATGCGATCGCTGCGACGCTTGGTGGAGGAGGGCCAAACAGGTTACCTGCATAAATGGTTAATAAAAACGCGACCAATCCCCACAAGCCCCATTTGCCGGAATTGTCGGCAGGTTCTGTTGCTCTTGCATAAAGCCATACGCCGATCGCGAACATCGAGATTTCAATTGCAAGGGTGGCTGGCAGTGATGACCAAAGGCTCAGGCCCAGTTTCTCCGGGCTGCCGGGATAGAGCTGCAAGTCCGGCTGATGAACGATAGCATCGAGCAGCCAATGACTGAGAACAAGTACGCCGAGAACGAAAGCCGCCTTTCGATCATGCCGCAAAATGAAGTGAACAGCACCCAATCCGACAGACCACCCCAACACAGCCAGCAAACTGTGTGAGACTGGATAATTTTCGAACAGTAATGGCGTGACAGCAGTTGCACCAGGAACAATACGAACTTGCTCTGCTCCAAGCAACAACAGCATCGGCCACAGTAGGTCAATGAACTGGGACGCGACGAGCAAGGTACCCAGAGAAACATTCTTTAGAGCAACCTTCGCTCCAAATCCTACCCCAAAATGACCCAGAAACATTGCTTACTCCAGATAGGAATGATAGAAGGGCAACTTTGATTGTTTACTCACACAACAGAT
>JAHEDW010000016.1 GCA_024641025.1 Gallionella sp.
AGCAAACCATATCGCACCAGGGGTCCGGAGAGAACTTGAAGATATGCGTGCTGCCCCCGGACGTGAACAGTTCCGCCTATGTGTTCTCACCCGTGGATGAGACAACGATTGCCTACGGCTTGGGGGCGATCAAGGGAACAGGTGCGGCGGCGATAAGCAATATTGTAAAAGCACGTGAAAATGGTCCGTTCAAGGATCTGTTCGATTTTTGTCGTAGAGTGGACAAACGCATCGTAAATCGTCGCACTGTCGAGGCGTTGATTCGTGCCGGCGCATTTGACAGCATCAACGATCATCGCGCCAGTCTAATCTCAAGCCTGGAACCGGCTTTGGCAAGTGCTGACCAGCAGGCGCGAGCGGCAAACCAGAACAGTTTGTTTGGCCACGACGAAGCTGACAGCGTACTGCAGGAGAAGTATGCAGATGTACCGCGCTGGCGATTACGTGAACAGCTTGTTAACGAAAAATCAAGTCTTGGGTTCTATCTCGGCGGACATCCATACCAGGAATATGCGGAAGAGCTGGCGAACTTCATCAAGGTGAAATTGAGCGATCTGTCGCCACAGTTCGTTGGTCAATCGAATGGACAAGCAACCGGCTCAGGTTATGGTTCTCGGCGAGGTGTACAGGTCGTTCTGGGAGGTATTGTATCGGGTTTGCGCATTCAGCAGACCCGGCGCGGACGCATGGCGATCATCACGCTGGATGACGGTGGGGCGCAGGTGGAGTTGACTGTTTTTAATGAATTATACGAGGCCAACCGTCCGTGGATACGTGAAGATGAACTGTTGGTGGTGCGCGGCAAAGCGTCTCTTGATGAATATTCCGGGAATGTGCGTGTGAGTGCTGAGGAATTGTTCGATATTGCCTCGGCGCGCTCCAATTTCGCACAACAATTGGCATTGCGCTGCAATGGAAACGCCAGTGTCGCGCGGTTGAAGGAGCTGTTCACTCCTTATTGCGATGGGAAATGTCCTGTACAGATTAGCTATAGTAACGAATTCGCAAGCTGTCAACTACGCCTTGGCGAGGGTTGGCAAGTGACGTTGCATGACGACCTGCTGCGTGATCTGCGCGATCTGTTGCATGAGGAAAACGTGAAGGTGATATACAACTAACTCTGTTTGAGTATTTCCCGGGCTCGCTGCAAGGCTTCTTCCAGTGTTGTCACAACATTTTCATTTCCTACTTGTTCGAAGAACCCTGCCTGCTTCATCAGGAAGAACGGTTGTGTGTGAGGGCCACACAAGATCAGATGTTTGTCGTGTTTACGCAGTCTTCCGTAAAGATGCTCCAGGCGGTGCAATGCGCTGCTATCCATGCTGATCACCTCATGTAACTTGAGAATCAACACGTCAGGTTCAGTATGGCTTTGCTGAAGGATGGTTTCCAGCTTGTCCGCCGCTCCAAAGAACAATGCTCCAAATACCCTGTAGATAACCACTCCTTTGGGTATGGCCTTGCGCATGATTGTCGCTTCACCGTCATCGGGGCTGGGTGATTCTGAAGAGACGCTGACATGAGTCAGGTCGGTAATCCTCTGGATGAAAAAGAATACGGCGATGAACATGCCTATTTCCACAGCCACAGTGAGGCCAAAAACCACCGTAAGCAGAAAAGTTACCACCAACACTGCACTGTCGCTGGCAGGGTATTTTCTCAATGTGCGGAAACTGTCCCATTCACCCATATTAATTGCGGTTATCAATAGAACTGCAGATAGCGTGGCGAGGGGAATGTTTTTTGCAAGTGGCGCGGCTATCAATACTATGACGAGCAGGGTCAGGGAGTGCACCATGCCTGATATCGGGCTGGTTGCACCAGCGCGAACATTTGTTGCGGTACGCGCGATTGCTCCAGTTGCAGGGATCCCCCCAAAAAAAGGCATGACGATGTTAGCTACTCCTTGTGCGATCAGTTCCTGATTTGGGTCATGTCGGTCATCTATCATGCCGTCAGCTACAGCTGCAGACAGAAGTGATTCAATGGCGCCAAGAAGCGCGATGGTCATTGCAGGCGGAATCAAGTAGCGCAGTGTGGCCAAACTTAATACGGGTGTTTCGAATGTTGGAAGCCCTTGTGGAATCCCACCAAAGCGAGAACCTATGGTTTCTACGGGCATGTCGAAAAGAGCAACCACTGAAGTGCCGATTATCAGTGCGACAATGGGCGAGGGTAACTTTTGCGCCCACTTCTTTGGGTAATGCCAAAGGAACAATACCGAACCTACTGCCAATATCAGGGTAATAAAATCCAGCGAAGGAAGGGTATGATAGATCGCGTTAATTTTTGAGAAAAATTCAGCGGGCAGATGCTCTCCCTGCAACCCAAAGAATTCCTTTACCTGGCTCAAAATGATCAAAACAGCGATGCCGTTGGTGAAGCCGATGATCAGCGGGCGAGGGAAGAACTTGATCAGGTTGCCCATGCGCGTTAAACCCATCGCCACAAGTATTACGCCCGCCATCAAGGTGCAGATCAGCAGATTGGCATAACCATATTGGACAATGATGCCGTATACGATGACGATGAATGCGCCAGTTGGCCCACCAATCTGGACACGAGATCCGCCTAGCGCAGAAATTATGAATCCAGCAATGATTGCGGTAAAAATTCCGGCTTCGGGCTTGGCACCTGAAGCGATTGCAAAAGCGATTGCAAGGGGCAGAGCAATGATGCCAACTGTAATTCCAGCAGTGACATCTGTCGAGAAACGCTTCTTGTCGTAGTCATGCAGCGCATCGATCAGGCGCGGGCGAAAGTATTGCGAAAGTTTCAGCAGAAACTGGTTTCTCATATGAGGGCTTCAGCGTCCCAATTCCAAATAGTTAAATGATCCTTGGAGGATAATCTATACATTAGCATGTAAGACATGTCGCACATTTTAGCCCATTCGATGCGGTAGAAATACTGGTATTGCCGACAACAACGTTGGTGCCATGAAGTTTATATGCGCGTCCTTGGTGTGTAATACCTGTGTCGCTGATGTTAAGGAAGTAGGTACTGTTCGAATCTAGACGTGCTCATGCTGTTCCAGTTGGTGCAGGCAATCGAGGGCGGCTAGTTTGTAGCACTCCGCGAGTGTCGGATAATTGAACACATTCGTAATCAGGTCGCGCAAGCTTCCATCTAGGTTCATCACCAACTGCCCGATGTGTATCAATTCACTAGCCTGTTCTCCGACGATATGTACACCGAGAAGTTTTTCATTTTGCCTGTTGACCACCAGTTTGAGGAGACCCTGTCCATCCCCGATGATCTGACCCCGGGCACTGTCTTTGAATAAGGCACGTCCGACCAGATAAGGGACATTTTCCAGCTGCGCTTCCTTTTCGGTCATGCCGACATAGGAGATCTCCGGGATAGTATAAACAGCCATTGGTTGATTTTCCGCTGTTACATGCCTTTTTCCACCAAAGGCATACAGTACCGCTGCTCGCCCCTGTTCCATTCCGGTTGATGCGAGTGCCGGTCGCCCGATTAAATCGCCTACCGCAAATATATGCGGCAAGCTGGTCTGAAAATGCCGATTGACATCAATCCAGCCATCTTTGGCATTGATGCCGGCGTTGGATACTCGCAGCTTTTCGCTATTGGGCTCCCTTCCCTGAGCATAGAGAACAGCGTCGGTCCGGAACTGTTTGCCGCTTTCAAGCATGGTGATCACGCCATTTCCATCGTGGCGAATCTCCGCAACACGCTCCTTCATGTGAAAAGTGACGCCCATCCTGAGAAAACTATCGGCCAAAACTCCCACCACGTCTTCGCTAAGATAAGTCAGTAATTGTTCATGACTATCTACCACGCAGACGTTCACGCCCAGTGCTGCAAAGATCGATACGAATTCACAAGCAATCACGCCGCCACCAACAACCAGTAAGCTCTCAGGCAGGTGGCGCAGATTCAGGATGGAGGTCGAATCAAGCACCATCCTTTTATCGAATGGAATGTTAGGGGGACGGCGCGGCCTTGAGCCTGTTGCAAGGACAATTACCTCAGCGGAAATCAGTTGTTTGTTACCGGCAGAATCTGCAACTTGAAGGTTGTGCGCATCGAAAAAAGATGCTTCACCCGGTATCAGCGCCACACCAGATCGTAGCAGGCGCTGCATGATTACAGACTCCTGTTGCGCTATAACGACTTCTTTGCGCTGCACTGCATCGGCCAACAATCCATGGTGCCTTCTGTTGTCCGGAGCCAATGCTTGTCGCATACCGCCGAATCCTGATCGTGAAACCAAATAGGCCACCTCGCGCATAGCCTTGCTCGGTATGGTGCCGGTTTGCAGTCCCGCGCCACCGATCTTGGGCTTGCGTTCGATGATTGCGGCACGCTTGCCCATACGCGCCGCTTGCCATGCTGCCTGCTGTCCTGCAGGTCCGGACCCGATGATTAAAATGTCATAATCCATGTGCGATTATTTGTAAGTTACATTAGAAAATTAACGGGCATTGCAGAAGTATGATCATTATTGCATTTGTAACTTCATCATTAATCCGTGCAATATCCATAATCGATTTCGGGAAGTTGGAACAGGGAATGCCGGCGGTCAATCTGGATTGGTTGACGCAAAATCATTGTCAGCCAGTCCAATACCACTACTTAACGCGCATGCCGGGTAGTGCACCTTCATCTGGTGAAAGTATGAACAATCCGGGTGTTTCACCGGAGGCAGCCAGCACCATTCCCTCAGAGAGTCCGAATTTCATCTTGCGCGGTGTCAGATTGGCAACCATTACGGTCAAGCGCCCCTTGAGTTTTTCCGGATCGTAGGCCGACTTGATGCCGGCAAATACGGTGCGTGGCTTTCCTTCTCCGATGTCGAGTGTCAGCCTAAGCAGCTTTTCTGCGCCCTCGACAAGCTCGGCGTTAATTATTTTCGCAACGCGCAAGTCAATCTTGGTGAAGTCCTCGATGCCGATGAATGGTTCGAAATCCTTGCTCGACTTCGCGACCTCTTTGTTGGCAGTGTGCTGCTGGTGCGCAGCATGTCGCTGCTCGGATTGCGCCTGAGGCTGCAAGCTCTCACGATTGGCTGCAACCATGTCCTCGATCAATTTTGGATCAAGTCGGGTCGCAAGGTGTGAATAAGCGTTAATCCTGTGGCCGAGCAAAGGACGAGCGGTGTCTGTCCAGGATAACGGTCCGATATTCAGGAATGCCTCAACTTGACTCGCCAGTTTTGGTAATATCGGTTTGAGATAGATCGTGAGCAGGCGAAATAGATTGAGACTCACCGTGCAAACAACATGTAGCCTTTGTTCCTGGCCATCCTGCTTGGCTAGAACCCAGGGTGCTTGAACGTTGACATACTCATTGGCAAGATCCGCAAGACGCATGATTTCGCGCACCGCTTTGCCATAATCACGGTCTTCATAAGCAGCAGCTATCAGGTCAGAGGAGCTTATAAAGGAATTCATCAGTTCGGTGCCGTTGGCTTCGATCGTGTCCTGCGATGCAAGTACCCCGTCAAATTGCTTACTGATGAACCCTGCACTTCGGCTGGCGATGTTGATGTACTTGCCAATCAAGTCGCTATTCACCTTTGCAACAAAATCGTCGAGACTGAGGTCAATATCCTCCATCGAGCCGTTCAATTTAGCTGAATAGTAGTAACGCAGGTATTCAGCGTTCTTGATGTGATCCATATAGCTGCGTGCAGTGATAAATGTGCCCCGCGACTTGCTCATTTTCTCTCCGTTCACGGTGAGAAAGCCGTGCGCAAAAAGCTTGGTCGGGGTTCGAAAGCCAGCGTGCTGCAGCATCGCCGGCCAGAACAGCGCGTGGAAATATAAAATATCCTTGCCGATGAAATGGTACAACTCTGTGTCCGAATCCTGCTTCCAAAATGCATCAAAATCGATTTGCCTGGCGTCGCATAGCTGCCTGAAGCTACCCATGTATCCTACTGGCGCATCCAGCCACACATAGAAGTATTTCCCTGGCGCATCGGGAATTTCAAAGCCGAAATAGGGCGCATCGCGAGAGATGTCCCAGTCAGTCAGCTTGTTTTCACCTTCGGCGCCCAACCATTCCTGCATCTTGTTGGCCGCCTCTTGTTGCAGAGGAGGTGTTTTGGTTAAACGCCCAGTTGTCCATCCACGCAGGAACTGCTGGCAGGTATCTGCCGAAAGTTTGAAGAAGTAATGGTCAGAACTGCGAAGTTCTGGCTTGGCGCCAGATACGGCGGAGTAGGGATTCTTCAGGTCGGTGGGGGTGTAGGCCGCGCCGCACACCTCGCAGTTGTCACCATACTGGTCTTTCGCGGCACACTTCGGACATTCGCCCTTGATGAAACGGTCAGGGAGGAACATGTTCTTGACCGGATCATAATATTGTTCGATGGAGCGCACTTCGATCAGGTTTGCGTTCTTGAGCTTTAAATAGATAGACTGCGAGTATTCCCTAGTCTCGTTGGAATTGGTCGATCCATAGTTGTCAAATTCGACATGGAACGATTTGAAATCGTCATAATGTTCCTGCCATACTCGCGCGATAAGTTGCTCAGGAGTGATGCCCTCCTTCTCGGCACGCAACATTATCGGCGTGCCGTGGGTATCATCGGCGCACACGTAATGAACCTCGTGCCCGCGCATTTTCTGGAAGCGAACCCATATGTCGGTCTGGATGTACTCGACAAGATGGCCAAGGTGAATGCTGCCATTGGCGTAAGGCAGTGCAGAAGTGACGAGTATCTTTCGCTTTGTCATGAGATTGCTGGAATGCGCTAAAGATATGGATTTTAGCAAATCGCGCGCATTAGCGTTGAATTGGTTAAAATCGCGCCTTTGCAGAATGTGGCGCAACACAACCTTGAGGAAAATGCCTGATGAGTATCAAGTCTGACAAATGGATACGCCGTATGGCGGAGCAGCACAAAATGATCGAGCCATTCTCGCCTGTACAAGTGAAGGAAGTGGACGGAAAGCGCATTGTGTCTTACGGCACTTCCAGTTATGGATACGATATACGCTGTTCCAATGAATTCAAGTTGTTCACCAACATCAACAGCACCATAGTTGACCCGAAGAATTTTGATCCAAATTCATTCGTTGAAGTTAACGCCGATTATTGCATCATTCCACCAAACTCATTTGCGTTGGCCCGTACCGTGGAATATTTTAGGATACCACGCAGCGTCCTGACAGTTTGTCTTGGCAAGTCCACCTACGCTCGCTGCGGTATCATCGTCAATGTCACGCCGTTTGAGCCGGAATGGGAAGGTTATGTCACGCTGGAGTTTTCCAATACTACCCCCCTGCCGGCTAAGATCTATGCCAACGAGGGCGTTGCACAAGTATTGTTCTTTGAAAGTGACGAGATTTGCGAGACATCCTACAAGGATCGGGGCGGCAAATATCAAGGACAGGTTGGCGTCACACCTCCCAAAATGTAGATAAGGCACCGATTCTACCTCCTGCATTTGAACAGGCATCGAAACATCATTCTCACACAACCGTTGAAATCTGAGACAATCCACGCCGATTCTTAATACCAACCGAGAATACTCAATGAAAATTCGTTTTGGCTAACATCGCATTTGCTATCAGGGTACATGAGCCTGAATCGAAGCTCCGATAGATGGGGATGTCTGGATATATGTTTCGTTTCCTGCTGCAAAGGAGTACATCATGAAATTTCGCTTTCCGATCATCATTATCGACGAAGACTTCCGTTCTGAAAATGCAAGCGGGTTGGGTATCCGTGCCTTGGCTGATGCTATTGAGAAAGAAGGAATGGAAGTTCTGGGGGTCACCAGTTATGGCGACTTAACCTCGTTTGCTCAGCAACAAAGCCGGGCTTCGGCCTTTCTGCTTTCAATTGATGATGAGGAATTCGGCGGTGGCAGCGATGAGGAAACCGAAGTCGCGCTGAAGAGCTTGCGCGCGTTTGTTCAGGAGATTCGATTCAAGAACGCCGATATACCGATCTATCTATATGGCGAGACGCGCACCTCTCGCCATATACCGAATGATATTTTGCGGGAGCTGCATGGTTTCATTCATATGCACGAGGACACTCCGGAGTTCGTCGCACGCCACATCATCCGTGAAGCCAAGTCCTACCTCGATTCACTCGCACCGCCTTTCTTTCGGGCGTTGTTGCACTATGCAAAGGATGGTTCCTACTCGTGGCACTGTCCGGGTCACTCAGGTGGCGTCGCATTCTTAAAGTCCCCGGTGGGACAGATGTTCCATCAGTTTTTCGGTGAGAACATGCTACGGGCGGACGTGTGCAACGCGGTTGATGAGCTCGGCCAGTTGCTCGACCACACTGGGCCTGTGGCGGCGTCGGAGCGCAACGCTGCGCGCATCTTCAATTCTGATCATCTGTTTTTTGTCACCAATGGGACCTCAACGTCCAACAAAATTGTTTGGCACTCAACCGTCGCGCCAGATGACATCGTGGTAGTGGATCGCAACTGCCACAAATCCATTCTGCACGCGATCATGATGACCGGTGCAGTCCCTGTTTTTCTGAGACCGACACGAAATCATTACGGAATCATCGGGCCGATCCCAAAGTCGGAATTCGAGCTGGCTAATATCCAGAAGAAAATCGACGCGAATCCGTTTATCAAGGACAAGTCAAAAAAACCTCGCATCTTGACTATAACGCAGAGCACATATGATGGCGTTGTATACAACGTTGAAATGCTCAAGCAGATGCTTGATGGCAAGATAGATACGTTGCATTTCGACGAGGCTTGGCTGCCGCATGCAGCTTTTCACCCTTTTTATAAGGACATGCATGCCATCGGAAAGCATCGGCCGCGCGCCAAGGAATCCATGATTTTCGCTACACAGTCAACTCACAAACTTCTGGCCGGATTGTCGCAGGCTTCACAGATACTGGTTCGTGAACCTGAGAATCGCAAGCTCAATAACCATGTCTTCAATGAAGCTTATCTGATGCACACTTCAACCAGCCCACAATACGCCATCATCGCCTCGTGTGACGTTGCTGCTGCAATGATGGAGCCGCCGGGCGGGACAGCGCTTGTTGAGGAGAGTATCGCCGAGGCATTGGATTTTCGTCGTGCGATGCGCAAAGTCGACCAGGAATTCGGCAAGGACTGGTGGTTCAAGGTGTGGGGACCGGAAAAGATCGCTGAAGAAGGCATCGGTTCCCGTGAGGACTGGATGCTAAAGACGTCCGAGAAATGGCACGGTTTCGGCAAGCTCGCAGCAGGGTTCAATATGCTTGATCCGATCAAGGCCACGATCATCACACCCGGTTTAAATCTCAATGGCAATTTTGACGAAACCGGGATTCCTGCAGCGATGGTCACTAAATATCTCGCGGAGCATGGCGTCATCGTCGAAAAGTGTGGACTTTATTCCTTCTTTATCATGTTCACGATCGGCATTACCAAGGGCCGTTGGAACACGTTGCTCACCGCGTTGCAGCAGTTCAAGGACGATTACGACAAGAACCAGCCAATGTGGCGCATTCTGCCCGAATTTGCAGCCAAGTATCCGCAATACGAGCGCGTCGGTTTGCACGACCTGTGTCAGAAGATTCATGATGCCTACAAGACTCACAATGTCGCAAAAATGACTACCGAGATGTATTTGTCAGATATGCAACCATCGATGAAGCCTTCTGATGCTTTTGCCAAAATGGCGCACGATGAAATCGAGCGGGTTGAGATCGATCATCTGGAAGGTCGTGTTACAGCCGTGTTGCTAACTCCTTATCCTCCTGGCATCCCGCTGCTGATTCCTGGTGAACGTTTCAACAAGATCATCGTCGATTATCTCAAGTTCGCCCGTGAATTCAATAAGAAGTTCCCAGGATTTGAGACTGACATACACGGCCTAGTATCGGACAAGGAGAACGGCGAGCGGGTTTACCACGTAGACTGTGTAAAATAAAGGTGAAACCAGGACGTTGGGCTGCTAGGTGCCGTAACGGGTTTCGACCATTACGCCGATCTCCTTCAGAAACGGCGTAGGTAATATGCCGCCAGCGCAAATGATGACTGCGTCGTTGTGCAGTTCGATAGCATCCCCTTTTTGATCTAGCAGAACCGATTTTGGCCGGATTTCCTTGACGGTTGATTCAAGCAATATGGTGAGTTGTCCAGCTTTGCTCGCTTCGTCGGCTAGCTTGCGGTTTTTAGGCTTCACACGGCTGAAGGCGTTGCTGCGATAGCTGAGTGTGACATGGGTTCCTGGTTCATTTGAGATCGCTACAGCAGCTTCAAGTGCGGCATCTCCGCCGCCGACTACCAGTACATGCTTTCCGCGATATTGTTCCGGATCCAGCAGGCGATATACAACCTTTTCCAAATTTTCGCCTGATACCCCCAGTTTTCTTGGCGTTCCACGCCTGCCAATGCACAGCAACACGCTTTGTGTCTCGTAGGAACCGCGACTTGTGGTTACTTTAAATGCATCACCCTGCTGTTCTATCTTTTCCATGCGCTCGCTGAAATTAATCTTGATGCCGGTCTTGGCGACTACGCCTTCCCAGAGTTGCATCAATTGCTCTTTGGTTGTTTCCTTGATATTTATTTTGCCAACTAAAGGAAGATTCATTGGCGCGGTCATGACAACTTTGCCGCGAGGATAATGTAGCGTTGTGCCACCAAAAGTGTCTTCCTGTTCGAGTGTTACGCTGCGCAAGCCGTGATGTTTTGCGGTCAAGGTTGCAGACATGCCTGCGGGTCCTGCACCGATGATGACAACATCGTGTGGTGTTTTGGAGCGCCCTCGCTTCTGAATTGAATCCATGGCCTGTTTTCCCTGCTCGACTGCTTTTCTGATCAGGCCCATTCCGCCCAATTCGCCGGCAATGAAAATTCCAGGGATGTTGGACTCGAAGTTGGGTGTGACCATCGGGATATCGACCCCGCGCTTTTCAGTTCCAAATACCAGTTTGATCGCGCCAACCGGGCAGGAAAATGCGCAAGCGCCGTGGCCGATACAGTTTGCGGGGCTGATGAGCACGCCCTTGCCATGTATGATACCCATCGCATGTTCAGGGCAAGCCTTGAGGCAGCCGCCAGAGCCAATGCAGATATTGGGATCGATTACAGGGTGGAGGGTTGCGGGCTCAGTGAGGCCGGAAGCAACATTTTCCTTTAACGTTTCCTTGTGAACCTTATGGCGGACCCGATGTCGGCGTGTATAGAAGAACAATACCAATACCAAAGGGATTACGTACACTATGTAAATGATTAGCTCATCGCTCATATTGATATCTCTTGATTTGAGTAAATTCGATAAGTTGCTTCTAGTGCCAGTTCTGCAAACCCATGAAAATGACTATTGGACTGAAATGCTTGAAACGTCGATTGCATAGGGAGCCTACAGTTGATAGTTGCCTATAGTTATAGACTTGCACCAACTCCGCAGTCTACTCATGAGGGGGACGAAACTCAAGGTGGAGTTGAAATTATAGATTAGCCCGGTCTTGCAAGCCTAGCCAAGGGGATTTTAACGTGCTGGTAATTGATTACATTGGACGATTTTGATGGCGTGGTATGATTACCGTGAAGCTTTATGAAGTAATTTAAGTGTTGGTGTGGAAAGTGAATAAAGATGTCAACTGAATCTTCTCGTGACAATAATGCTGCAGGAATTTCTGCCATAAGTACAAGTAATGCAGAACGGCGCGCCCTTGGCACTACTGAACGGCGTACTGAAAAGCACCCCGTTGAAGTTGCTGTTTTTGGTGGTTCACGTGCCAGCGATAAAGAGGCCGGGGTACAGAGAGTAGGTGTCGGTCCAAGGGTGGTGTGGTTTGCCCTTATTATTCTAGTATTGGCTGCTTGGCCGGTTTCTAAAGGTTGGCTTATCGAGCCCGGTAAGGGTTTGGGATACTACTTTGGCTATACCGGTGGTGTGATGATGTTGCTGATGCTGCTGTATCCGTTGCGCAAGCATGTGGGATGGGCGCGTAACTGGGGGCCTTTGCGTTACTGGTTCATGTTGCACATGGTATTCGGTATAGGTGGACCGACTTTGGTCTTATTCCACTCTACCTTCCATGTAAAATCGTTGAATGCCGCCGTTGCGCTTTATTCAATGTTGCTGGTGGCATTAAGCGGTATTGTGGGCCGCTTCATTTACAAGCGGATTCACCAGGGATTATATGGGCGCAAGTCAAGTCTGGACGACCTGCAGAAGGCAGTGGATCTTAACCAAAGAAGTACTGACAGAGTGAGTGCAGTCGTGATAGCGGCGACCGGAGTTGACGAAAAGCTTAAGAAATTTCGTGATCTTGCCTTTGAGCAGGATCTGGGTATTGCCACGCGCATCTGGCGTTTCATAACCTTTGACTGGCGTCGTTACAGACTGACAAGACATAGTAGGCATGAATTGATACGTGCATTAAATCATCTGGCAACCACGCAGGGCTGGGACAAAGGGGAGAAGAAACAGCATCTTCAGGATTCTGTCATGTATGTAAAGCGATATCTCGGTTCCGTACAAGTGGCTGCCCAATTTTTAGCTTATGAGAGATTATTTCGTTTGTGGCATATTCTGCATACGCCCTTCGTATGGTTGCTGGGCATCAGCGGGATTGTGCATGTCATTGCTGTCAACATGTATTGAGCGTTCAAATATGTTGATGCGCCTAGTCTTTCTTTCACTCTTCTTGTCTTTTTCCGGCGGCACATGGGCAGCCGGTGAGTCTTTGTTGATGCCTGGCGAAGTCATCAAAGGTCATGCCAAACTTGAAGCAAAATGCGAGGAATGTCACGTCAAATTCGACAAGGATGCACAAAACAAGTTGTGCAAGGATTGCCACAAGGAAGTGAAGGCCGATATCCTGAACAAGAAGGGCTTCCACGGCAGGCTTGATCCAGATAAGGATTGCAAGGAATGCCACACGGATCACAAGGGGCGAAATGCAAAGATTGTTTTGCTGGACATCAAAAAATTTGATCATGATGAAACGGATTACCAGTTACGAGGGGCGCACAAGAATCAGGACAAAGTAAAGTGCAAGGATTGTCACAAGCCAGAAAAGAAATATAGGGAAGCGCCTTCAGAATGTAATGGCTGTCATGAAAAGGATGATAAGCACAAAGGTAGCCTCGGCAAGGAATGCACCAATTGCCATACCGAGACCAACTGGAAGGAAGCCAAGTTCGACCACAGCAAGACCAAATTCGCGCTGACCGGCAAGCATATCGATGTGAAATGCAATAAGTGCCACGCCAAGGGTCCTGCGACCTATAAAGGCGAGTCCGTGGAATGTATTTCATGCCACAAGAAGGACGATAAGCACAAGGGGTTGTATGGCAAGAAATGCGAGACTTGCCATGTTGATCGCAGTTGGAAAAAGATAACTTTCGATCATGACCGGGAAACCAAATATAAGTTATTGGGCAAGCATGCTGAGGTCAAATGCATGTCGTGCCATAAGGAGCCGCTTTACAAGAAGGGAAGCAAGACCCCAACCGATTGCAATTCTTGCCACAAGAAGGATGACAAGCATAAAGGCAACTTCGGACCGAAGTGTGAAACTTGTCACTATGAATCAGATTGGAAGAAGATCAATTTCGATCATGACAAGGATACAAAATATCCACTGAAATTCAAGCATAAGGACGTCAAGTGTGATGCCTGTCATACGGGTAAGCTCTATGACCAAAAACTGGCGAAGGATTGCTATTCATGTCATAAGAAGGATGACGATAAGGTTCACAAGCTCAAGCTGGGCAAGAAGTGTGAGTCCTGTCATTCCGAAAAAGACTGGAAGACTGACACTTATGATCACGCAAGATCGCGCTTTCCATTGCTGGGCTTGCATCAGACAGTGGAATGCAAGAAGTGTCACAAGACGCAGTTATACAATGACACGCCGATGGATTGCTTTTCATGCCACAAAAAAGATGATGACAAGACTCATAAGCTAAGGCTTGGCAAGAAATGTGAGACATGTCACAACGCTCGTTCCTGGAAAACCTGGGACTTTGATCACGACACGCGAACCAAATTCAAGCTTGAAGGCGGGCACAAGAAACCCAATTGCTATGCCTGCCATAAGAATGCTACTGAAGGAAAATTGGTCGTAGAGCATACTTGCATCGGCTGTCACTACGATGATGACGTGCATCATGGAGATTTTGGACAAAGATGTGAACGTTGCCATGTCGTCAAGGACTGGAAGACGCTTCTGATTGACGCTGTTCCTAAAGCCCGCTGAATCAGTAGGGATAACCACCTTTTGTCAGCAAAAACGACCTTTCAGTCTCCCATCCTTCGATTTGCGAACTGAATTGTAATAGCTTTGTTTTCCTAACGAATGGCTAATTGTCATTTGGCATGATTCGCTGTATGTTGACCCAAAGAATGTTAATAGTTGTTCTGATGGGTGAGGCGCATGTTGGAATTTAATGCAGTTCGAATCGGATTCAGGAGTACAAAATGAACGACCATATTGGAAAGATCGAAGCCATCAAATCATCCCGTCCCTTGTTGATAACAAGATGGATCGGGTTAGTTTTGGCCGCAACGTTTATGATGTTTGCCAATTATTCCTTGGCCGCAACTTCAACCCAGCTTGTTGATACGATTAATTTCGATCATGTCAAGACCGGCTTCAAGCTTACCGGTGCGCATACTTCCGTTCGTTGTGCCCAATGTCATATCAATAATGTATTAAAGGGAACGCCGCGCGATTGCGCGACATGCCACATGATTGGTAATCCGATGGGCGCATCGGCTAAACCTTCTTCGCACATGAATACAAACGTGCAGTGTGATAATTGCCACAGAACACTGCAATGGTCCCCGGCATTCTTCACTCACGTAGGCTTGGCGGATGGCTCGTGCACAACTTGTCATAACGGAGACAAGGCGAAGGGCAAGCCGAACAATCACATGCTCACTAATGCCGAGTGTTCTGATTGCCATGTGACGGTCAGCTTCGTTACGTTAAAGGCCAGTGCAAATATCCCCTTGCCTTCGGGACACTTCCCAACGACGCAGATATGTGGGGCATGCCATGTCGGCGCAAGCTTCCTTCCCGGAAGAATGAATCACATTGGAATTACCGGTGGCTGCGATACTTGCCATAAGGGAACGACCACTTTTCTGGGAGGGATAACCCCCAGAGGCAAACCAAGCGGCCACATGCAAACAAACTCATCATGCGAAGCCTGCCATACTTCGACTTCAACTTTCCTGGTGGCAAATCTGACTATTGCTCCAGTGGGACATATCCCTTCGACGCAGCCGTGTTCGACCTGTCATACAAGCGGATTTGGACAAAATTCAGGCATAATGAGGCACACCGGTATCGTCAGTGGTTGTGCGAACTGTCACAACGGCCAAAGCTTTCCAGTTGGTCCGGTTCTTACGGTTTCAAAGCCAACATCTTCTCCAGTTCACATTCCAACCAGCATGCCATGCGAGATTTGCCACTCTCCAAATAGTACAAGTTCTGGCGGATTTTCTGGTGACCCTAAGTCGATAATGAAGCACACCGGCATCGTGAGTGGTTGTGGGAGTTGCCATAACGACGGATTGAGCTTTGCTGGCGTCACGCCTATGCGCAAGCAGGATGCCCTGGCAACGCATATGACTACATCCCAAGATTGTTCTGTTTGCCATACTTCAACGACGACCTTCAAGGGCGCATCAGGTGGCGTGCTACCGGCAGGTCACTTGCCAACGTCCCAGCCATGCTCTACTTGCCACATTTCAGGCTATGGGCCAAATTCCGGATTCTTGTCGGGTACATCTGGAATGAACCATGTCGGAATCGTGACCGGGTGCTTATCTTGCCATAATGGACAGACATTTACGGTTGCAGGAGCTATGTCGGTAACTCCGCGGAACAAGTCTAATTCCCCTACGACCCATATAACAACGTCTGAAGATTGCTACAAGTGCCATACATCGACAACTACATTCACAGGCGCTAGCCCGACTGTTATGCCGGCAGGACACTTGCCTACGACCAAGACTTGTTCAACCTGCCATACATCATATGGCCCAAATTCGGGAACAATGGGCGCCGCAGGCCATGCGGGGATCGTGAATAATTGCGTTCAGTGCCACAACGGACAGACTTTTGCGGTAGGGATGAAACCCGTCAGCAAGGCGAACTTCCCACCACACGTGGCAACCTCGTTGGATTGCTCAAGCTGTCACTCGACAACAAACTTCACGACGTTTGCGGGTGCGACAGGTGGAGCGATGCCTTCCAATCACTTACCTACTACACAGGCTTGTACGCTTTGCCACTCGGCTGGTTACAGCATATCTCTTTCGAAGATGAACCACTTGGGCATCGTGAGCGGCTGTGCGTCCTGTCATAATGGCCAAACATTTGCAGTAGGGATGAGACCAGTCTCCAAGGGGACCAGCCCACCGCATATCCCGACCAGCATGCCGTGCGAGACCTGCCACTCTTCTAGCGTATTCACGACTTTTGGAGGGACAATGATGAAGCACACCGGCATTGTCAGCGGATGTGCAAATTGCCACTCCGGAACGGCATATCAAGGCGTGACACCAACTCGCAAGCCGACAAATCACGTACCAACGTCAGCGACAAGACCAACTGGTGGTGACAGGTGTGAGACTTGTCACTCGATCAGCAACTTCAACACATTCTCGGGTACCTCGATGAAGCACACCGGCATCGTCAATAATTGTGTTGAGTGTCATGGAACGGTAGGCTCTCCTAAGCCGTATATTGGCCCGCCGAGATATGAGCCGACCAATCACATACCTTACGCGGCGAACTTGCTTGGCGGTGCTACCATGCAGTGCGAGTTCTGCCACAAGAGTACGTCAGCCTTTACGCTCGGTGTTTCGTCAACCGCCATGCATAATGGTACCCAAGGCAAACCTGTTTCAGGAGCTTGTACTGGTTGCCATCTTTCCGGGACCAGCTACCTTGGTGTCCAAGGAAGGAAGTCGCTGAGTCATGAAAGTCCCGGCAAACCCGACTGTTCGACCTCGGGATGTCACAGGCCGTTGGGGACTAGGGGATCTTCTTATAATAGCTGGTAATAATGCTGGCTTGTTGCTGACGGTAGACCGCTTACTTGTATATGAGTGTCAAGGAAGACAGTGATCAAGGTGTAGTAACAATTGAGTAAAACGGTGCAGTCATTAACCCGATTCGGGGAGATTGCACCGTTTTTTCTGTCTACCTATGTTGAAGTATCAGGGATGTACTCGAATACGTAAATAATCTTGAGTGAAATTGAAACCAATAATAAATTGAACGATTTGTAGGCCATGGAAATTAAACTTGATATCCTAAACTTGTTCCTTACCAAAATGTGTAAGTTGCTTTCCGTACCTGGGCTCGCCCTGATCGTCACATTATCTGTAATATCGGTTCCGCAAGCCCATGCACAAGTAATCGATCAGATCAGCATCAGTGAAGCCGGAGATGAGGCGGAGATACAGTTGCATTTCATCACCCAGGTTCGCTATGTTCGACAGCAAGTTCTAAAAAATGGTGATATACGTATCTACGTCACACTGTTGAACATCGATTCCAAAGATCCTCGGCTGAAATGGGAAAAGCAGAAATCCCCCCCATCAAATCTTGTGCCCCCTTTTACAGTCACGTATCCCGAACTGGATACGTCACTCACATTGAGCTTTGGAAAGAGCGTCAAATATCGCGTGAGTGCAGGACATGACGGGCGTAGCATCAGCATCATTACTCCTTCACTTATGCCGAAACAGAAATCGAAGGAGTCAATCAAGCCAACAATTCCTGCGGCGGCCTTACCAATAGTCGCAGTGCCTGTGATTCCTCCTTCTGTTGGAGGCGAGTCAGCTTCAGCTGTAGCGGGTTTGGCTGAACAAAGATTATTGACCCCTCAGGAAGTAGAGCTGGAAGCCCAGCGGTTGTTTATCGCTGCAAGTGATGCTTTGCAGGCTAATCAAGTCGACAAATCGATTGAGACACTCAACAAGTTGCTAAATTTGCCTCCTAACGCACTTTCTCAAGCTTCGCAGAAATTGATGGGTGAAGCCCGTGAAAAAAATGGTGAATATACCAAGGCGCGTGCTGAATACGAGTTATATCTAAAACTCTATCCCAAGGCCGAAGATGCCGGTCAGGTCAAAACCCTACTGGAAAATTTGCCTAAGGCAGATATGGCAAAGAAGGTCAAGGAAGCACCCGGTGATATGCCCAGGAAGTCGGCAGAGGAATTTATGAGGGTTTCCGGAGGAATTTCTCAGACTTACTACAATGGTTACTCGCATATTGATACCTTCGCAACGGATAACATCAATCCGCCTACAATCAATGTGATTGATACTACCGATCAATCCATGTTGCTGACGAATTTGGACATGACTGCCTGGAAACGTTCCGAAAATATTGATTCGCGCTTTGTACTGCGCGAATTCAACAAAATCAATTTCCTGCCTGGTCAGCCACGAGATTTTCGATGGGATGCGGTTTATGTCGAGCAGGTCGCCAGAAATCGGAAATTTCTATACCGTCTGGGACGGCAGTCCGGTACGACAGCAGGTATGCCCGGCCGCTTCGATGGCGCCGCCGGCGGTTACAATCTTAATGAGTCATGGCGCATCAATGCAGCAGCAGGTTTGCCGGTTGACTATTACAGTGGCGGTGACTCGGGAGACAGAAAAACATTCGCAAGTTTGAGTGTCGATCTGACCAGGATGCCGGATGAATGGAGTGGTAGTGCGTATATATTGATGCAAAAGATGGGTAGCGTAAAAGACCGCAACGCACTCGGGCTCGAAGCGCACTATTTTGTACCTGAACGCAATTACATGATGCAGATGGAATATGCCAGCCTATACAAGAAATTAAACTTTGCGACATTTCAGGGAAACTGGACCAGACCATCAGGAAACAATTATTACATGACGCTGGATCATCGCCGGTCACCCCCATTAGCCTTGAACTTGCAAGGGCAAACTACGCTATCTGTTGATAATTTGCTTCGCTCAAGCTCGATAAATTTACAAACACTTCGTGATAACGCCGTTGCGCTAGGCATGATCAGTAATATGGCAACGATAGGAATGTCTCATCCGGTCAATTCAGATATTAGACTGATTGCGGATTTCCGGTTAAGCAATACTGGTGGCACTGGACCATATTATTCCACGATAACATCAGATTACCAGCCAGGTTCTCCAGGCAGCGGGAACCAATATGCCCTTTCAGGACAAGTGATAGGTAATAACCTGATCTTCAAGAATGATGTGGGAATAGCGAACGCTACCTTGACAAAAACCCCCACGTCTACAGGGCAGTCATTAATATTCACCCAGGTGTCAACGATTAACACGCGTTGGCGTATTGATGTGTCCTTGTTTCT
Source organism: Gallionella sp. (assembly GCA_024641025.1). Lineage (GTDB taxonomy): Bacteria > Pseudomonadota > Gammaproteobacteria > Burkholderiales > Gallionellaceae > Gallionella. Next base: position 19,298 of record JAHEDW010000016.1, read on the forward strand.
TTTTAGTCAGAAATCCACTTCAGATGCTCATCAAACTCAAATCAGGCCGAGCCTGACCGTGAATTATCGCTTGAGCGATTCATGGAATTTTACTGCTGAAGGTGGGATCGAACAAAATAAAGCTACCAGCACGAATGCAACCGATACGACCAGACGCAAGTATTTCTATGCTGGATACCGCTGGGATTTCCGTTAAAAGTTTTGTTCTGAAATTGCAGCAGATGAAGATTTTTAGATCGATAATATGATGTGACTTATGGGAAAAAGTGCCGATTCATAAATGAATCAGACCATGTAGCATCGCAAGATTCCGTAATCACAGTATTCCTAAGCTGTTATATATTGCCGAATCATTCAAGGTTACATAAATGGCAAAAGCAAAACCCGAATTAAACAAAGAGGTGAAAATGAATCCATCCATTCATGAAAAGCGTATCGCAATAGTGTTTTTTACGGTGTTGCTAACTGCTTGTGGTGGTGGTGGAGGAAGCAGTGGAGGTCCAATTGGTGGAGGTGGCTCTTCAGCACTTAACTTGATTGACTGGGCATGGGTAGGCGGCAGCGATACGTTTGGACAGCCAGGGGACTACGGTACCAAAGACATAACTGTATCAACCAACATGCCGCAAGCACTCGAAGGTGCCATGTCCTGGACCGATGTCAATGGACATCTCTGGTTGTTTGGAGGTGGGGGTGGCACAGGCCCAACCGATTTCAGTGACATGTGGGAGTTTAATGGCACAAATTGGACTTGGAGGAATGGCCCGGAGCCCGCAGGAACCTATAATAAGCAGAACACATCAGGTAGCTTGGGTTTCCCCGCTGCACGTCAGTATTCAGCAATCTGGTCCAAACCCAAGGGAACCGGTGGTAGCAACCTCTGGTTGTTCGGAGGATATGTTCGCATTGATGTTTTAGGGACTACAGCTAAAGCCAATGACCTTTGGAAATATGACACCAGTAATAATCAATGGGCCTTGGTGCAAGGTTCTTCAACAACTGAGCTATCCGGCATTTATGGAGGCGCTGCCTACCCTGGAGCAAGATACGGTTCCGCTTCATGGACGGATTCGGCAGGCAATTTCTGGCTATTTGGAGGATATGGGCGAGACGAGGCTTCTTTGAACTCAGGATTTCTGAATGACCTCTGGAAATTTGACACAAGCACAAGTCAATGGACCTGGGTGAGTGGCGCAAAAGTGATCGATGAGCCAGGTAACTATGGAACTAGCAGCCCAGTTCTAGGTGCACGTTACGCAGCTGTATCATGGGTAGACGGCAGCGGCAATCTGATGATTTTCGGGGGATATGGGTACGACTCGGCCGGAAATCTTGGCAATCTCAATGACCTTTGGAAGTACAACATTGGCAATGATACTTGGACTTGGGTTAACGGTCCCAACATCGTTGATCGATCTGGAAGCTATGGTACGCCGGGATCCCCGAGCATGAATAACATACCGGGCGCGAGGCGTTTTGCAGTCTCCTGGAAAGACAATATCGGCAATTTCTGGGTGTTTGGTGGCAGCGGAGTAGATTCGGCCGGGAAATCCGGCATCCTCAATGACCTATGGAAATTTGATGGGGCTAACTGGACCTGGATGAGCGGAAGCAATATAAGCGATCAAAACGGTGAATTCGGTACAACTGGTAATTCTGATCCGGCCAGGTTTGTTCCAGGCGCCCGCGATGTTGCGGTCTCATGGTACAACAGCCTCACTGGCAGTTACTGGCTGTTCGGTGGCCAAGGTCTTGGCGCCTATTACGGCCCCAACATTCCGAACTATGGGTACCTCAACGACTTTTGGAAATTTCAGCCGAGGCCATGAGCGTGGTTGAACTGTTTCGAAGATTCCCAAATTCCAGTATAGGACCTTTCTGAACAGGCGAGAGCCATCATAGGCGGAAACTCGGCCGCGGTTTGATTCATTCCTTCTGCAGAGTAACAGCTAAGGAATTACGCAATGCTCCTAAACAGTCAATCTTGAGGTATGGCTCTTTCACCAAGTACCCCTTCTTCTCCGGTCAAACGCGCAATGATCACCGCTCCGCATGAATCGCTGAAAATATTTACCGATGTTCGGCACATGTCCAGCACGCGATCGACCGCAAGGATCAGGCCGATTGCCTCAACCGGTAAGCCAACTGCTGCAAGGATGATGGCGATGGCGACCAAGCTGGCCGAGGGAATGGCGGCAACTCCGATCGAGGTTACCAAGGCCATTAACACGATGGTAAATTGCTGCACGAACCCGAGTTCGATTCCATAAGCTTGTGCGATAAACATTGCAGCTACGCACTCATACAATGCCGTGCCATCCATGTTTACCGTCGCACCCAGCGGCAATACAAAACTGCTGGTACGGTTGGAAACCCCGGCATTTTTTTCCACACATTCCATGGTAAGCGGCAGCGTTGCAGCAGATGAACTGGTGGAAAATGCTGTCAGCAGCGCCGGTGCCATTGCGCGAAAGTGGCGAAGCGGATTGACCTGCCCGACAAAATACAGAAGCAAAGGCAATACGACCAAAAGATGTACGGCCAGCCCTGCCAGTACGCTGAAGAAAAACCATGCAAGTGGTACAAACGCAGAATATCCGGTGCTAGCCACCACTTTTGCCACCAACCCAAAAACGCCTATCGGTGCGAACTTCATCACCCAGTCGGTGATCTTCATCATCACCTGAAAAATTCCCTGCCAGAAGTTGTACATCTTTTCCGCGTAGACTTCTTCGATCTTGGTCATAAAAAAACCGAATAGCAAACTGAAGAAAATTAGCCCGAGCATCTGTCCATCTGCAGCTGCGGCAACTACGTTGGTGGGCACCATACGCAGGAAAACTTCGACCAGATCGCCAGTGCTCCTCCCCTCTACCTTGGCCACAACATCATCGATATTTTCTGTCATACCAATCAAATGTTTTGCTGGTGCGCCGTCAATGATCCCTGGCGCAACCATGTTCACAATTGATAGTCCGACGAGAATGGCAAAAAGGCTGGTAGTAAGATAATAAAGAAGCGTTTTAATGCCTAGCCTGCCGAATGCGCCGCCAGAGCCGATTCCAGCGATTCCGACAATGATTGAAGAAACTACCAGCGGTACGATAAGCATTTTAAGAGCGTTAAGAAACAGGGTGCCGATGAAATCGAAAACCGAAAATATGCGAATGCCCAGGAATTCAGAGCTAGTACCTGCCAGTGAGCCGGAGATGACGGCAAGCAGCAGTGCAATGAGGATTTGCCAGTGCAGCTTAAGTTTCTTCATTCCTGGGTGCCTGTAATATGAGGAGTGCGGCGGCAAACAATTCATGCGCGTGCTGTCCAATTATAAATGGCAAAGTAGCCTGCAGTCGAACCTGAACCCTAAACCGGTTTTGCCTCATAACTTGCGCGAAGTCACCGTAGAGAATGCTAAAGTGATAAATATGGTCTGCGATAATGCCCTCGGAATTACAGAAGAAGATGTGTATTCCTTGTTGCGCTGACCGGAAATAGTATATTTGAATTAATAGCAGCCTATGGCTTTGGAGAATATTAGCTACGTACCATGACGATAAAGCAGATCATCTTCGTTCCAGGGAAGAATCCCAAGGCAAAGCCAGAGCAGCATAGTGAGTTACTTTGGCGTACTCTTGTCGAGGGAGTGCGTCGCGCTGATGATGCTGTGGCCGACAAGCTTCAGGCCAGTTACGCCCAATTCCACCTGATTGGCTGGAACTATATTTATTATCATGTGTACAAGGATATAACCAGTGACATTCCTTGGATCGATGCCATGATCAACAAACATGGACCCACTGTACAAGACATTCGCGAAGCACATTCCTGGAAATTAAGAATCGATCGACTTATGTTGACACTGGCTGACCATGTCCCACTTTTGATTCATTTGTTGCCGGAAAAGGCACGAAGCACTGCCCAGGAGATTGACCGGTATTTCAACAATACTGATGATGTCGCAAGCAAAATTCGTGGATTGCTAAAGCAGACAATGATCCCCATGCTTGAGCGACGAGATGAGATACTGTTGATAGGGCATAGTCTCGGTGCTGTCATTGCCTACGATACATTGTGGGAGATTTCGCATAAGGAATGTGTGACAGGAAAAATTGATTTCCTTACGCTTGGCAGTCCCCTGGGCATGCATTACATAAAACGCCGGCTGCTGGGTATGAGCGGACATGGGGAAAATAATTATCCCAACCTGATCAGGCGCTGGATAAATCTCTCGGCAGAAGGCGATGTTACAGCGCTCAACCGAAATCTCAACGAGGGTTTCCACGAGATGCTAGAGCTGGGCTTGGTTGAAACCATTGAAGACCATAGTCATGGGATCTACAATTTCTTTCGTAGTGATGCCGGACTGAATTGTCATCGTTCATATGGATATATGGTTAATCCAGCAGTAGGAAGCATCATAGCAGACTGGTGGAAACACTGATGCTGAACAGGGATTATTGAAAGGTAGGTGAATGGATATGCCGGAACTAATGAAAACAAACTCAGCCAACGAATTTTCGACAAGGATTGATCAAATGTTGAACATACGATTCCTCCATTTGACATTGTTGAGCGTGTTACTCATGTTCATATGGCCAACAATGCTGCATGCGGATTCACTTGAGGATATGCCACAAGAACAGGATTCAAAAGCAATATTGTTAGTGGCAAGCAAGAAAATGGCAGACCCAAGATTCCGCAAGACTGTTCTCCTGGTAACAAAGCATGGCAAGAGCGGTCCCATCGGCGTCATCCTTAATCGTCCAGAGAGCGTCACGCTAGATAAATTGTTTCCGGAGTATCCAGCAGCTAAGGAGCTTAGCCTATTTGAAGGCGGGCCAGTATACCCCGGGCAAGTTTCCTATCTTGTTCGTGGCGGAGATGCAGCAGAAAGGACGTTGGAAATTTCCAGTAACATCTATCTTGCCTATGATTTGCCATATCTGGAAGAACTGCTGAGCGGAAAGCGTCATTACAAGGATTTGCGGGTGTTGCATGGCATGGCATCATGGGCGCCTGGCCAGTTGGAGTATGAGGTTCAGCTTGGAGATTGGGACATCCTGCCAGTCGATGAAGCTGCAATTTTCGAGCAATCACCGAGCGAAATGTGGAAGGAATTGAACACTCGAGTTAGTAGTTCCCATGAAATTTGAGCCATGCATAATGTTCCGAAGTTAAAGTCCGATTTTCCCGTTATCTATAGTTGGGGAGAATGCATATTGACCGGTTGAACAACGTTACTGGGAGTTAGCATATCCTTCAGTAGGTATGACATTCATTAAGTCTTATTCTAACGATACAATGAATATGACTGCATTTGGCCTACGCTGCACTATATTTCCGGAAATATCGCCTTAGAAAGATATTTCGACTGGATGATCAATTTTCGAAAATACCCGCACATAATCCATTTCTACTGGAGTTACGATTTTCTGCAAGGTGTCGAAATCAAGAAAAATTCTGGCTTGGCATCGCAAATGAATTTGCGGCTACAACAAACACTTTGGGGAAGACGTTTTATGGGGGATAGAGACCATTGATGGACCAAATGATGGGCTTCAGTCACATATATTGAAGATGATCTTCCTGTGTGAGGAGTGAATCTCACAGCAATGATAAAATCAATCTATACTTAAAAATATACCCCTCCAAGTCTTGACAGCAGATCCATATGGATCTGTAAAAGCAACCTTAGTAATAAATTGAAAGCAACCATATGAAATATCTTACTAATGCCAGCATGGACTTCCCAACATTATTACGTAGGGTGGCTGCATTCTTATTGACCATGGGAATATTTGCTCTAGTACTGATGTTTTCGGTACTGCTTTTTTCGGTCATCCTGACCGTAGGTACGGTAGCTTGGGGATATCTGTGGTGGAAAACCCGCGAACAGCGGAAGCAAATGCTAAAGCATCCTCCGGGGGGGCAAATCATTGAAGGTGAGGTAATTCGTGAGACCGAGTTTCGGGAAGAGAAATGAACGTGAACAAACAAGAATCTACCTCCGCATCTTCTGATATTGAACCAGCCAGGCTCGTTTGGCGCCATTTATTCAAGACCAATGAGGGGCTCATTTTGTTGTTTGGAATTGCTGTCGCACTTGCCGGTCTTGTCGTTATGGGGCTGGTCGCTTTCTGGTCACCCCAAACCTCCCAGATGATTGGTGTTATGAGTTTCTCAAACGTAATTTTTGGTCGGGCAGTATCCATGTCTATAGGTTATGCAGGTGGTTACGGCCACGAGCTCGTAGTTCCAGTGAATATGTGGATTGAAACGGTGCTGGTGTTGTTGTTTTATCCAGTGTTCGTTTTTAGCATGCGCAAGTTGGTAGTTTTTCCCAGGCTAAAACGATTTCTTGACAGTATGCAGCAGGCTGCCGAACGCCATCATGAGAAGGTTCGCCGCTATGGGATCCTCGGGCTGTTTATCTTCGTCTGGTTCCCATTCTGGATGACGGGGCCGGTGATCGGAAGCGCTATCGGCTACCTTCTCAGTTTCCCCGCCTGGATGACGCTGACGGTCGTGCTTGTAAGCACATACATTGCAATGGGGGGTTGGGCCTATCTACTTTTTGACCTTTACACACGTGCTTCTGTGTTCGGGCCATGGGCACCAGTAGTCATAATTGGTCTTATCCTGCTTATGATACTCGCCGGTTACCGGCTCAATCGGCGAGGTAAGAGCCAAAAAATATAACAGTTAGAGTGATGTAATTATGACCAATAATTTTGCGTTGAGAAAAATAAAGCAGCATTCAAGATTCAAGAGATTTATCAATGATGTCTCAGTGCATACGCCGTTCACAAGATTAGCGCTTCTATTGATTGTGCTATGGCTATTGTTTTCTGCAGGCATCTTCTTGGCTGAGCGAAATATTGAGGGTGCTTCCATTGATTCGTATGGCGAGGCGTTGTATTGGGGAGTGGCAGCCTTCTCAACTGCGGGGATTGCTGAAAAGCCCATGTCAGGTGCTGCTGAGTTAATCGGCGGATTATGGATTGTAGTTGGTTCGGTATTGTTTTTCGGTACGATTGTGTCAACTGTCACAGCCTATTTTATGAGGCCGTTTCAACGCCCTCATAAAAAAATAATCGATACCATTGAGTACAACCTTGAGCAGTTGAATGACCTGACTCCTGATGAACTTGATCTGCTAAGGGAAACAGTTGATACACTGATCGTGCATGTAGAGCACCTAAAGAAAAGGCAATCGAACAAATTGGCGTGACCAACCTATGGCATAAAAAAGGATAATTGCGATGGCTCACATGATCATGGGAGTGTTCTTTCTCTGTGCAAAGTACAGATGTGTCAATTAGCAAAGCTTGGAACATGAGTAAAGTTGGTGTATAATCCAAATATGTTACATACCTCTACAGTAAAAACACCTGTCAAAGAGATTTTGAAATACCTCAGCAATAACGGTGAGCGTCTCGATACAGAGATTGCCGTTGCCACAGGACTCTCACGAACAAATGTGCGCCTCTACCTGTCAGAGCTTGCTTCGCAGGGAGAGATAATGACGTGCCTTTCAATCAAATACGAGAAAGGTAAAAAAATCGAGGGGATAAGCTGCAGGTTGACAGGTTTCATCCCACCGGCATCACCTGGCAGAAAATCAAAAGCTCAGACAAAGTCATCATAGTCCTCCGCTTCAACTAAACTCTACTTTTTCTTTAACCATACTTGCCCACAGATTTTATGGGCAAGACTATGGGCAAAATTCATAACTCCCATTTCAGTGCCAAATTTTCCGGTTGCTCAGAGCTTGAGCGGATTTCTTAATCCCATTGGAATGTGTCAGGTCCCGGCAGAATGAAGTAATGAAAATGCAGATTATCCACATGCTGCTATATTCAATCAGTGGCTAGCATCAAGTTCTTCAAGACTGGATCATTGGATCATATGTCGATTCGATGGTCCCTAAAGTGACCGACTGGCAGATATGCAAGATAATATACGCTGTATCGGTGAATACTGCGGGAAGCAGAGGCTGCTATGATAGCCGTCTGTGCTAGGCTGAATTTGCATAGTTCGTTTTCGAAAGGCTAGACTGTGTCCGATAATTCAGAGATGTCTCATGGCAAGGTGCCGCGGGAGGCACTTCATGTTTCGCTGCCTCTGGAGGCTTTCAAGGCAATATTACCTTATCTAGTTGCGGTGATACTCATTGCCGTTGCTGGTTATTGGTTGATTGATCCTGCACCGCCGAAGAATATCGTCATTTCGATCAGCAAGCAGGATGGCAATTATCTGGCCTACGCAAGCCTATACGGCGTTCTGCTACAGCAGGATGGCGTGAAGCTAGAAATAAGAGAATCCGATGGGCCATTGCAGAGTCTCGCTGAGCTACGCAGTAAGGAATCTGGCGTGGACATGGCCTTTATGCCGGGTGGGGTGGCAAGACTTGAGTCGACTGTCGGTCTGGCCTCGTTCGGCAGCCTCTATTATGAGCCACTATGGATATTCCTTAACACGAAATCAAAAGTAGGAACTTTGTCCGGGCTGAAGGGTAAGCGAATTGCAATAGGCCGAGTCGATAGCGGTTGTCACATTCTTTCCCGCATGCTGCTGGATGCGGCCGGCGTTACGGAGAAAAACAGCAAATTGCTGGAAATTGGCGAAGAAGAAGCTGCGGATGCTTTGCGGCGTGGCACAGTTGATGCGATTTTCCTGTCCGGCGTACCCACAACACCTCTGATACAAAAAGTAGCGGCCATGCCGGCCGTGGAACTGGCTGACCTGTCTGAAGCTGAGGCGATTTCTCGGCAGTTCAATTTCCTGCATCATTTGGTTTTGCCAAAAGGTGCGTTGAGTCTGGAAAATAACATCCCGCCACGCGAGGTAAATATGCTGGCTCCCACTGTAACCTTGGTGGCACGCCAATCTATGAATCAGGCGTTGGTATATCTGGTACTCAAGGTGATCTCTCGCGTTCATGGTGGCGCGGGCATGCTGCAACAGTCCGGGGAATTTCCTGCTGACAAGGACTCGGATTTCGAGATGAGCAGCCAGGCTAAGCATTTCTATGAATCAGGCCCCCCGTTTCTAGACCGCTATTTGCCGTTCTGGGCCGCGACTTTCGTCAATCGTGTACTTATCATCTTGCTGCCACTGGCCGCAATCGCGATTCCTCTGAGTCGGATCGCGCCAGCAATTTATACATGGCTTGTCAAATCACGAATTTACAGGCTTTATGGCGAACTACGCTTTTTGGAAACGCGGTTGCGCAATGCTCGACAGGACGAGCTAGATGACCTGCGTAAGGAACTCGATGCCATCGACAACAAGGTCAACAATATGAGGTTGCCAGTCTCGTTCTCGAGTCACCTCTATGAATTGAGAAGTCATATCGGATTGGTGCGAGCTAGACTGAGAACCTAGAGGCAGTAGCCGTAAACAAACATCGCACTTGCTTAAACTGTCTTGGCGGCGATGAGGTGGGAAGGTCACTGTGCCAATAATTGTTCCGGTTATAGCAGGAACATCAGAGCCATTAGTATTAGTTGAGCAGGAGGCTTTCGACCACCCAGCATGCTCTCATCACAGTGACCTTCTTCCGCAAATATCTGAAACGGCTTGCAGGGTGCTGGCATCGCAAAGTGTCTGAGCCTGCTGGGCGGGACTATCACACGCAGAAACTGCCTCAGATATGCATCAATATATGTCACTCGTAAATATACTTATAATCAGCAAATGAATCGATTTGGCTCAAAGGTACTGTTGTTCAGCGGGAGCATGAGTTTCAAATCATTGCTGCTTGTCTTGGTTTTCTGGCTTGCACTTGTTGCAGGTTGTACGACACTACGTCCGGATTTTGAAACACCCTTGGTAAGCGTGACTTCATTTAAACCATTCCTAGCACAAAGTCTCACGCCAAGATTCGAGATTGGCATGCGCGTTGTAAATCCGAATTCCTTCGAGCTTAACCTGCGCGGAATCAGTTACAAAATCCTTTTGAACGATTACGATGTTTTGGAAGGTGCAGCCAATGCGCTGCCTGTTGTGCCGGCTTACGGTGAGGCAGAATTCAATGTTATCGCAACAGTCAGTTTGATCGAAGGCATGCGATTTATGCAGGACATGCTTAGGAATCCGAATGGCCGGTTTGAATACCGGTTCCAGGCGAAGTTAGATGTCGGGCCCTTGATACCTTCGGTCCGAATCGAGAAAACCGGTAGCTACATTTACTAGATTGCAATAATTGTGCAATTGGTGTTCGGGTCGAATCACTGTTCGATTCGACAATCATATTAATTGTCGATACTTTTGCTATGAGCACCATAAAATACTGGGCACGTAAGTTGATCTCCAAAAATGCACGGGCTACGATTTCTCTTCGCCTGTTCGGACTCACCAAAATACCAATGATTTCTTATCTCAGACCTTCGGTCATTGATATTTCGACCGAGCAGGTTGTGGTAAGAATTCCCTTGCGAAGAAGAGCTAGAAACCATATCGGATCTATGTATTTTGGGGCACTCAGCGTTGGTGCCGACTGCGCCGTCGGAGCGCTGGCAATGTATTTAATTAAACGGCAATCCGAGAACATCACAATGATCTTTAAAAGTTTCAGTGCGGAATTCCACAAACGCGCGGAAGGCGATGTGCATTTTTGCTGTAGCCAAGGATACGAGATTTCGAGGCTTATCACTCAAGTTGCCGCATCAGTTGAGAGAAGCGAGATTGTGGTCGATGTAATTGCAACGGTTCCTGACCAGGAAGATGATCTGGTGGCCACATTCAGATTGACACTTTCCATGAAGAAGCAGATTTAGAAGAAGGTTCACGCATACTTAATTGTCAGCTAAGTAGGAAATCATTGCATTTTCAATGCCGGAATCACGTCGGATAATCATAAATCTGGCTGATCCCGGGATAATTTAGGGTGTCTGTAAGTGCCATTGTTTACTGTTTGACAACAACTCTCAAGGTCTAACAGGGCTTTGTTTGGTCGGTTTGCTATAGCGCCTAAGATATCCCACTTCAAAGCCCTTAAGGTTCACTTAAGAATTTACTGGTTTAATCTTAACTATGGGTTGGTTCTTCAGACTTGCCAATACAAGGTCTTTAAGGGAAGTTAAGGGATTGTATGGGTGAGGAAAGTCAATTTGTGGGATGCGATCAGCGCAGAATTGAGATGTGAAAGTTCCAGCACGATCAACACCAGCTATGCAATGGCCTAAGTGGCAGTTAGCGTGGCCAATCCTCAACTCTCTTGACTCCTCCCAAGCTGTTAAGAGTTGACCCTTGGACCTTTGCAGGTCCAGGGGGTTTTTTTGGCAGTCTATTGCCGCACTTTCACGATGAATTATCTTTAAGAGCGGTTTGTATTATGGCGCTGGAGGCGCAAGAGAAAGTGAAAAGTTCTGTATCGTATCCCCGGATGATAAATTCACAGGATACGACGGTGAAGTAACGTAGCCGTTAGCAGAAGCTTCCAATGTATACTGGCCTGCAACCGCGGATTGCGCAGCAAATACAATCGGCAAAGGCAAGGAAAATTGGCCGAGCGAAGGCGCATCGATGGGCAGGATCAGTGAATAGTCACCTGTTAAGTCATCTGCTGCTCGTGATTTCACCGTCACAGTCGGGTTGGCGCCAAGTGCTTGTCTACCAGTTACATAGGGGACTTCGGTCGTGCTGGCGGGAACAAGAGTAACCTTGCCGGAGGCACTATAGCTAGTGGCGGATGCCATCAAAGTAATCGGCTCCGAGTTTGTACTGATATCAACTATGCTTGCAACGCTCGCGATTGGTACGTTGGCTATCACAGCCGTGGTGTATCCATCTGCAGTAATTGCGACATCATAGTTTCCCGGCACAAGGCGCGTAAGAAAGAATGCACCGTTATTGCCTGGAGTGGTGGATTGAATCACGTTGCCGCTTTGTTGTGCAGTGACCAATACATTTCTGCCATACAGCGCAGGATCGATGTAGCCTCGAATCCCATTCAGCATAAATGGGATTACCTTGATGACAGGTTTCAGCGCATAGTTTCCGTTGCTGCGCTTTACGATAGATTTGCAGGCGTTGAAATCTATCATCAGGTCGACTCGCTGTCCGGATGGCACGTCGAATTCGTTGATCAGCTTGATTCCGCTTTGCAATGCGCTGGGAGTAACAAGGGGGATTTCGGTAGTGCTTCCCGAAAGGACAACCGAGTTAGAGAAGACGCTGGGGGTGTTGGGGTCGAGAACAAGTCGCAACTGGGTGTAATGACCTGCTGCCAAGGATGCTTCTCCAAGGTGTTCAAACGCTCCGTTGTTCAGGCTAAGTAAATCGATCTTAAGCGCAGGATCTAGCGCAATATCAGTCCACCCGCCATCGATTTCTGTTGCCGAGCTGCTTTGGTGTACTCGCACTTTGTTTACGGTAACGTATACCTTGTCAAAACCGCAGGCAGGCATGTCTGTCAGGGAAACACCAAGTGTTCCTGGTTGCGAATTGCCTACGTCTACACTGCCTCCACATCCAGACATCAACAATGTAAAAAATAATGCTATAAACCAATGCTTTGATTTTGTCATGGAGTGATTATCAGGCCGTTTCATTTTGTCCTCCTCCTGAAGATGTGGAGATGTGGTTGAATTGTATTACTTTTCTTTGAAAAGGTCAGAATTAATATTGATGCCAAATCCTGAAACCAATTATCCATAAATGAAAAAATCCCCATCAATTTAATGATGGGGAAAGGGAGTTACTTTAAATCTGCTTAGTCATCTGAACGCTGGTGCCTTTTATCGCTGTTGGAACGTTTGTTCGCAGATGCTACGGAACCTGTCAACTTGCGATGATCGTCAGAAAGTCCATGCATGCCACCTTCGGTATGAGAGCCACCGGTAGAGTGGCTATTTCTACCACCGGATGTATGGTCAACTGTTGCTACGTGAACAGGCTTAACAACTGGGTCCGCTATTACGACAGGGTCTGGCTTAACAACTGGATTAATTGTAACGACAGGGTCTGGCTTAACAACTGGGTCCGCTATTACGACAGGGTCTGGCGTGACAACTGGTTTGGTTGTTACTACAGGTGCCGGTGCAGGTGCAGCGTGGCAAGTAGTACATACCGTGCTTGAATTGACGAATGTATGCGAAGCTGGTTCTGCTCCAACTACACAGGCTCCGCAGCCTGGGATCGCAAACGCATTACCTGAGAAGAATGCAGGGACAGAAAGTGCAGAAGCCGTAACGATAACTTTGACAGTATTCTTGAAACTCATGTTGCCTCCTTAAGTTGATAAATGGTTAGGCACCGGGGGTTGTGCCACTCAATTAATTTGAGTGGACGTAGATTAGTCTGCAAAAGTTAGCGCATTGTTAGCCAGGTAAAATAAATTCAATTTTTAAAAATTAATTATGCAGACAAAATTTTGGCATAACTTGGGCAGAAAAATTTCTCGCCATCCTTAAGGTGGCTATCTCCAAATAGCGAGTTATGAATTATTAGGGAAGCAGAATTATTCTTTGACAGGATTGTTGGCTGAGGAAGAATAATTGTTTTGCTTAATAGCTTTCCTCATCGGAGAGCTTGATCAAGGAAGTATCTAGCAACCAATTTCAATATCCCAGAGCCAGACCAGAGTTGCGACGGGGATCGATCGCACCGTAATAGCGATTCCTGCCAGCCGGTATGCCGCCAAGCCTGGGTGCGCCGACCAGTATTGCCGCGACTTGGTTAGCCGGCGGCGGGTCTCCAAACTTCTGGCCCCAGTTTTCAAGAATGATCAGCGTGTCCGGGCTGAGCGCAAATGGCTCGACATTGGTTACGTCCGGCAACCATTGCTGGTGGAAACGTGGTGCATCTACGGCCTCCTGTACGTTCATGCCGTAGTCGATCACGTTGAGCAGCGTGAGCAGCACCGTAGTAATTATGCGGCTGCCGCCAGGCGTTCCTAGCACCATCACCGGTTGACCATCTTTGGTAACGATGGTTGGACTCATCGAGCTGAGCGGGCGCTTGCCGGGTTTTATTGCGTTAGATTCGCCTTGCACGAGACCATAAAGATTAGGTTCGCCGATCTTGATGGTGAAGTCATCCATCTCGTTGTTCAGCAATACACCAGTGCCTGCAGCAGTGACTTTGGCGCCAAACCAGTCGTTAAGCGTGTAGGTGACTGACACCGCGTTGCCTGACTTGTCGATGATTGAATAGTGTGTGGTATTGCTGCCTTCCCGAGGGGGGAAGCCTGGCATGATCTCGCTGGATAAGCTGGCATTGTCAGCGGCGATCAATTCTCGGATTTGTGCGGCATAGTCCTTGTCGAGCAAGAGGCCGAGGGGATTGTCAACGAAATCCGGGTCGCCGAGATAAGTGTTGCGATCGATGAACGCGTGCCGCATCGCTTCAATTTGATACTGTACGCCTTGCGCTGACCGAAAGCCTAGTTCTTTCAACGGAAAGCCTTCGAGTATGTTCAGCATCTCGCACAATGCTACGCCACCTGAACTCGGCGGAGGAGCCGAGACGATGTCGTAGCCGCGATAGTTGCACACAATCGGTTCGAGCTCACGAGTCTGATAGCGATCCAGGTCTGCCTGCATGAGGATGCCCCCGCCAGACCAGCTGCTTTTGACAATTGCTGCTCCGATTCTTCCCTTGTAAAAACCTTCTGCTCCTTTATCGCTGATTCTTCGTAATGTTTTAGCAAGGTCTTTCTGCACCAACTTATCACCGACCTTTAATGGTTCGCCATTATTCAAGAATATCGATGCTGACGCTGGATCCCTTTTTAGGGAATCGGTAGCGGTCGTCAACATGTCGATGTCACCTTGCTCGAGGACAAATCCTTCATGTGCGAACTTGATTGCCGGCGATAGCAGTTGTGCACGATTCATCGTGCCGTATTTTGACAACGCTGCTTCCATTCCAGATACCGTACCCGGAACGGCAACTGCGAGATGGCCAGAGGTGCTGAGGCCTGGCACGACGTTGCCCTCTCGGTCGAGATACATGCTCGCGGAAGCTGCTAGCGGTGCCTTTTCACGGAAATCTAGGAAAGTCTTGCGTCCATCGGCTAGTAGTATCGTCATGAACCCACCGCCACCAAGATTTCCTGCTGCAGGGTAAACCACAGCAAGCGTGTAGCCGACCGCGATTGCTGCATCGACCGCATTACCCCCGGCCTTTAATATATCGATACCGACGTGCGTCGCCAGGTGATGTGCAGTCACCACCATGCCGTTCTCGCCAGCAACCGGTGCTTGCGATGCGGCATGAGTGTTTAGCTGAAAGAAAACAAATGTTGCAGTGAGAAAATATTTGGAGAGCAGATCGAGTTTCATCGTGTATGCCCCTTTGAAAAGATGCGTCGGATTGTCACAGTACTTCATCAAATTTAACACAGGATACTTAGCGATGTGTTAGTTCAAGTAGATAAAGTTTTTGATGGCTCATTCAATCCTACAAAATTGCGTGCAGCTGAAAAGATTAATGGCTTCTGCCAGTAAGGCTTGGGTACATTGTTATCCAGATGGGATGTTTGTATTTCCTGTCGTGTGCCGTTACTAGTTGCTCCATCCAACATTATGGGCGACGCACATTCAAACCGATTCGCTTAATGTATTGTCTATATCGGGTTAGCATTGTCTGATTAGTGACGTGCTTTGTATATTTCTGGCAATCCTTTTCTTGAGGTGGTTTCTCAATCAGTCTGTACCTGAAAACAACAAATAGGCCAGTACATAAGGATTGCAACACTCGATCGATCTATCCGAACTAAGGGTCAACCTAGGCAGAACTGTCTGAAAATTATGGGCGAAGATAGGCAAATTGATTAGATTAATCCGATTATCGGCTCGAAGGTGCCCGCAAAATCCATCAACATAACAATCGCAACGGTGATCCATACAATTCGGCGAAGCCAGGACGCCGTGACACTCCAGTCAATAGGCTCCTTCTGGTTTCGGCGGTCATGTGCATGTGGCCTAGGATATAGGCGTCGATCCTGATTGCGGTGTTTGAACGCTGATACCGAAGTTACCTTGTAAACCCAGAAAAAACTCCCGGTAGCGACCGCCAACATGATTGCGCTTAGCAATTGACCTGAAGCGTACATATCTCCCCCCATTTTTGTTGAATATTAATCGCGAGATAAATCGTTACTATATATACCCAACCAGATGAAGTTCGATACGCATCATTTGGATTGGCTTAACGCAAAGGTAGCATCTCAGCCGGAATTCAAAAGCCGGAATAGGCGTACGAATACATGCTATTTTTGGTTAATACTATGGGGTAGCTGGTTGATTTACAAGTCAGATTGCGGGAATTTTCAGGTGCCCTGCAACTTGTGCGGCCGCATTTTAGGTTTGCCCTTGCAGTGTTTCAAGCCTAAATCAGATTTGTTGCATGAATGAAAGTGGGCCCATCAAACGACTTTGATGCTCAGCTCAACTGCAGACCGTAAAGTATTGGCTGCAATGCATCCACGTTCAGCAATGGTGATCAATTTATCCAGTTCTTCCTGAGGATCGCACTGGGCAGATACCATCATACGGATCGCGGTAAATCGTGATGGAGCATCAGACATGTCACCTTCAATAACTGTTCGGGCATTTTTTAATTCGATATTACGTGCCTTGGCAGCGGCCAAAAGATTGCTCATAAAACACCCTCCTAGGCCATTCAACAGCGCTTCTCCACCCATCATGCCTTCATTAGTACCACCTTTGGCCTCGGGGCGATCCATGACTAATTCATGTCCGCGGGCATTGCCTTTGGATGCGGTGCTGCTGATCTGTTCTACTTTTACTGTAGCAGTTGCCATTTAATTTCTCCTTGGCGCGTAATTTTGAATACAAAGTATGGACTGAAACTATACTCCATCTTTGCAAACATCATGTCATCTGTCGACAATAGCCAGTGGCAACGCGGTTGATTGAACTTTGAATTCTGAGAGTGAGAGCGCTGCATGAGGAGGCAGTGCTGAGAACTGGTTTGTTACTTAATATTAAACCCATATCAGGATGCAAAGCGGTTAAACTTTATTTGGTTCATCAGTTCAGTCATCCTATTTTTGGAATATTCGTTAATTACACTTTTTTAATGCTAGAGGTATTGCCAGGCCATCCAGTCAATCTAATCATTTGGGATTGTCAATGTACGACGACACAGAGAATTGCTTCCCGCACTTTTAGCCAATTAAATTAGTCTCGCGCGCATAAAAAGCCAAAATAACAATGTTCAGGTTTCTTGAATCCCTCATACGTGGTACCCGTGAACACACAGCAATAACGCCTCCGAGCGGGTTGTTGTCTTTCTACTGGCATTTTATCGGTCAGACGCCGTGGCCTTACTTTGCCATGGTTGTTACCAGTCTAAGTGTCGCGCTAGCGGATATGTGTATTCCCATCTTCGTCGGACAGTTGGTTGCGTTGATGGAAGCGCGGGATCGTGCCGAGGCTTTGGCGGGGCAAACTTCAATGCTGGTCATGATGTTAATAGTAGTGCTGATCGTACGTCCATTGCTCCAGTTTTCGGACATTGCGATACGCCACAATACGCTGATACCGGGTATCACCAGTCTGGTGCGTTGGCAAAGCCACTGGCATGTTCTGCGACATAGCTGGCCTTTTTTCCAGAAGGATTTTGCAGGGCGTATTGCTAATCGTGTCATGCAGACCGCGCAGTCATTACGCGATAGCGTGATGTCTGCAATCCGTGCGGGTTTATATCTATCAACTTACGGCATTTTGACATTAGTATTGTTGCTCGGCTTCGATTGGAGGCTGACAATCCCCGCGATCATCTGGCTTATATCGTACGCAATCTTCCTGAGATTCTTTGTGCCGCGACTGCGCGAACTTGCAAAGCAGAGTTCGGATGTACGTTCAATGGTGATGGCACGTGTTGTCGACAGTTACACAAACATCCTGACCGTAAAACTATTTTCCCGTATGGCTGACGAGGACGACTACGTTCGCGAGGTTTTGGACGAACATCAGGAGGCTACTTCCCGGCACATGCGCATGACAAGTCGGTTCATGTTCACCCTGCAAACCTTGAATGCGCTTTTGCTAGTGTGTACCACGGTCATCGGCCTTAGTCTTTGGGTGCAAAATATGATCAGTGCCAGCCAAGTGGCGACAGCATTACCGCTGGTATGGCAGATAACCAACATGGCTGGCTGGGTATCCTTTGAAGTGGCGAGTATCTTCGAAAATATTGGTGTTGTGCAGGATGGGATGGAGACCATCTCCGTACCTCATGGCTTGGTTGACGAGTTTTCTGCCAAGCCGCTCATAGTGAGCCGCGGAGAGATTCGTTTTGATCGAGTAAGTTTCAGTTACGGGGCAGGCAAGCATAATCGAGATACGCCCGTTCTTGATAACATCGACCTGGTTGTTCGTTCTGGTGAAAGAATCGGGCTGGTCGGACGCTCCGGCGCCGGAAAATCGACGCTGGTCAATTTGCTGTTGCGGTTTTTCGATGTTGAGAACGGATGCATAACCATAGATGGACAAGATATTCGGCATGTCACCCAGGAAAGCCTGCGTGCGCAAATCGGGCTGGTCACCCAGGACACGTCCCTGCTACACCGATCGATCGCAGATAACATACGCTACGGTCGTCCGCAGGCAACGCAAGCCGAGATAGAGACAGCGTCGCGCAAGGCGCAAGCTCATGAATTCATCCTCGGCTTGCGTGACTGGAATGGTCGCGAAGGCTATCAGGCACATGTGGGCGAACGTGGTGTGAAACTCTCGGGCGGGCAACGCCAGCGTGTAGCGATCGCCCGCGTTATCCTCAAGGATGCACCTATCCTGTTGCTGGACGAAGCTACATCGGCTCTCGATAGCGAGATAGAGTCCAATATACAGGAACAGTTGATTGGGTTGATGCATGGCAAGACTGTGATTGCCATCGCACATCGACTATCTACCATAGCGCGCCTGGATCGATTGATCGTGATTGACCACGGCAAGATCGTCGAACAGGGTACACACAGCGAATTACTGAGCCGCGATGGTCTTTATGCGGCATTGTGGAAGCATCAGTCCGGTGGTTTTCTCGCGGAGGCGCTGCCTGAGTTACCTGAAACTGTGTCGGTATGAATATCCAGATTTCCATTCATTTTCGATATAGAGGATGTCGAAGTAAATATCACATGACTTTCATTGCTATAGTTATATTGAATGTGCAGAAAATAATTCAAACCCGATTCCTGTATTTCCAGTAAAGTTACCACTTGATATTCGCTTTGGAAGGTATATCCATGGACATGGTTGAATTAAGCAAAGAACAACGTATCTTGCGCCAGATGCGCAAGACCTTGGGAAACATTGTCAAAGACGTAACGCCTCTTGGTGGACGCACCAACCCACTGTCGGAAAACACTATCCAAGAGATCAAGGATTGTTTTGGTTTGATTTCTACCCGTGAAAGAGAGTTGGCCGAAGCGCTTAACTTCGATCAAGCCAAGCCTTACTATGCTGATGGCGAAACGCCGAGCGTGAAAGTTGTCAGCATTTTCAAGCCTGCAAAATAATGGTTCTCTAAAGCGTGTTCCGCGACGTATTCTATAGAATCAAGATTTGGCAAGTATCCTGGGTTGTGCCTGATAGGCATTTCTTCCTCGGGAAGTTAGCTTAAGGGCATAGATTCACATCAGGTTCTTGCTTTCTGCTTTTCCAGGGCTTCCATCGCGTCTTTCGCTATTTCGCGAACTTCTTCGTGAACATCCTTCAGGCAGGCTTCAACATGAGTGAATGCTGCTGAGCTACCGGTGAGGCCGAGCAAATGGCATGCGTCTGCGCGCACGCGATGGTCGGCATGACGGGTGAGTTCGGCCAGTTGCGGTAGCAGTTGGCGTAGTACTGGGGTATTGGCATGTGCTTCCAGTAGTGCGCTTACGCCAAGCCGAACTCCGATTCTGGCCTTGGGGTTGGCGATGGTTGCGAGCAGTGGCTTGAGGCGCTGGGTATCTGCTTCGATAAATGCCATGGCCTGCTTATAACTGCCCTGCTTCAAGAGATGTTCTACATAGTGCCCAATACCTTCTTCTCCATTCGCCCACTCGGCCCATCGTTTCAGTTCAGCAAGACTGTTTGCGCCAGTGAGCGTGAACGGACCCAGACGCAGCCAAGGGGTGGTGCGCACGCCGTATTCCTCAGCCTGTTCGGGATGCTTGGTTGCATCTACTACACGAAGTTTTCCAATCAGGGACAGCTTTTCCAGCTCATTCAGCCCCCGTAAAACGGTGTGGCAGTGCGGGCATCCGGGAGCGATAAAGAGAAGTGTATCGGGTAGCGTGTCTGGCATGACAGATGATGTGGTCATTGATTACAAGAGCAATTTGTCGTTATTTTACCAATCACTACCCGTGCATGCCGTCTATGCGTGGCCTGATCAGGATGGGTGCGTATATCCAAAGGAACAATGAAAAGGTTATCAACCAAGTTGCGTGAGCGATGCCCACCCACAGCAAGTAATGCTCAGGTGCGATCATCGGCAAGATTACCCGCGCAACGTAACTCACGAACAATGAGATGAATGCAGGTGCAAGCAACCGCGAGTGTTGCTGAATGTCGCGACCAGTGTGTCCAAGTGAGATACGTGCCATCATACCAGCAGTGATCATTCCAATGCCTCCGACTGCGAATGCATGCAAAGCAAGGGACGGAGAAATGGTTGTGAACGGCGCAAGCATTTTCAGAAGGAATCCGAATACGGTGCCACCATATCCGAGGTATAACACCCACAGCAACGGTCTTTTCCATATCCCAGTTGTGTGCCAACCCGCTAGCCTAATCGTATGGATCACAAACAGCAATCCAGCGAGTGCGGCGCTGACCGGAACATACCGCCAGTACACATCGGCAATCAAGAACAGTAAGAACAGGTAGAGACTAGAACGATCTATCCACGCCCAATTCTTTAGCGCCACTGGATAACCGACACCGCGTTCGATAAAAAAGGGCAACACCCGTCGCGCCATGGTATAGACCAGAGCGAGCAGCACATACAATCCGGAATACAGGCCCCATGCAATGCCTTGCTCCAGAAAACCTGACACGCCAAGATAGAAGCACAGGTTTGCCAGCATAAGCAGCACCAGTTTGGATACGATGCCCATGTTCTGATACTGTTTTGCGCGCTGGATAGGGCTGAAGATCGCGGCGATGAGCCAAAGATCGAACATCATATCCAGTAACATCATTGGTAGTATTTGCCCGGGTAGTATCCAACCTGTCACCCGTGCCCCAAGCCATAGGATCGACAGCGCTGCAAGTTGAAATCCTTGTATAGTCTGGATATGGGTCCAGTTGCGCACAGCAGTCAACAAGAACCCGGCAACAACAGCCATACCATAACCATAAATCATTTCATGCGCATGCCATTGAATCGGCTTGAATGGCAACTGTGGCGTAGGCCAGTCATAGACAATAATGCCGCCCCAAGCCAATATCGACAACAGTGCAAATAGGCCCGCAAACAGAAAGAACGGACGAAAGCCGAGATTAAACAAGGCAAAGGAAGAGGGTTGGGAGGATGTGTTATTCAACTGAATGCTTTCTATAGATCCACGGGAACAATAAAAATACGAAGCGTCCGTCTTTAATATCCACTTTGAGCGTTGTGCCATGATTGATGCCGTAGTTCACATAGCCAGATAGCGCGCATTCCGAATGACATTCGCTGACGTGCTGTGGCGACTCCGAATTTCGGTCAAGATCAAACCAGGACGACAGCATGTACCTGCCCAAGCACTGATTGGCCTCCTCATTGGCGATTTTCAACGCTCCCATAAAATCGCTGCAGTTCTTGTCGAGGTTTGCCACAATTACCAGTAAAAATTTGGCTGGTGCAGGCATTATGCAACTCGGATTATCGACCATGAAGTATGCTCATCGATTGAGGGCAGAATAGATAATAAGTTTCATTTTGATGTGCATTAAGGGGGAGTACCTACTCGCCATGTATCGTCACAATCAGCTTGCGGCTACCACTATTGTTCCTGTGTTCGCACAGATAGATTCCTTGCCATGTTCCTAATCTTGGTCGCCCATCTGCTATTGGGATGTTCAGGCTGTTGCCGAGTAGGCTGGATTTTAGGTGTGCGGGCATGTCGTCAGGGCCTTCATCCTGATGTTTGTAATATGGTTGGTCTTCAGGAATGGCATGGTTGAAATAGCTTTCGAAATCCTGACGCACCGTTGGGTCGGCATTCTCGTTGATCGTCAAAGATGCTGATGTATGCAAAATGAACATATTCATCATGCCAATCTTGAGCGTGCGCAGCTCAGGCAATTCGCGCATTAGTTCGTCTGTGATCAGGTGAAAGCCTCGTTCTCTTGGCCTTAAATGAATTTCTTTTTGTATCCACATGGTGCTTTGTATTTTTTCTATGTTCTGTCGGCTTTGGTCAATGCAAGCCTCCGTACTACTTTTGTCCCGCCATCTGTTCGAGCACTAGCAGCAGTGAGCTTGTATCCTGTTCTCCAAAGCCGCAACCCATCAGCGCGTTCAGTTGTTGCTTCACCTGCGCGGTGATCGGTAGCGCCAAGCCTGCCTCGTGAGCGATTTCGAGGGCCACACCAATATCCTTATGGTGCAGGGCAGCAACAATTCCTGCGGTAAAGTCGCGCTCCACCATCTTTTTTCCCAGCACATCGAGCATGCGGCTGGCACCATAACCTGCCAAGACCGCTTCGCGCACCTTGCCGATATTGGCGCCTTGCGAGTTTGCAAACTGTAATGCCTCGGCAGTGCCCTGCAGATTGGCAAGCTGGCATATCTGGTTAGCGAGTTTGGTCACCTGCCCGGTACCTGACGGACCCATGTGGAATATGGACTTGCCCATCAATTCCAAAAACGGCCGTACTTTTTCCAAAATTATCGTGTCGCCGCCAACGAAAAAGGTCAGCGATGCTGACTTTGCTGCTGCAACGCCTCCCGAGACGGGTGCATCGAGCATGGCGATGTCATTTTCGCGTAGATGATCTGCAACTTTTCGAGTGATAACCGGCGAAATCGTGCTCATGTCGACGAATATCATCCCTGGAGGCGCACCTTGGAGGACTCCTTCCGGCCCGAGGGCGATTGCTTCAACATCCTTCCCACTGGTAATGATGGTGAACAACACATCGCTTGTCGCCGCCACCTCAGCGGGAGTAAGGGCAGGGCTCAGGCCAAGACTGCTGGCGCGTTCGCGTGAACGCGTGCTTCGAACATAGGTGGTGATGTTGTGCCCAGCGGCGAGCAGGTGACGTGCCATTTCACTGCCCATGTTGCCGATGCCGATAAAGCCGATACGCATGGATCTGCTCCTTTGCGGGTGATCAAGGGGTATTTGATTGTGTAGCCATTAGTCTGTTTCAACTACCTTACCCCAATTTAAAAAGTATATGTGCTGCTGCATTCAGAGTAAGTAAGCTTTGGTATTTTGTAATACCATGCATCTGCTGCAAGGATATCAGCGGATCTCCGAATGAAGTAGGTTTTATCTTGGATTCGCATGCGTATTTTTTCAATAGTGCTGACCGCTAGGTCCGGCCATAACAGTTAGGAGTCAAACATGCCTGCCTGGCTAATCCCCGTGCTCAAGTCCGTTCTGCCGTATGTAGGTACTATC